>JABSSA010000439.1 GCA_013214665.1 Paracoccaceae bacterium
ACGATCACGCGCGGAGCTGTTTTGGCGCGTGTGCAAATCCTGTCGCAACTGGGCCGCAATGCCGAAGCACTGGCGGCGATTGACGCCGCCTTTGGCCCGGACCGTGACCCGGAGCTGTCAGCTTACGTGGCGCCGCTACAGGCGGGACAGAAGCTGCCGTTTACGCATGTCACCTCCGCGCGTGATGGCGCGGCAGAGGTCTATTATACGCTGGCCGAGGCGCTGCGCAGCGAGGCGGGGCTGAACTACACGCTGATCTATGGGCGTATGGCGCAATACTTGCGCCCCGATCATGTGGATGCGATCCTGTTTACCGCTGAGGTTCTGGAAGAGCTCGACCAACCGGATCTGGCCGCCGTGGCCTATAAATCCGTAGCCACAGAGCACCCGGCCTATTACGCGGCCGAGATTGGCCGCGCGGGCGCGCTGCGCGGGGTCAGCAAGCTGGATGCCGCGATCGAAGTGCTGGACCAACTGGCGGATCGGTTCCCGGAGATACCGCAGATCTATTCCAACATCGGCGACATTTATCGCCAGCAAGAGGAATGGAGCGCTGCGGTCGACGCGTACAATACTGCGCTGCAACTGGTTGACACCGGCGGGCGCACGCAGTGGTTTTTGCACTACACGCGCGCCATCGCCTACGAACGGCTGGACCGCTGGGATGAGGCCGAGGCCGATTTCCGCCGCGCGCTGGAACTGCGCCCAGGGCAGCCGCAGGTGCTGAACTATCTGGGCTATTCGCTGGTGGAAAAGCGGATCAAGCTGGATGAAGCGCTTGAAATGATTGAACAAGCTGTCGCGGCCAGTCCCGACAGCGGCTATATCGTCGACAGCCTTGGATGGGTGCTGTACCGCCTTGGCCGGCACGAAGAGGCCGTGACCCATATGGAGCGCGCGGTTGAATTGATGCCGATTGACCCGGTGGTCAACGATCATCTGGGCGATGTCTATTGGGCCGTGGGCCGCGCCCGCGAGGCCGAGTTCCAGTGGCGCCGCGCCTTGAGCTTTGTCGACGAAAAAGACCCCGGCGAAGCAGAGCCTGACCGGATCCGGCGCAAGCTGGATGTGGGGTTGGATGCCGTTCTGGAAGAGGAAGGCGCGCCGCCGCTCAAAGTGGCCAATGACGACGGTTGAGGCCTTCGCGCCGGCCAAAATCAATCTGACGCTGCATGTCACCGGACAACGGGCGGATGGGTACCATCTGCTCGACTCGCTGGTGGTGTTTTCAGATGTGGGTGACCGGCTGTGGCTGCGCGAAGGGCCTGAAATGCGGTTGGAGGTCAGCGGACCATTTGCGACTGGTGTGCCGACGGATGCGCGCAATCTGGTGTGGCGGGCAGCAGAGCTTGCGGGATGGCGCGGGGAAATCCGGCTGGAAAAGAACCTTCCGCACGGTGGTGGGATCGGCGGCGGATCATCAGACGCGGCGGCGGTGCTGAACGCTTTGACGGCCCCTGAAGGGGCGGGGCTAACCTTGGGTGCGGATGTGCCGGTGTGCCGTGTTGGTGGGCCTGTGCGGATGCGCGGGATTGGGGAAGATCTGGCCCCGGTTCAAGACTGGCCCCAGATGCACGCGGTGTTGGTCAATCCCGGTGTGCATGTGCCAACCCCGGCGGTTTTTGCGCGGCTCACGGACAAGGCGCAGCCTGAGATGACGTTTGAGATCAACGGTGTAGGCCGCGGTGCTGCTGTCGATTGGCTGGCCCGGCAGCGCAATGACTTGCAGGAACCAGCGGGCGCCTTGGCCCCGGAGATCGCTGAGGTACTTGTGATGCTTGAAGCCTGCGATGGCGCGCAGCTTGTGCGCATGTCCGGCTCTGGCAGCACCTGTTTCGCCATTTTTGACGGGGGTGCAGCCGCGCGCGCGGCTGCTGACGCTCTGGGCGACAAACAGCCTGGATGGTGGGTGCAGCCTTGCGTGTTTGGCGGGGCAGGTGCCGGTTAGAGAGCTGACTTTGCTCCAGGCGCCCCATCGGCTTCGAAGCCGATGCGCCCGTTCCATAAATCAGCTGATCCGCTCCACGACGTAATCCGCCAGATCGATCAACAGATCCCGAATTTGCGATTGGGGCACCTCTGCCAACGCTTCTTTCGCCTTGGCGGACCAGCCAAAGGCCGCCGCGCGTGTGTCATCTATCGCGCCATGCTTGACCAACAGCGCCTGAGCGGTCTCCCAATCCCCGTCGTTTTGCTGGCCTTTCGCGATGGTCCGTTCCCAGAACGCACGCTCGTCCGCATCGGCTTTGGCAATTGCCTTGATAAAGGGCAGCGTCAGTTTGCGCTCGCGGAAATCATCACCCACGTTTTTGCCAGTGGCTGCGGCATCTCCGGCCACGTCAAGCAGATCATCGGCCATCTGGAACGAAATGCCCAACGCATCGCCATAGGCAAACATCGCCTTGATCTGCGCTTCATCCGCATTCGAGATCACGCCGCCTACTTCGGTCGCCGCCGAGAAAAGCGCAGCCGTCTTGCCGCGTACGATCTGCAAATAGGTGTCTTCGGTCGTCGCCAAATCCTGTGCCGCGGACAACTGTAGCACTTCGCCTTCGGCAATCGTGGCTGCGGCATTGGCCAGAATGTCGAGAATACGCAACGATCCGGTTTCCACCATCAACTGGAAACTGCGTGCAAACAGGTAGTCCCCCACAAGGACGGAGGATTGATTGTCCCACAGCAGGTTGGCCGTTGGTCTGCCGCGCCGCTGGTCGCTTTCATCGACCACGTCATCATGCAACAGCGTGGCCGTGTGAATGAACTCCACCGTTGCCGCCAGGTGCACGTGATACGGCCCGTCATAGCCAAACACAGCCGCCGAGGCGAGCGTTAGCAAAGGCCGCAACCGCTTGCCGCCAGCGTCCACCAGATGCGCGGTGACCTCTGGAATGCGCGGGGCATGCTCCGAGGCCATGCGTGCGCGGATCAGGTCATTCACAGCGACGAGGTCGTCGCGCAGGAGCGCGGCCAGGGCATCATGGGGTTTAGGCGAGGTTTGTACGTCCATCACGATCCATTGGGCAGGCTCGACTTTGGGCGCTGCCGTCTCTACATCCTTGAGATATGAAGGAACTCTTGCGCAGCACCGATCCAACGATCATCGCCTTTGCCTCCGCCCTTCTTCAAGGGGAGGATATAGAATGCTTCGAAGTGGACGTAAATATGAGCGTCCTCGAAGGCGGCATTGGCGTCTTCCCGCGCCGTTTGCTTGTCCACGTCGATGATCATGACGCCGCCATGCAGGTGATGCGCGATAACGAGATTGATCTGGGCCGGTGAGCGCGCTCACGCATGATGCGTTTCTGGGCGGGCGGCTGCATCTGTGGCAGCCCAAACAAGGCTATCGCGCCGGGGTGGATCCGGTGCTTTTGGCGGCGTCAGTCCCAATAAAACAAGGGCAATCCTTGCTTGATCTCGGTTGCGGCGTGGGCGCTGCGGCACTGTGTGTTGGTGCGCGGTGCGCGGATGTGAAGCTGGTGGGGGTGGAGCGACAGCCCGCCTATGCCGATCTGGCGCGACGCAATGGGTTGGATGTGGTGACGGCGGATCTGGGCGATTTGCCTGCCGCCCTGCGACAACGTGCCTTTGATCACGTTATCGCCAACCCGCCGTATTTTGACCGCGCCGCCTCAACCTCGGCGCAGGATCCGGGCCGCGAAGGCGCGCTTGGCGAAGACACACCGCTTGCCGATTGGATCGCTGTGGCGGCGCGGCGGCTGAAACCCAAGGGGTATTTTCACCTCATTCACCGTATGGACCGCCTGCCAGATGCGCTGGCCGCGCTTGAGGGGCGGCTGGGGTCAGTGGCGGTTTTGCCGCTCTCCGCGCGCGCCGGACGGGCGCCAGAGCTGATGATTTTGCGTGCACGCAAAGGCGGACGCGCGAAATTTTGCCTTTCTGCGCCGGTCATACTGCATAGCGGCGAAAGCCACACACAGGATGGTGACGATTATAGCCCGTTGATTTCAAAGGTTTTGCGAGAGGGTGCGCCGTTGTGGCCGCTGAATTGATGCCAAACGGGGATAAAACTGTGCACAAATTTGATGCACCTGCAGCGTGACTTGTTTACGTTTCTATGCTTCGCTCAAGGTGCAAACCAGAGCAGAAGGAGAGTTGCATGAGCGTTCAGGCGCATCTTGAAGAACTGAAAAAGAAGCACGAAACCCTGAGCGGTGAAGTGGAGGCTGCTCAACGATCCCCCGGTATGGATGATCTTAAGATTGCCGCCATGAAGAAAGCCAAACTACGATTAAAAGAAGAAATTACGCGATTGTCAGTCTGACAAACGCTTAGAACGCACGCTCGCGCGCGCCGCCAGAAGCGCCCCGCCTGTGATCAAACAGGCGGCCAGCCCCAGTGTCAGGCTGGGCACGGCCACGCCAGCCACCACCAACACCACTGTTGAGAGCAGCGGTGCAGCGTATGAGGCTGTGCCAAGCACCTGAATGTCGCCCTGTTTGACGCCGATGTCCCAGACATAAAAGGCAAGCCCGACAGGCCCAAGCCCCAGGCCGATGACAGAGGCCCACCCCAACGTGCCCGTGGGCCAGATCGGCGTTTCAAAGGCCAGATGCAGCGGAAGCGACAGCGCGGCGGTGCCCAAGCAAAAGACGGCCACAGATACGGTGGGCACATCGCCAAAGCGGCGCGACATCACCGAATAGGTGGACCACGTCAACGCGCAACACAGCGCCAGCGCATAGCCGGGCAGGGCCGCCGCATCAAATCCGGTTGCGCCCCCCAAAACGATCAACGCCGCGCCCAGAAAGCCGACGCAGGCGCCAATGACATGACCCAGGCGCAAATGCTCGCCGGGTAAGAGCCCGGAAAAGAGCACGATCAACAAAGGCCAGAGATAGGCGATCAGGCTGGCCTCTGCTGCCGGTGCCAGCCGCAGGGCCGAAAAATACAGCGCGTGGTAGCCAAATAACCCGAGCGTACCAAAGACATAGACAGGCCACGGCACCTGTCGCAATGCCTGCAGCTGACCGGTGGCCAAAGTCCAGATCACGCCGATTGTGCCGCCGATGGCAAAGCACAGCGTATTCAGCAACAAAGGCGGCGTTGGAGAGGCACCAACCGTGAACAGCGCCAAAAGCGCCCATAGCAGAACGGCCCAAAAGCCGATGAAGGTGGCGCGCGACTGGGTCATGATGCGTGCAACGTCTCGACGGGGATGATGGTCATTTGCTCTGTCACAAATCCGGTTTTCTTGATCTCGCCCAACATCCATTCGCGAAAAGCCACGATGTGGGGCCGGTCTTCTGTACCCAGCGCGCAGAGAAAGCGAAAGCGGGCTTGCGTGCCCAACGCGATTTTGTAGGGCGCGACCAACCGCCCGTCTGCGATGTCTTTGACGATCAGGGCGCGGCGACCCAGCACAACGCCGACGCCCGCCAGCGCGGCATCGATGGCGTGGTCCGCTTGGCTGAACCGGGGGCCATGTGTGGGCGCGAAATCCATGCCCACCGCTTTGAACCAGGTGGCCCAATCCGCCGAGGGTTTCAGAAAGGAAATTGAATCGTCAAAGATAAGAGGTGCTTCAGTCAGGCTTTCCGGCGTTGGGTATTTCTCGGCCAAGTCCGGCAACATCACCGGGCTGACCCATTCTTCGGCAAGGGGCAAAGACCAAACGCCTTCATCGGGCCCGTATCCAAAGCGTACGGCGACATCAATCGCGTCACGGTCAAAATCCATTTGCCTGAGGGCTGCGGAAAAGCGTAGCTCGATCTCGGGATGGCCTTGCGCGAATTCATACAGCCGTGGCGCTAGCCATTTCGCGGTAAAGGCGGGGCCGGCGGTGACGGTAAGGCTTTGATTGTCAAGAGATCTTAAGGCTGCTTGCCAGCCTGCGGCCAACATCTGAAACCCGTCTGCTGCAGATGGCGCAAGGGTTTGGCCTGCCTCCGTGAGGGCGACGGCCCGGTTCATCCGATGAAAAAGTGGCGCGCCCAGATGCTCTTCGAGTGTCTTGATCTGAAACGAAAGCGCCGCCGGAGTAACGTTCAATTCATCGGCTGCCTTGGCAAACGACATATGCCGCGCAGCTGCGTCAAAAGCACGTAGAGCGGTCAGAGGAGGCAGGCGGCTAGGCATATTCAGTTAAGTATCATTTAACTGAAGCATTGAAAAGTCTCGTTTGTCGAGAGCCCGGTAAAGGCGCATATTCCCCTCAAGACATCGACACGCTCACAAGGATAAACGCCATGTTCGAAGCCACGACCAACACCGCCGCCCGCAACGCAATCACCAAAGCCCACGCAGAACGTGGTCAGGCCATCGCTGATGTCTGGACATGGTTGTTTGGCGCGGCCAAGCGCTGAGTTTCCGCTGGCGGCAGGCGCCGCTGCCTTACGGAATGGAAGAGGCCGGCGTGGGTGCACCACGCCGGCCTCTTTGTTTGTTGTGCCTTGAAGGCTTAGACGAAGAACTGGCCGCCATTGGCGGAAATTGTCGATCCGTTGATAAAGCCTGAATCGTCGGAGGCAAGGAACACAACGCAGCGCGCAATTTCCTCGGGCTCGCCCAAACGGCCTGTTGGGATTTGCGCAATGATCCCTTCACGGACTTTTTCCGGCACCGCCATGACCATGTCGGTCGCGATATAGCCAGGGCAGATCGCATTGGCCGTGATGCCAGCGCGCGCGCCTTCCTGGGCCAGCGATTTGACGATGCCCAGATCGCCCGCTTTGGTCGCGGCATAGTTCACCTGGGCAAACTGGCCTTTTTGGCCATTGATCGAAGAGATCACGATCACGCGGCCAAATTTGCGTTCACGCATGCCTGGCCACACTGGGTGCACGGTATTGAAGACGCCGGTCAGGTTGGTGTCGACCACTTCGTGCCATTGCTCAGGTGTCATCCGGTGGAATGGTGCGTCGCGGGTGATCCCGGCGTTGGCCACCACGATATCAATCGGGCCCAGGTCAGCTTCGACCTGTTCGATGCCCGCTTTGGACGCGTCATAATCGGCGGCGTTCCATTTGTAGGTTTTGATGCCGGTGGACTCGGTGAAGGCGGCGGCGGCTTCGTCATTGCCGGCATAGGTCGCGGCCACGGAATATCCGGCGTCTTTCAACGCTTGGCTGATGGCGGCGCCGATCCCGCGGGATCCTCCGGTGACGAGGGCAACACGTGACATTGGGGTAGTCTCCTTAAATTTGGTGTCGAAAGGTTGTTACGTTCTGCGCGCATGATGCGCAATATTATTTCGTGACCTATTTTGTCGCGGTTGCGCGACACTGCTTAGTTTTCGGGCAGAGGGGGGCTTTGGTTGGGCAAAACAAGCTCTATCCGTGGTTCAAAAATCGGGGACGTCTCCGGCTGGGCGAAGATTGCGACCCCCGCCGCCGCGATCGCAGCAAGGGCGGCGAGGCCCGCGGCGATCAAGGCGGTTCGGTTGGTTGTGGCCTGTGCCGCCAATTCGGCCTCGCGCGCGGCAGATGCGCTGACCCAGTTCAGCAGAACCTCCAATTGCGCGGTGTCGAGAGGGGGCACATCAGCTGCGGTCAAGGCGGCGTCTGTGGTGGCTTGGTTGGTGCGAAACGCGTACCGCAAGTGCAATGAATACAGCGTTTTGCCCTCTGATGTCGTGTGGGGGCGAAAGATCGCGTCAAAGGTTTTGAGGATTTGAGTGAGGGCTGCTTCGTCCAGTGCGGTCTCATTCGCGAGACCCGCAGCGCTGCGCGCCCAATAGACGGGATTGCCGCCCAGATGAGTGATCGCGGCCAAGAGCTGGCCGCGATGCGTATCGTATTTGCCGGTCACCGGATCATGCGGTGTTACGGGCGCTCAAGGCACATGGCCACGCCCATGCCGCCGCCGATGCAGAGTGTGGCAAGGCCTTTTTTGGCGTTGCGGCGCTGCATTTCAAAGACCAGCGTGTTCAGGATCCGCGCGCCAGACGCCCCGATCGGGTGGCCGATGGCGATGGCGCCGCCGTTCACGTTCACATTGGCCGGATCCCAGCCCATGTCTTTGTTCACGGCACACGCTTGCGCGGCAAAGGCTTCGTTGGCTTCCACCAGATCCAGATCTTCGGCTTTCCAGCCCGCTTTTTCCAGCGCCTTGCGGCTGGCGTGGATCGGGCCGACGCCCATGATCGCGGGGTCAAGGCCTGCGGTCGCGTAGCTGACGATGCGCGCCATTGGCTCGATGCCGCGTGCTTCGGCATTGTCGGCGGACATCAGCAGAACACCCGCCGCGCCGTCGTTGATGCCGGAGGCGTTGGCGGCTGTGACGGAGCCGTCTTTGGTAAAGGCCGGGCGCAGTTTCTGCATCGCGTCCATGTTGGCGCCGTGGCGGATATATTCATCCGTATCGACGACGATATCGCCCTTGCGGGTTTTCACCGTGAACGGCGTGATTTCGTCCGCGAATTTGCCAGCCTTCTGTGCGGCTTCGGCCTTGTTTTGCGAGGCAACCGCAAATTCGTCCTGCATATCGCGGCTGATCTGCCATTTTTCGGCAACGTTTTCAGCTGTTTGACCCATGTGATAGCCGTTGAACGCATCCCACAGACCGTCACGGATCATCGTATCGATATATTTCAGGTCGCCCATCTTGTGCCCGGCACGCAGTGCAGCGGCATGGGGGGAGAGCGTCATGTTTTCCTGGCCACCCGCGGCAATGATATCCGCATCACCCAGTTGGATGTGCTGGGCGCCAATGGCCACGGCGCGCAGGCCGGAACCGCAAACCTGGTTGATCCCCCAGGCCGCGCTTTCTTGTGGCAGACCTGCGTTGATATGCGCCTGGCGCGCGGGGTTTTGCCCCTGCGCGGCGGTCAGAACCTGGCCCAGGATGGTTTCGCTCACCTCAGATTTGTCGATGCCTGCGCGCGCAACGACGGCTTCGAGCATTGTGGAGCCAAGATCATGGGCAGGGGTGTTGGCGAAAGATCCGCCGAAAGAGCCCACGGCAGTGCGGGCGGCGGAAGCAATGACGACATTTGTCATAGGGCAGGTGTCCTCTGAGTTATTAAGTTGGAGGGCACGCCCATTCACGCTCACCTAAGCTAAGGGGGCAAAAAACGTGCCTCGCATGGGGCTGCGATAGCCGAAAAAACGCTTGGCGACAAACAAAACATGCTGCAGTGCAGCTTAAGCCGCATTTGATTGCCGTAGCGGGCCACCGGTTTCGGTGCGCTTCCAAGGTGGGGCAAGTGTGGGAGCGGCAAAGTAGTAACCTTGCATACAGTCGATCCCAAGCTCGGTGAGAAAGGCCACATCGCTGGCGCTTTCCACACCTTCCGCCACGGTCAGCATATCAAAGTGTTGCGCGATTGAGATCATGGCACGCACCAGCATGGCGTTATCCGGATCGTCGGAGATTCCGCGGCAAAAGGTGCCGTCAATTTTGAGAATGTCGAAATAGAACTGTTTGAAATAACGCAGCGCCGTGTATCCGGTGCCGAAATCGTCGATGGCAAAGCAGATGCCGTGCCGCGACAGCCGGTTCATGAAATCGGCGGTGATTTCGGGTTGGTCCATGGCAGAGGTTTCGGTGATTTCCAACACCAGCCGCTCTCCAATCGTGCGATTGCGGTTTAGACCCCGTTGCAAGGTTTGCATCCACCGCGCATAGCCAATGGAGCGGGCCGACATGTTGATGGCCAGCCGCAAGGTCGGGGTCTGGTGCAGCGCCAAAAGCCCCTTTTGCAAGGCCAGCACATCCAGATCGCGGCCCAGTTCCGTGCGTTCGACCACAGGCATGAAATCCTGTGCGGGGATCACTCGGCCCGTCGAATCAAGTACACGGATCAGCCCCTCGTAAAAGCCGATGCGCCCACGATCTTCGGCGACAACAATCGGTTGATAGGCCAGCCGGGTGTGCCCGTGTTTGACCGCATCGCGCACCATTTCAATCACGTTGCGGTGACGGCCATTTACCGCCTCGCTCAATGGGTCAGACCCGCCAGGCAGAAAGGATGGTTGAGGATTTTGCATGGTTTCGCGCGCCCCTTTTTGTGCGACCCCATCCTTGGCGCGAAAAGGTTTCTTTTGACTTAATGTTTGCATTTTGTTCCAAATTGGCGCGAACCAAATTGGGGGGGGCGACCATGGAGCGCTGTACCTGGGCCGGAGAGGATCCGATCTATGTGGAGTATCACGACACGGAATGGGGCGTGCCCGAATGGGACAGCCGGGCGCTTTGGGAAAAGTTGATCCTGGATGGGTTTCAGGCCGGTCTGAGCTGGATCACCATATTGAAAAAGCGAGACAATTTTCGCGAAGCCTTTGCCGGGTTTGATCCCAACATCATCGCGGATTGGGGCGAGGCCGAGGTGGCGCGGCTTTTGGCCGACCCCGGTATCATCCGCCATCGCGGGAAAATCGAGGCGACAATTGGCAATGCCCGCGCCTGGCAACAGATCGAAGCCGAGCAGGGATTTTCGGACTATTTGTGGGGCTTTGTCGACGGCGCGCCGCTGCAAAATAGCTGGGCCAGCAAGGCTGAGGTGCCTGCGTTCACACCTCTCTCAGAGGCGATTTCCAAGGATCTGAAAAAGCGTGGCTTTCGGTTTTGCGGGCCCACAATCGTCTATGCCTTTATGCAGGCGATGGGGATGGTAAACGATCACGTCACGGGCTGCCCACGCCATGCAGACTGTGCGGCGCTCGCAAAGCGTTGACTCTGCCGCTCACCCGCGTATAAGCCGCCGCTCATTGGTGTTGGTGGACCTCGCGAGAGGAACCCTGTCGTCCCGGCCAAATCCGGGGAGAGGACAACGCCCTTCGAAACCTGAACGAAGGAGATCAGTCGATGACTAAGAGAACGGCTGCCAAATACAAAATCGACCGCCGGATGGGCGAAAACATCTGGGGTCGTCCGAAATCCCCGGTCAACCGTCGTGAATATGGCCCCGGCCAACATGGTCAGCGCCGCAAGGGCAAACTGTCTGACTTTGGTATTCAGCTGCGCGCCAAGCAGAAGCTGAAAGGCTATTATGGCGACCTGACCGAAAAGCAGTTCCGCCGCATCTATTCCGAAGCGGAACGTGTGAAAGGCGACACCGGTGAAAACCTGATCGGTTTGCTGGAACGCCGTCTGGACGCGGTTGTGTATCGCGCGAAATTCGTACCGACCGTCTTTGCGGCCCGTCAGTTCGTGAACCACGGCCACGTCAAAGTGAACGGCAAAAAGGTCAATATCCCGTCCTACCGCGTGAAAGAGGGCGATGTGATCGAAGTGCGTGATAAGTCCAAGCAGATGGCTCTGGTGCTCGAAGCGTCCCAACTGCCTGAGCGTGATGTGCCTGATTACATGGACGTGGATCACTCCAAAATGACGGCAACCTTTGTCCGCACACCTGGCCTTGGCGACGTGCCATATCCGGTGATGATGGAACCAAACCTGGTTGTTGAATTCTACGCGAAGAACTAATCTTCGCCGCATCTACAGAATTTTGGGCCGCCCCGATTGGAGCGGCCCTTTTTTGTGGTCAACTGCCATTGCGCGGCCATGCGCCTCTGGCCTTGCCCGTATTCAACCCATAAACCCACGCTTCGACATATGCATGTAACAGGAGATCCCCATGACAGATGTATCGCGCGTCTTTTCAGGCAGCCCCTTTGAAGAAAAAATCGGCTATTGCCGCGCCGTGATTGCCGGCGGATTTGTGCATGTGGCCGGGACAGTGGGTCAGGGCGACAGCGTTGAGGCCCAGTGCCGCAGCGCGCTTGAGACCATCCAGAACGCGCTGAAAGAGGCGGGCGCAGACCTGTCTGATGTGGTGCGGGTGAACTACATCCTGCCGGATCGCCACGAATTTGAACCGTGCTTTCCCATCCTGCGCGAAGCTTTCGGCGCAAACCCGCCTGCGGCCACCATGATCGAAGCCGGCCTGATCGCTCCGCAATATCGCATCGAGATTGAGGTTACCGCGCTCGCTCCGCAGGCATAACCGCGATGTGAAGCGGGCGCAGGTGGTGCGCCCGCATCAAAAGACTTGGCAGATGGCGCAGAGCCGCTACCATTTGTGTATGCGCTATCTTGTCTGGCTGATCGCCACCCTCTTCGCCCTGCCTCTTGCCGCGCAAGAGCGCACGCCCAGTCACTGCATCGCCCTGGCCGAAGCGCCGGGCATTGAATATCTGCACAAGGCCAGCCTGACCGATCCAGTCCCGGTCGAGACAGTGCGCATCCATTATGTGGCGCATGCCTCGTTCCTGATCCGCACCCATGGCGGGTTGAACATGGTGACCGACTTCACCGGCTTTACGGGCACTCGGGATCTGATCCCCGATGTGGTTACAATGAACCACGCGCATGACACGCATTGGACCTCAAATCCTGATCCGGCCATTCCCCACGTACTGCCCGGCTGGGGGCCATTCGGGCAGGGGATAGATCACCGTCTGGACCTAGGCGAAGTGCTGGTGCGCAATGTCTCGACCGATATTCGGTCGCAGTTTTCCGGGGTGGAGCCAAACGGCAATTCGATCTTTGTGTTTGAAACCGCGGGGCTTTGCATTGGCCACCTTGGCCACCTGCACCACGAGCCGACGGACGAACAATACGCAGCCCTTGGTCGGGTTGATGTGGTGATGGCTGCTGTGGATGGAGGGACCACGCTGGATCTGCCGACGATGATGAACGTCATCCGGCGATTGCGGTCGTCTATCGTGATCCCGATGCATTGGTTTGGTGACTACACGCTCAATGCCTTTCTGGCCGGGATGCGCGACAGCTTCCAAGTGGTTGAGGTGGGCGGACCATCGCTTGATGTGTCGCTGAACCGGCTGCCAAGCCGCCCGACGATCATGGTTTTGCGCCCGCAATACATCAACGAATACGAGTAACCTTGAAACTCCCCGACGCCTGACGGATACAGCGTTCATGGCTGTCTCTTCTTTGACCGATGCGCTGATCGCGCAGCTTTCGTCTGATCACCCAAACATCCGTATCTCTGCCGCCGAACCGCGCCACTTGGAAGAGCCGCGTGGGCGCTATGCAGGGCAAAGCGGCTGGGTGGCGTATCCGGCATCGACCGAAGAGGTGGCGGCCCTGCTGCGCTTTGCGCAGGCGCATGGCATCGGGGTGGTGCCCTATGGCGGGGGCACCGGTCTTGTCGGGGGGCAAGTTGTCGAAGATGGCGCGCGCCCGTTGATCATCGCTCTTGACCGGATGGCCAAGGTGCGCGCGGTAAATGCCACCGAAAATGTGATCATCGCCGAAGGTGGCGCAACACTGGCGCAGGTTCAGGACGCAGCAGAGGCGGAAAACCGGCTGTTCCCGCTTTCCATCGCGTCCGAAGGGACTGCGCGAATGGGCGGCATTCTGGCCACCAACGCAGGCGGCACGGCGGTGCTGCGCTATGGCAATACCCGAGATCTGTGTCTGGGCGTGGAGGCGGTGATGCCCGACGGGCAGATTTATCACGGCTTGTCGCGGTTGCGCAAAGACAATACAGGCTATGACCTACGCCACCTATTGCTGGGCTCAGAAGGCACGCTGGGCATCATCACAGCCGCTTCAATGAAGCTTTTTGCCCGTCCTGCACGCCACGCTGTGGCGATGCTGGCCGTGCCCAGCCCTGCGGCGGCTCTGGCGCTTTTGGCGCTGGCCCGTGACGTGGTGGGCGAGGCGGTCAGCGCTTTTGAGCTGATCCACCGGCAAGGCTATGATTTTCTGGCGCAAACGTTGCCGGATGTGCGGGTGCCGTGGGACGTGGTGCCGGAATGGTCGGTGCTGATCGATCTGGGTCTGAGCGGGCCGGGTTCCGACGCAAGCGGTGACGCTTTGCTGGAACAGTTGTTTGAGCGCGGTATGGAGGCGGGGCTGGTTCTTGATGGGCTGTTGGCCCAATCCGATACGCAGGCCCAAGACATGTGGACGGTGCGCGAACATATTCCCGAGGCCAACCGCCTGATCGGGTCCGTGTCGAGCCACGATATTTCAGTGCCGCTTGGCGCAATCCCGGAGTTCATCGACACGGCCAATGCGCGGATCGCCGCGCTGGGCGCATTTCGGATCAACTGTTTTGGCCACGTGGGTGACGGTAATCTGCATTACAACGTCTTCCCAATGCCGGGGTTTAGCCGCGCCGACAACTTGGCCGAGCGAGATCAGATCAAGCGCGTGGTGCATGATCTGGTGCATGAGCTGGGCGGTTCGGTGAGTGCGGAACACGGTGTAGGTAGGCTTAAGGTGGACGATCTGGAGCGCTATGGCGATCCAGTCAAACTGCACGCGATGCGCGCGATCAAAGCCGCACTTGATCCGCAAGGGATCATGAACCCGGGTGCGATTTTGCGGGTGCCAGCGGGGGCGTAGCAAAGTTGACATCTGCGTGTGGGCGCTAGCGTCGTGGACAAAATAGCCCACATTATGACACGCAGATGTGATGCGACCCGGAGGACGCCTGATGAGTTTGACCCGCCGCCAGATCCTGGCCCTGACTGCCGCCACCCCATTTATTTTGTCCGCCCGCAGCGCGGCTGCGGCCACGCCTTCCGTTTACACCGAACGCGGTGTGGCGGTGGATGGCACGGATGTTGTGGCCTATTTCACCGAAGGCCGTCCTGTCAGTGGCTCTGCCGAGATCACCCATGAGTGGATGGACGCAACCTGGCGCTTTTCCAGCGAAGAAAACCGCGCCGCTTTTGCCGCCAATCCAGAGGCCTATGCACCGCAATATGGCGGCTATTGCGCCTATGCGGTCAGCGAAGGCTATACCGCCTCGACCGTGCCGGAGGCGTGGAAAATCGTGGATGGCAAGCTGTACCTGAACTATTCGCGCCGGATCCAGCGCCGGTGGGAGCGTGATATTCCGGGGCGGATTTCCTCTGGCGATGCCAATTGGCCGAAGGTTTTGCAGTAAGGCAGGCCGCTGGGGGCGGCTGCCCCCAGACCCCCGCGAGTATTTTCATCCAAAAGAAGGGGGGATCAGAGCCCTTCGAAGGCGCAGAGCGTGTGCACGTTCATACCCATGGTTTCGAGCTTTTTGCGGCCACCAAGATCAGGCAGGTCGATGACGAAGGAACAGGCGACGATCTGGCCGCCCAGACGTTCGACCAGTTTGATACCGGCCTCTGCGGTGCCTCCTGTGGCCAGAAGATCATCGACCAGCAGGATGTTTTCGCCGGGGGTGATGGCGTCATCATGCACTTCGACCACCGCTTCGCCGTATTCGAGGGTATAGGCCTCTGAGATGGTGGCGCCGGGCAATTTGCCTTTCTTGCGGATGGGGACAAAGCCTACTGAGAGCTGATGCGCGATGGCGCCACCGAGGATGAAGCCGCGCGCCTCAAGCCCGACAACCTTGTCGATCTGCATCCCGGCATAGGGGTGCAGCATTTGATCCACCGCCATGCGAAAGCCGCGCGGATCGGCAAAAAGCGTGGTGACATCGCGGAACATGATCCCTTCGTGGGGGAAATCGACGATGGTGCGGATGTAATCTTGGACAGGTTTCATGCGGTTTTCCGAAGTGTTGCGGTGAGAAGTCCCATGGAGATCAGGGTCGCGCCGCCGCTGCGTGCCATCCAGCGCTGGACGCTGGGGCGACGCAGGCGCGTGGTGAGCGCGTTGGCCGCCAGCGCAAAGAGCAGCGCGTTGAGGGCTGCAATGCCGACGAAGGTGGCGACGAGCAGCCCGGCTTGTGGGGCAAAGGCCAGATCGGGTGAGATGAACTGCGGCACGAAGGCCACGAAGAAGGTGTTGGATTTCGGGTTCAGCGCCGTGACCAGCGCCAGATCGCGAAAGACGCGACCGGCGGGTTGGTCAGCTGGGGTTTGGGTGAAGACCTCGGGCGCTTGTGTGCCAAGCGTGCCGAGGATCATCTTGACGCCGAGATAGATCAGATAGGCCGCGCCTGCCCATTTCAGCAATGTGAACGCGGTGGCGGAGGCCAGAAAGAGCGCGCCCAGCCCCAGCACAGAGAGCGTCATCGCGACAAGATCGCCGGTGGCCACGCCAAGCGCGGAGGCGATGGCCACTCGACGGCCTTGGGACAT
>JABSSA010000044.1 GCA_013214665.1 Paracoccaceae bacterium
AGCACGGGCGCTGTTACACCCGGATCACGCGTGCCAACGCAGCCTCACATCGGCGCGAGCAGGGCTACTTACCGGAGCCTTGGCGATTTAGGTTCTCGGTCACACCGCGCAGCCATAACGACTGCGCGTGCCTCCCAATCGACAAGGACACAGATCTTATGACCCGTTTCTCCCTGACCCTCGCCGCTGCCGCTAGCGCTTTGACTTTCGCTACAAGTGCGTTTGCAGGCGATCAATATGTCGACAACACAGGCTTTGCCGTGTCCGGCTTTGACGTTGTGGCCTATTTCGGTCTGGATCAATCCGCCGTTGGCACACCGCAAGCCGCGGCTGTGCCGGGCAAGAAGGACATCACCGCTGACTACAACGGCGCGACTTTCGCGTTTTCCACCACTGAAAACCGCGACACGTTTCTCGCAAACCCAGCAAAATACGCGCCTCAGTTTGATGGTCATTGCGCTTATGGTGCGGCCAAAGGCGGTAAAGTGCCCGGCAACCCGAACCTCTGGCGAATTGTTGATGACAAGCTCTATTTGAACATCACGCCTGTTGTCGTAACGTTCTGGGAAGAAGACATTCCCGGCAACATCACATTGGCGGACAACAATTGGGTAGATCTTGATGCGGCACCTGCCTCTGACCGGCTCATTCCGGATTACACCTCCACCGCACCGCTCAACTAAGGCGGCGCTGTGATGGATCCGCGCGATCCACACCAAATGCAAACCCCGGCGCGTCGCCCGACGCGCCGGGTGTTTGGCGTTATGGCGGGGGCTGCGATCGTGGGGGGCACGGTCTTTGCGGCCAATTGGTTTAATCTGGGCGCCTCAGCCGAAGGCACAGGCGTGCTGAGCGTGACGGATGTGCACGCCGCAGCGGTTTTGGGCGATGTGATCCTGATCGACATTCGCCGCCCGGATGAATGGCGGCGCACCGGTGTGGGCGAAGGCGCTGTGCCGCTGGATATGCGCCGCGACGATTTTGAAACAGAACTGACGCGGATCGTGGGGGGTGATACGGCGCGGCCCGTGGCGTTGATCTGCGCGCGCGGTGTGCGGTCAAAGCGGATGACCCAGCGGCTGACAGCGGCGGGGTTCACATCGATCATTGACGTGCCCGAAGGGATGTTGGGTTCGGGCGCAGGTGCCGGATGGCTCAAGACGGGGCTGCCCGTGACCACGTGGCAGGATGGATAGGGACAACACATGTTTTCTTGGGTGAAACACGCCGCGTGGGCCGGTGCTCTGGCAATCTGGCCCATGGCCGCTGCGGCAGAGGAATGCGGCGCAGCAGACAACGCCTGTACGCTGGATGGGGGCAGCTATCACCTGAAGATGCCCGAGACAGAAACGGTCAAAGGAGCGATCCTGTTTTTGCATGGCTGGGGCGGCGCGGGGTCCGGCACGATCAACAATCGCCGCTGGGTGCCTGTGGCACTGGAGGCAGGCTATGCCGTGATCGCGCCCAACGGGATGCCGCGCGAAGGCCGCTCGGGCGGACGGTGGAATTTCCATCCGCGCGGCGTGCACAGCCGGGATGACATCGCCTTTCTCGCGGCTGTCCGCGACGACGCTGCGCAACGGTTCGACCTGCCTGCGGATCGGATGATCCTTGGTGGTTTCTCTATTGGCGGGTCAATGACCCACTATCTTGCCTGTGCAACGCCAGATGCCTTTGCGGCCTATGTTCCGGTGGGTGGCGCGTTCTGGCGCACCCATCCCGAAGGCTGCAATGGCCCGGTGCGATTGCTGCACACCCACGGCTGGCGCGACACGACTGTGCCGCTCGAAGGGCGCGTGGTGCGGGGCGAAGACGTGAATGACCCCAACGCTTTCACACAAGGCGACGTGTTTCATGCCATGCGGCTTTGGCGGCGCGAAAACAGCTGTTTTCAGCTGCGCGGGGATCGGTTTGACATGACTGACCCGTTTTGGCGGCGCGCCTGGGATCGTTGTGCCCCGGGCACAGCGCTGGAGCTGGCCTTGTTTGACGGTGGGCACACTGTGCCTAACGGCTGGGCCGAAATGATGGTCGACTGGCTTGCCACCTTGGAGATGCCTGAAGGCTAAGCAACGCCAGACGCACCCGCGCGCCGAAACATTTCTGACACCTCTTTGTCTTGCCCGCAGGGGCAGGGCGTGCCAGTCACACGCCGACGTGTTGATTGAAAGAGGCCTGCCATGGCGTTGTCCCCCCCTGATCCAAAGCGTGCCGCAGATGTTTTGGCCGCGCGCCTGTACGAGGCAGGATGCCATTATGCCTTTGGGATGCCCGGCGGCGAAGTTCTGACGCTGGTGGATGCGCTGGAGCGTGCGGGCATTCGGTTTGTTCTGGCCAAACACGAAAATGCTGCTGGGTTCATGGCCGAAGGGACATGGCACCGCACCGGCGCGCCGGGGATCATGATTGGGACCGTCGGACCGGGTATCCTGAACGGCGTCAATGTGGTGGCCAACGCGTTTCAGGATCAGGTGCCGCTGATCGTTTTGTCAGGCCGCGTCGATGCGGCGGAGGCGGAGCGATATACGCATCAGGTTGTCGATCAGGCCGGCGTGCTGAAACCCATCGTCAAGGCCAGCTTTGTGCTGGAGGCTGCGGCGGCGCATGTGCAGGCTGACAAAGCTGTAGGCATTGCGACCGAAGGGCATTTTGGCCCCGTCCATATTGATGTGCCAATCTCTGTGGCCGATGCGATTGCCCCTGCGGCCCCGTCCCCCAACCGCGCGCGCGCCACGCCGGTGCAACCCAACGTCGCCGATCTGGCCGCGTTGCAGGCGCATTTGTCCAAGGCCGAACGGCCTTTGATGATTGTGGGTGTGGATGCGCTCAATCAGTGTTTTGGCCCAGAGCGCGCGGATCTGTCTGAGCAAATCACCGCCTTTGCCGAAGCGTTCAACGTGCCCGTCATCGCCTCTTACAAGGCCAAGGGGCTGCTGGCCGAAGATCATCCCTTAGCGCTGGGCGGGGCAGGTCTATCGCCTCTCGCGGACAAGACGCTGGTGCCATTGGTAGCACAAAGCGATTTCGTGATCAGCCTGGGCTATGACCCGGTTGAGATGCGCCCGGGCTGGCAGGATATCTTTGATCCGGCCCGTCAGGTTATCCTGGACGTGATGGCCGCGCCTAATCATCACTATATGCATCAGGCCAGCCACAATGTGGTGGCCGATTGCGGCGCCACGCTGTCCGCGCTGGCCGAAGGGGCCACTCCGCGCGAAACCTGGGCGGGGGGCGAGATCGCCACCGCCAAGGCAGCACTTGCCGCCGCATTCCCAACCGATGACACATGGGGCCCTGCCGCCGTGATGGACGAGGCGCGCAACGTGTTACCGCGCAACACACTGGCGACTGCAGATAGCGGCGCGCACCGTATTTTGCTCAGCCAGATGTGGCCCTGTTACGAGCCGCGCGGGCTGATGCAGTCTTCGGCGCTCTGCACGATGGGCTGTGCCGTGCCGCTTGCCATTGGGGCGGCGTTGGCTAGCCCCGACCGCCCGGTGATTTCCTTTTCCGGCGATGCCGGTTTTCTGATGGTCGCGGGCGAATTGGCGACCGCGTCCGAAACCGGCGCGCGCCCGATTTTCCTTGTGTTTGTGGATGCCTCGCTGGCCTTGATCGAAAAGCAACAGCGCGAGCGCCAGATGGTGAACGCAGGTGTGGATTTCGCCACCCACGACTTTGCCCAGATGGGGCGTGC
>JABSSA010000440.1 GCA_013214665.1 Paracoccaceae bacterium
CAAACCCATCCGCCAGAACGCCCATCTGCGCGCCCACATCGGCAATCGCGGCATTGCGCAACGCGCGCCCCTGATCGGTCAACCAGATGCATTTGGATCGGCCATCTTTGGGGTTGGGCCGCTCCTCAACCAAACCCCGCTCCACAAGGCCCTTCAACGTGTGGGTCATCGTCGTCTTGGGCACCTGAAATGCCCGCGCCAGATCCACCGGCGTGCGCCCGTCTTCGACGCGGATCAGATGGTTGAGCACCCCGAAATGCGGCGCGATGATCCCGTCGGGCAACCGCGCCTCCAACCGGGCGCGGGAAAGTTGTTCGATGATCCCGATCTCGTTGAACACCTCAAAGATGCGGGATGGGTCTTGCTCAGGCATGCACGATCTTGGCCTCCAACGGCCAGCGCGGGCTGCGTGGCACAGGCGCACAATAGCCCAGCCGCGCCCACATTTGAATGGTCTCCCCCGGGGCCGCCATATCCTGATGCACCTGCGCGTAAAGCGCGGACATCTCGGGATATTCCTGCAACGCCTGGCTCAGCGGATGAATGCCCACTCCGGCCCGTGTCGTCGCCAGGTTCAACCGCATCCAGTCGCGCCCGGCGTTGATCTGATCCACGCGCGTGTTGCCAGGAGTGGTCAGCCAGATATGCCCCATCGCCGTGCGTACATTGCCGGTCGTCACATCCATACCGGATTGGAACACAAACCCGTCTGGGTCGATCGCGTTGTCGCGGGTGAACAGCCCCGTCAGGTGCATCGCCTCCCACATCGGGCCAGAAAAATCCAAACCGTCCGGATTGGCATTCACCTCCCGATGTCCGATCCGAAAGAGATCAACGGATTCCTTATAGGTGTTCGGCGTCTCCAACTCGATGCGCAATGCCTCGGCGCTGATCTCTCGCATTGCGGCCACGCGTGCAGGGTCAAGCGTGCCCTCGGCGCGCGTGCCGTGCCGAACCGATGCGACCAACGAGCCAAGCGTTTCTGAACTCAGCGGGCGGTCCATGTCATAGGGCTCTTTCTGCGACCGGCGGTGCGGGATCAGCGGAAAATCCGGGTCCGGGCCTGCCGCGGCCCCTGTTACAAACCGGGCCACCGCCACCGGGCGCGCATCGAGCGTGTCGGCATCCATCCCGTCCGGGAAGAGCTCCAGCTCAATGCCATATCCGTCTTCGGCGGCGGCGATAGTCATGGTTTCCAGAAAACAGCCCAAGCCAATCACGATCTGACGGCTGAACGGATCGGTATGCGGTAACAGCCGGTCGGTGTCGACAAACAGGATCACGTGATCCTCCAACGACAGATCAACCAGCCAGGGTTGACGGTTGTGCGGGTTTGGCGACAGCACCGCCCAGCTGAGCGCGCGTTTGCGCGGGTCGTCATATTGGCCAGCCATATCCCAGGGGGCCAAGGCCGTATTCGGTTGCCGGGTAACAGCATAGGCGCTGCCCGCTGCTGCGGCGATCACACCGCCCCCCAGTATTGAAAGTGTCTGTCTGCGCGTCACCATGTCGGCCTCCATTTTAATACGATATCGAACCATATAGTACGATGTCGTATTAAACACAAGAAGTGATACGATATCGTACCACCCTCAGTGATTGATCCCGCCACATCCTCTTGCTAGCACTGACAAAAAGCCGGAGCGCCTCATGACCGTCATCACAGAAATCGAAGATCTCAAACGCCTCTACGAACGCCGGGTGCCCCGGATGTTCTACGATTACTGCGAATCGGGCAGCTGGACAGAACAAACCTTCCGCGACAATTCGAGCGACTTTGACGATATCCGCCTGCGCCAGCGCGTGGCGGTCGACATGTCGGGCCGCAACACCAAAAGCCAGATGATCGGCGAAGATGTCGCGATGCCCGTGGGTCTTGCGCCCGTCGGCCTGACGGGGATGCAACATGCCGACGGCGAAATGAAAGCCGCCCGCGCGGCCGAGCTTTTTGGCGTGCCTTTCATCCTGTCCACGATGTCGATCAACTCGATCGAAGACGTGGCGGGCCACACCTCGCGCCCCTTCTGGTTCCAGCTTTATACGATGCGCGACGAGGATTACGTAAACCGGCTGATCCAGCGCGCCAAAGATGCCAAATGTTCCGCTCTCGTGATCACGCTCGATCTGCAAATTCTGGGACAGCGGCACAAAGATCTGAAAAACGGCCTGTCCGCGCCTCCAAAACTGACCGCCAAAACAATGGCCAACCTCGCCACCAAGTGGCGCTGGGGCATTGAGATGATGTCGGCCAAGCGTCGCGAGTTCGGCAATATTGTTGGCCACGTAGACGGTATTTCGGATGCCTCATCGCTGGGGGCTTGGACGGCAGAGCAATTTGACCCGACGCTTGATTGGGGCAAAGTGGCCAAGCTGATGGAGAAGTGGGGTGGCAAGGTCATCCTCAAAGGCATACTGGACGCCGAAGACGCGCGCAAAGCGGCTGAGCTTGGCGCAGATGCGATCATCGTCTCCAACCACGGTGGCCGACAGCTTGATGGCGCGCTCAGCTCCATTCGCATGTTGCCGTCGATTTTGGATGCGGTGGGTGACAAGGTCGACGTACACCTCGACAGCGGTATTCGCTCGGGCCAGGACGTGATGAAGGCGCTCGCCATGGGGGCCAAAGGCACCTACATCGGGCGCGCCTTTGTCTATGGGCTTGGCGCGATGGGCCAGAAAGGCGTCACCACCGCGCTGGAAGTCATTCAAAAAGAGCTTGAGACCACGATGGCCTTGTGTGGGCGCACAAACGTGTCTGACCTCAGCCGTCAGGATCTGTTGGTGCCCGAAGACTTTGAGGGGCGTTGGCGGCAGTAACGGCTGCGGCGCGGCGCTGGGATCATGCTGATTTTCACGGAAAAACGCATCGCCATTCTGGCCGTCCCAAAAACCGGGACGACAGCGCTGGAAATGGCGCTGCGCCCCCATGCCGACATCGTATTTCAGCGCAATCGCAAACACATGCCCGCCGCGCGCTTTCGCCAAAAGGTGGCCCCTTTTCTCAAGGATGGCTTCGGCATTCAGGCCGAAACCATCGCGGTGATGCGCGAACCCGAAGACCAATTGCGCAGTTGGTACAAATACCGCCAATCCGACCGGCGCGCAGGCCATGAAAACTCGACCGCCGGCATGAGCTTTGACCAGTTCATCCGCGACGCCATCTCAGACAACCCGCCGCCCCACGCCGGTGTGGGATCGCAATACAGCTTTCTCTGCGATGCCAAAGGCCGCCTGTTGGTGCATCATCTTTTCGCCTATGAACAGATGCACATCATGATCGACTTCTTGCAGGACCGGTTAGGCACCAAGATCGAGCTGGAGCGGCGCAACGTCTCCCCGCAGGTGGATGCGCCCTTGTCAGACGAGATGCGCACCAAACTGACCAAGGCGCGCAGCGCGGAGTTTGACCTCTACGCCAAGCTGACGTCGCGCGAAGGCTATCTTGAGGGCGAGATCTGAGCACCCGCACAGCGGCGCAAGAAAAGTCTTGACCTCAAGTGCGCTTGAGGGCGTAGCCATGAGGCAACGCACCCCAAGCCTTGCCTGAAACACCGCCGCATGACCGATCTTTCCTCCCCTCAAGACGACATCCTAAGCTGGCCCGCCTTCTTCCGTGAAATCCACGTGCCAACTTTGCTGCTGGTGTGTCTGTCGGTCTGGCTGCACGCCGCCGACAGCCTTGTGGTGGCGACCATGTTGCCCGCCATCGTGACCGAGATCGGCGGCGCCGAGTTGGTGGGCTGGTCCGTCGCTCTTTACGAAATCGGCTCCATCGTTGCAGGCGCGGCAAGCGCGCTGATGGTCATGCGGCGCGGTTTGCGCTGGCCCATGGTTGCGGCGGCCCTGATCTTTGCCACAGGCTGCGTCATGAGCGCACTCAGCCCGACGATGCCCCTCATGCTGACCGGGCGTATCATCCAAGGTTTTGGCGGCGGCGGGCTGGTGGCCATGGGGTTGGTGGCGGTGAGCCTGCTTTTCCCACCGCGTTACACCGCGCGCGCCATCGCGGCGGTCTCGGCGCTTTGGGGGCTGTCTGCCTTCATGGGGCCGCTGATCGGCGGGGTGTTTGTCGAATTTTCGACCTGGCGCATGGGGTTTCTCTTTTTCGCGGTCAAAGCCGTGCTGCTCGCCCTCTGGCTCTGGCGCGCGGCCCCGGAGAAAGGACAAGCCGAGGCCAGCGCCACGGATGTCTTTCCAACCGCGCGGCTGGCGCTTTTGTTTTTTGCCGTGGTCGCCATCGCCTATGCCGGCGTGCGGGTCGAGTTGTGGCGCACCACCGGTTTTGTGGCGCTGGGACTCTTGGCGCTGGCCCTCTTCCTGATCCGCGACAGCCGCGCCGGGCCCACCCGGCTTTTGCCCGCCGCCCCGTTTGATCCACGCCACCCGGCTGGGGCCACGCTGTTGATGATGTTCATGATTGCCATGTCCACCGTCGCGCTAACTGCCTTTGGCCCGCTTTTGATCACCGCAATCCACGGATTTTCGGCGCTGAGCATCGGCTATCTGATTGCCTGTTCCTCGATCGGCTGGACGATCATGGCCATCCTGGTGAGCGGCGCGCCAGAACGCCAGGACCCTTATTGGATCACCTTCGGCCTCAGCCTTGCGATCCTCAGCATTCCGGGGTTCTACTTTGCCATCCCACACGGCAATTGGGTCACCATCGCGACCTGCGCCTTTGCCGATGGCGGCGGTTTGGGCATTGCCTGGGCCTTTGTTCTGCGCCGCACCAACGCGCTTGTGCCGGAAAGCGAAGTGCAACGGGTTTCTGCCGCGCTGCCCACGGTCCAGCGGCTTGGCTATGCCATCGGCGCGGCCTACATCGGCATCGTCGCCAACGCCGCTGGGTTCTTTGACATGGGCACCGTGACTGAGGCGCAATCCGTCACACGGGCGGTGTTTCTGGCGTCCCTCATACCGGCAGTGCTGGCGCTGCCCGGCCTCTGGGGGCTGGTGCGCCCGCAAACACGCAGCACGTAGCCGATTTGCCCTTGCGCTGAAGGGCAATCCCGTCTATCGCGCGGGCTTCATGCGGGGTGACAGCCTTGGAGGCACCCTGCCCTAAACATTGGAGATATACACATGGCTGGTGAGATTCCTGATCTCGAAGCCCTGGAACGTACGGGGACAGGCAAGGGCGCCGCTCGTCAAGCCCGCCGCGACGGGATGGTTCCGGGGATTGTTTTTGGTGGCGACGTAGACCCGCTTCCGATCAACATTCCATTCAACAAGCTGTTCAAAATGCTGAAAGCGGGCCGGTTTAAGTCCACGCTCTTCAACATGAAAGTGGACGGCCACGACGACGTCCGCGTGATTTGCCGCGACGTGCAGCGTGATGTGGTCAAAGACCTGCCAACGCATGTGGATTTCATGCGTCTGCGCCGGACCACCAAGATCAACCTCTTTATCCCGGTTGAAGTGACCGGCGAAGAAGAGTGCGTCGGCCTGCGCCGCGGCGGCGTATTGACAATGGTCCGCCCCGAAGTTGAGCTGGTTGTGACCGCAGGTGACATTCCTGAATCCGTCACAATTGACATTTCTGAGCTGGGCATCGGTGACACGGTGACCATTTCGATGGTGAACCTGCCAGCAGGCACCAAGCCAACAATCGACCGCGACTTCGTGATCGCCAACATCCAGGCCCCATCCGGTCTGGCGGCACAGGCTGATGACGAAGAAGAAGCCGGCGAAGAGGGCGAAGCGGAAGCAACCGCAGAATAATCCGCCCCTTACAGACAATACGAAAAAGGCCCGCGCGAGCGGGCCTTTTTTGTTGCGAGGTGATCTGACAAAGGGCGCGCGCGCGTACGCACGCCGCCCCTCTCAGGGTCAGGAAACGTTGCGCCCCTCTGGCCCGGTCATGTCAAAGTTCAGGTGCCGCGCGACGGTGAAAATGTCTTTGTCCCCGCGCCCGCACATGTTCATACAGATGATGTGATCTTTGGGCAGGTCCGGCGCGATCTTCATCACATGCGCCAACGCGTGGCTGGGCTCAAGCGCCGGGATAATCCCCTCTTTCTCACAGCAAAGCTGGAACGCCTCAAGCGCCTCCACATCCGTGATCGACACATATTGTGCGCGGCCAATGTCGTGCAGCCAGGAATGCTCGGGCCCGATGCCGGGATAGTCGAGCCCGGCTGAGATCGAAAAGCCTTCGAGGATCTGGCCGTCGTCGTCCTGCAACAGATACGTCCGGTTGCCATGCAACACGCCGGGGCGGCCCCCGGTGAGCGAGGCACAATGCTCCATCTTTTCGTTCACGCCTTTGCCGCCCGCTTCGACGCCAATGATCGACACCTCTGAATCGTCGAGGAACGGATAGAACAGGCCCATCGCGTTGGAGCCACCGCCAATGGCTGCGATGATCGTGTCGGGCAAGCGGCCCTCTGCCGCCTGCATCTGCTCTTTGGCTTCCTTGCCGATGATGGCCTGGAAATCACGCACCATGGCCGGATACGGATGCGGGCCTGCAACTGTGCCGATGCAGTAAAACGTATCGCGCACATTGGTCACCCAGTCGCGCAACGCATCGTTCATCGCATCTTTCAGCGTGCCGCGCCCAGACGTCACCGGGATCACTTCGGCACCCAACAGCTTCATGCGGAACACGTTTGGCGCCTGACGTTCCACATCGTGGGCGCCCATGTAGACCACGCATTTCAGACCAAATTTCGCACATACCGTCGCCGTGGCCACGCCGTGCTGGCCCGCGCCGGTTTCGGCGATGATGCGGGATTTGCCCATGCGGCGGGC
The DNA here is from genome assembly GCA_013214665.1 of Paracoccaceae bacterium. GTDB lineage: Bacteria > Pseudomonadota > Alphaproteobacteria > Rhodobacterales > Rhodobacteraceae. The sequence goes on from JABSSA010000440.1 coordinate 6,754, forward strand.
CAGGATGATCTGGCCCAGCACATTGTTGATCTTGTGCGCGCCGGTGTGGTTCAGCTCGTCCCGTTTCATATAGACTTTCGCACCGCCCAGATGCTCGGTCAGGCGTTCAGCGTGATACAGAGGCGACGGGCGGCCCACATAATGCGTCCAGAGGTCGTGCATTTCGGCCCAAAAACTGTCGTCTGTTTTGGCCCGTTCGTATTGCTGTTCCAGCTCAAGAATGAGCGGCATCAACGTTTCCGAAACGAAGCGGCCCCCAAAATCACCAAAACGCCCGTTTTCATCCGGGCCAGTCATAAAGGAATTGATCAGATCTTCGGGCATGAAAGCCTCCCCTATCAGCGCAGGTCTGGATACCGAGCACAGGCGCAAGCCGCAAGGGGAAGGCTGTTCGAACAGCCTTGAAAGCAGTTTCGAAACCGCTTTTTCGCCGCGTAAAATCCGCGCAGGTCAATCGCCTTCCAAGGCGATTGTCACCGCACCCGTCGAATGGGCGCACCATTGCAGAACACAACGAAATGCCGCCCGTTTTCCACCGCCTGATAGCCGCGGCTTTCCACTTCGTACAAAAAGCACGCCCGCCCAACCAAGCGCTCCACGTCGCGAATCTGGCGTTTGATCACACCACCACGCAACGCTTCGCGTGATTCAAAGACTTGGCGCACCCATAAATCCGGCGTGAGGTAATCAGGTAAAATCGTCATACGGCCCATCAAGCCGCAGCGTGGTTAATTCGCCGTTAAGCCCGCGCGGCCGCCACAAAGCGCCGCGCCTTTTCGGCATCCTTCACGCCCGGCGCGCTTTCCACTCCAGACGCGAGATCCACCACTTTGGCACCTGTGCGCGCAATCGCTTCGCCAACCGTATCTTCGGTCAACCCACCGGCGAGCATCCAAGGCACCTGCCACGTGACATCCGCAATCAACCGCCAATCAAAGCTTAGCCCATTGCCGCCTGGCACGGCGGCGTCCTTGGGCGGCTTGGCATCCAGCAAAATCCAA
>JABSSA010000441.1 GCA_013214665.1 Paracoccaceae bacterium
GCCAGGATCGGCAGCAAGTGCGGTGCGGCTGCGTCCATAAGCCTTTCCATCTCGGCTGGGGATAGCCATCGGGTGCGGGCGCCTCTGGCTTTTAGTCGGCGGAACTTTCGTGGATCGGCGCGGCCATTCTCGGCCGCTTGGTTGATCACGGCCGACACTGGCCCGATCAGTTGGCGATTGATGGTTGCCGGGGCGGCGTCTGGATATAGGGCCGCCGCGGCTTTCAGAAGGGCGCTGTTGTCAATCTCGGCCACCCTGGCATCAGGGCCAAAGTAGTCAAGGATTGGCACCAGAAACCGAGCTTCACAGCCTGCCATGAGATATTCATGGGCGGCTTCTGCAAATGTTAGCGTCGCCCTTTCGCCAAGGGCGTGACGTTGCAGGATTTGGTTTTCGCGACGGTTCGCCCAGGCTTGCGCATCTGCCCGGCGGCCAAGGCCCGTGCTTTCATAAATGCGCTGTCCTGCGACGGTGCCGCGGGCGTAGTATGGCCCGCGCGGCTTCCGTCTGAATAAAGTGAGGGGCATTCGGTCCTTTCCTCTAAATACGCCGATTTCAAATCGGCGGGTCGATATAGGATGCGCACCGCGCCGCGTGCCCTGACATAGGTCAGGGTGCCTTGCGCACGAAGTTGGTCAAGCATCCGGCGGGACGTGCGGACACCCAGCCCGGCCAAGTATTCCACGGCTTGAGGGGTCGAAAGCAGGCGGTCTTCGACAGGTGGGACGATTTGGGCGGCCTTATTCATGACGCCACCCGCGCCTGGTTGGTCGCCCCCGCATGTATCTGTCGCAGCCATTCAGATTGCGCCTGCGCTTCGGTGACGCCCACTGCATGGCAGCCGAGGGCCAATATCGAGGCGATCGCCAAGTTCGGGTCCGGTTGGTCGTTTTCTGCGGGCGTGATGTAGTGTCCGCCGCGCTTGTCTGTCGCGATGATTGATTTGATTTTGCCCCTGATCCTGGCGCGCTCTTCCCGTTTTGCGTGCAATGTGTGCATTTGTATTTCCTCGCGTCCGATTCACTCGCAAAGCGGGTGTTAGCACGATAAAACGGGCACCAAAACAAAAAATATGGACTTGCCATGATTTTGACACAGAATTAACGTGTTGCGGTATATTGCATTGACTGAGAGAATCGCCATGCGACAGCCATTTGTTGCGACGACATTGAATGAAGATCTGATCGCCGATCTGGTGTGCGGTCTCGCGTCGGTTGTGTCGCAAGACCGCGTGAACGAGATTGCATGCGCGATCGAGGCGGCGGGCTATTCTTCCGAGACCGATGCGGACAGCTTTGCGATCGCGCTGGACAAGCTGGCGCCGTCCATGGCTTCGAGTGCGCGATAAAGGCGCAAATTTGCTCGGGTCAGGCCGTCTTCGCGGTATATTAGGGCCAGAGGAACATCCAGGACGTCACAAACCGCGATCAGATTTGCCACGGACAGGATTGATTTCCCGGTCAAAAACTGTGAAAGCGCATTTCGTCCAAGATCGGCGCGGCGGCTAATCTCGGCCAGGGACAAGTCCCTCATCGCCGCCGCGATTTTCAGGTTTGTCCTGATATGTTCAATTCGCACGTCTGTTCCGTCCATGTCCCACAGCCTTTTTGCCGCGGCATTCTGTGCGGCGCTTTCTTGTGTTTTGCTTTCTAGCAGTGCGTGCATGTTTATCGTCCTTCACTCGTATTTCAATTGTAACTCTGTGTCAGGTTGCCAAATATTATGGGCGCTTTTCAGTGCGATGGCCAGCATTGTGTGGAATAGTGTGTAATTCAGGGTTAACATCGCAAATATAGTTGTGTTGCCCGTTATATCGTGCAATTTGATTTGCATCGCGCCACATATGGGCGTGCTCTTTTCTGCAGTCACAACCAGCAAGGGCAGACCAGTCATGAATACCTTACCCAACGCCACCCCAGAAAAGCGGCAACCGGTGCCGTCTTCTGCCGAATTTCGCGCCTGGGTGCGCGCATCTCTTGATGTTCTGGGGGTCACGGCCAGCCATATTGCCCGCCGCGCCGGGTTCAAGTCGCGGGAAACTTTGCTTGTCTTTCTGCGCGAGGATCATCGCGGGATCGGTTTAAGCAACGCGCACGATATATCGTGCGTTCTGCACTCCGAGGCAAAAAATCAGGCGGTGCGCCTGCCCGAGATGGGGGGGCGATGATGAGTGATCTGGTCGATACCCTGCCCCCGACGCATCGCCGCATGGTGCGCCACATGGCGCAGTCTGCGGGCGTGTCCGAAGGTGCGATCGCGCGCGAGATCCTTCGCGCATATTTGGATCTTGCCCGCGAAGCGCCATCAGCTTTGCCGATGGATTGCACAAAGCGGCAGGCCCTTTCGGCGGTCAGGTCGGCCAGATGATTGGCGCAACTGATCACATTCGCGCCGAGATCATGGCCCAGCCGGAAGCGGGACGGCTTGACTATGCGCTGGACCTGCTGGCCTGGTATCTGGACCCGGTGCACCCTTGGCTGCAGGGCGCGCGGGATCTGGGCGTTTGTCTGGATCTTGCCGACCTTCGCCAACTGCATGCGCTTGATGCCGAGCGCGGTCGATGGGTAACTGTGAGCCGTCTTTTGGCGGCGCGGTGTCTTGACCGGCTTGCCGATGATTGGCCTGCGCCAGAGAAGGTGTTCGCCGGGAACGCGCGCATACGCGCGGCATTGTCGAACGCCGGCATCCCTTTGGTTTTGGAGACCTGGCGACATGTGGGCTACCGGATAAGTGGCCCGGCGGATTTCCGCTTTGACATGAAGGCCAGCGCGAAGCGTTGTTTCGCATGAGCGGGGCGCGATACGATGACCGCCGCAACGAAGCGGCCGCGATCCCGATTTTTGACGTCGCGCACCGCCTTGGCATTGAGGGGCTGCGCGTGGCGGGACGCGAGCGGGTCGGCCCTTGCCCCGTTTGCGGCGGTGGCGCTCGGGCTGACAGGTTTTCAATCAATCAGGATCTTGGCGTTTTCAACTGCCGAAAATGCGGCGCGGGCGGGGATGGGATTGCGCATGCCCAGTTCGTGCTTGGCTGTGGCTTTGGGCCGGCGCTCGATCATCTGGTCGGCGCCCGCGACCACGCGCCCGATCCCGAAGCCCGGGCGCGGGCGCGCCGCAGGGCA
>JABSSA010000442.1 GCA_013214665.1 Paracoccaceae bacterium
GGCAGTGCTTGCGGATCCCCTCTTGCAGGGCGGCGAACTTCTCCGGGTCAGATGACGGGGTCTGATCGGTGTTGCGCACATGGGCATGCACGATACTTGCCCCGGCCTCAAAGGCTGCGTGGGTCGACTCGATCTGCTCAGTGACGGTGATCGGCACAGCCGGGTTGTTGTCCTTTGTGGGCAGGCTGCCTGTGATGGCCACGCAGATGATGCTGAGTTTGCCCGAAGCGTGGCGAGCGGTCATTTCAGGGTCCTTTGCGTGACAAAGAGAGTGGGCAGACCCCGGGCTCTGAATGCGCCCCATATCCCGCGCCGGTCGATCAGCATGACAGCGATGGCCAGAGCGCCGAGGCCGATGAGATACCAGGTGCCTAGATCTGCCGCGAGATCGCGCAACAGGAAGAACAGGATCACCCCAATGATCGGTCCTTCGATGGTGCCGAGCCCGCCGATCACCACGATGAAGATCACGAAGGTCGACCATTCGGTGACGCTGAAGGCCGCCTCTGGCGTGATGCGCAGCTTTTGCAGGAAGATGAACGCCCCGGTCAGGGCCGTGCCCATGGCTGTGCCGACATAGACGAAAAACTTCACGCGCCGAATGTTCACGCCAAGGCTGGCTGCGGCGGGCTCACTGTCTCGGATGGCGGTTAGTGCCAAGCCCCAACGCGAGCGCAGAAGCAGCCAAACAGCGAGCACTGCCCCCGCGGCGAGGACAAATGCGATGTAATACATGACCATTTCGCGCCCGCCACGGGTCTCAGCGATTGAGCGCGCCAAGGCAACTGGGAGCGAGATCCCAGAGCCGCCGCCCAAGGCGGGAAACTGCGCCGCGATTAATCGGAACACTTCCGCGATCACCCAGGTTCCGATGGCGAAATAGGCCCCTTGGAGGCGGAAGGCGATCCATCCTGTGGGGATCGCGATGATCCCAGCAGCGATTGCTGCAAGCGGGATGGCCCAAAGCACGGGGATGCCCGCGAACATGGCCAAGGCAAAGAAGAGGTAGCCGCCCAAGCCCACATAGGCTTGCTGGCCGACGGAGATCAGACCGGTGTAGCCCGCGAGCAGGTTCCACATTTGCGCCAGGGCCAAGAAACTCAGCGCTTCCATCAACAGGCGCAGGTCTGCGCGCCCGGCCCAAAACGGGGCGGCGGCCAAAGCCACAAAGACGATCAGGCCCACGCCAATCAACGCAAGGCGCGTGACGTCGGGCCCGCGCGATGTGGATAACAAATCAAGCTGTGCCATTCTTCTATCCTTTCGCCTTCGCAAAGAGGCCTTTGGGGCGCACGATCAGCACCGCCAGGAAAGCCAAATGACCCGCCAGAATTTGATAACCTGCGTCAATCTGGGCCCCGATGGCCTGGGCGACGCCCAGAATGATCCCGCCCGCAAGCGTGCCCCAGATGTTGCCCATGCCGCCGATGATCACGGCCTCAAAGGCAAAAAGCAGACGCGAGGGGCCAATGGTGGGGTCAAAGTTGGTTTTCATTGCCAGCATCGTGCCGGCGATGGCGACGACGCCACTGGCCAGCGCGGTGGCCAGCGCAAAGATGTGGCTGTTGTTGGCACCCATCAAAGGCACGATTTCCGGGTCGTCGGAGGTGGCCCGCAAGAGCCGGCCAAGCGCGGTGCGGTAGAAGATGAACTGCAGCACCCCAATCACACCGACAGCGGCCAGGAACATCGCCAATGGCAGGACGCCAACGGCCAACTCATCGCTCACCCGAAGGCTCGCAGTGGCAAAGTCGCCCGACGGCACCCGTTGGCTGTCGGCACTGAAGGTCTCCAAGAGGCTGTTTTGAATGATGATCGAAAGACCAAAGGTCACAAGCACCGGCGGTAAGATATCCTCGTCAAGCACGCGGTTGAGCAAAAACCGTTGTCCGAGATAGCCTGCGCAGCCCATGAGGATCACAACAAGGCCGATGCCAATCACCGGATGCAGGCCAAGCGTGAGTACCATGACCAGCATCAGATACGCCGCCACCACGATGAAATCGCCATGGGCGATATTGATAAAGCGCATAACCCCAAACATTAACGACAGCCCAGCCGCAAAAAGTGCATAAAGCCCTCCAAGCAGGACCCCCTGCACCAACACGTTGATCCACTCCATCACGCGTCCTCCATTCCGAAATAGGCGGCGGCAATGTCTTCGCGGCTCAGCTCCGCCGGGCGGCCGGAGAGCGATACGCGGCCTTCTTGAAAGCAATAGACCCGGTCGGCCACTTTGAGGGCTTGGGCAATGTCTTGTTCGATCACCACCAAGGCCGTGCCGCGTTCCCGGATCAAAGGCACCGAGCCGTAGATCTCGCGAATGACTTTGGGGGCCAGCCCGAGGCTGATCTCGTCACAGAGCAAAAGCCGCGGGTTGGACATCAGCGCCCGCCCGATGGCCACCATCTGTTGTTGTCCACCGGACAGTTCGGTCCCGCCATGGTGCCGCCGTTCGAGAAGCGCCGGAAAGAGCTTGTAGACCTCCGCGAGGGACCAGGGACCCGGCCGGTTGCCGGCAGCACCGATCTTGAGGTTTTCTTCCACAGTCAGAGACGGAAAGAGCCGCCTGCCTTCGGGCACCATGGCAAGGCCCAGATGGTGGATGCGATTGGCGCGCAGACCGGCGATCTGCGTGCCATCAAACGATATGCTCTGCCCCGTCGCGGGGCGCATCCCCGTGACTGCACGCAGGAACGTAGATTTGCCTGAGCCATTGGCGCCAATGATGGCAACAGTTTCGCCGTCTTCGACAGAAAGGTCGATGCCAAAGAGCGCTTGGAAGTCGCCGTAGAACGCCTGGAGGGCATGGGTTTCAAGCAGCTTGCTCATCGAGATCGATCCCCAAATAGATTTCTTTGACCACAGGGAGCGCCATCACATCTGCAGGCGCGCCATCGGCGATGACTTTGCCGTAGTCGATCACGATCAAGCGTTCGACAACGGCGGTGAGCGCATGCACGATGTGCTCGATCCAGATGATCGATACGCCGCGGTCCCGTATGCTCTTGATGGTTTCGACCAGCGATTTGCATTCGCCTTCGGTCAACCCCCCGGCAATTTCATCCAGCAACAAAAGCTTGGGATCCGTGGCCAAGGCGCGCGCCAATTCGAGCCGCTTGCGCTCCAAGAGCGTCAAACTGCCCGCGGGCCGGTTGGCTTTTGGCAAGAGCCCTGTCTGATCGAGAATGTTCCGACAGCGGTCTTCGCGGGCATGCCGTTCGGTTGTGCCAAAGGCATCTGCCACCAGCAGGTTCTCAAAGACTGTCATGCCCACAAACGGATGCGGGATTTGAAACGACCGCGCGATACCCGCGTGACAGCGGTCCGCCGCACCCGTGCGGGTGACGTCGCGCCCCTGGAATAGCACGGCGCCTTCATTGACCCGGTCCGTGCCGCCGATGAGGTTGAAGAGCGTGCTTTTGCCTCCGCGATTCGGTCCGATGATGCCAAGCGTGGCCCCCTCTTCGAGCGAGAAAGACACGTCATCGGTCACGGTGAGCGCGCCGTAGCGTTTCGAGACGCTGTTGAGTTCCAATATAGGCATGAGAGCTCCTCCCTGACCCTAAAGGGACCGCGATCCGGTCTTTGTCTCAATGCCTCAGGGGGTGTGGGGCCATACCTATTCGGTCACCTGGGGAGCGGTGCCATACTATATCGGTATCGCGGAATACCGGCGGCGGCATTGGTTGAAGCGTGTTCTGAGCGCAGTCTGGGCGAAACACATGGCTTGCGATCTGAGGAGGAAACCCATGCGCAATATCACCGTCAACAACATAACCGACGCGGTCGTGAAATCGCTAGGAGACGATGTCCCCGCCCGCAACCGCGAAATCATGGCCAGTGCCCTTAAGCACATGCATGATTTCTGCAAAGACGTGAACCTGACCTATGACGAATGGCTCGAAGCGATGGCGTGGATGCGACGCGCAGGCGACATCACCGACGATGCGCGCAGCGAGTTCATCCTGATCTCGGATATTCTCGGCATCGAAGTTCTGGTCGACATGCTCGATAAAAAAGTGACCGATGGCGAGACGGTCTCCACCGTTCTGGGTCCGTTCTATCGCGACAATCCGCCGGTTCTGCCCAATGGGGCCACCATCGTTCAGAAAGACTTCGACGGATCGCAGAGCGTGCGCGTTAGCGGCGTGATTCGCGCTACCGACGGCGCGCCTGTGGCGGGTGTTACCGTTGATGTCTGGGAAGACGCGCCGAACGGTATGTATGAGCAGCAAGACCCCGACCAGCCCGATTACAACCTGCGCGGTCGCTTTGAGACGGACGAGAACGGGCGTTACGAGTTTGTCGCCCTGCGCCCCGTACCCTACCCGATCCCCTATGACGGCGCGGCAGGCGAGTTGCTCAACTACATGGGCCACCATCCCTGGCGGCCGGGGCATATCCACTTCATGATCCAGAAGCCCGGCTTCAAAACACTCGTCTCCCAAATCTACGACAGCGAAACCGAGTATCTCGACAACGACAGCGTCTTTGCCGTGAAGGAAGAGCTGATTGGAGAGATGAAGCCCTCGTCCGGCGACACGGATCTGGAGATGGCGTTCGACTTCACCATCCGCTCCGATGCCAAGCTTGGCATGGCTGCCGAGTAAGCAATCCGGGCTGGCCCCCACGGCCAGCCCTTCCCTTAGGTTTCGAGACACACGCATGGCCTCCCCCGCACACACCCCTCATGACACAGCGCCTGACTTGATCCGTGATACACGGGTCCGAGACATCCAAACGACAATCCTGGATGTGCCCACGACGCGGCGGCATAAGTTGTCGAACACAGCGGTGACCCACCAGAACTACGTGCATGTGCGCGTGCGCTTTGAGAATGGCGTGGTGGGCTATGGCGAAGCCGCGACATTGGGTGGACCGCGGTGGTCGGAGGAAAGCGTCGAAGCCATCAAGGCCAATATCGACACCTACCTTGCGCCCGCCTTGATCGGCGCGCCGGGCTGTCAGCTTGAGGCCGCCAACCTGCTGTTGGATGCCGCCGCGAAGCGCAACACAGCCGCCAAGTCTGCGCTCAACGCCGCCCTATTGGACGCGCTGGGGCGGACCCTCGACCTGCCTGCCACGGCACTTTTGGGAGGTGCTGTGCGTGACCGGATCTCGGTGATCTGGGCCTTGGCCTCCGGCGATGTGATCCAGGAAGTGGAAGAGGCCAAATCCAAAATTGCGGCCCGGCAGTTCAATCGCTTCAAAATCAAGCTTGGCTTTGCTGACATCCGCACTGACCTGCGCCGCCTCGAGCGCCTGCGGGCAGAATTGCCCGAAGGCACGGAGATCATCGCGGATATCAACCAAGGCTGGTCAGAAGCCGATTGCCGCAAGTGGTTGCCCGCTCTGGAGGCGCTGGACCTGTCTCTCATCGAACAGCCCTTGGAGGCCGGAAACTTGGCTGGCATGGCGCGGTTGGCCAAGATCTCCCGCATTCCCCTGATGCTGGATGAAGGGGTTTTCTCGCCGCAAGACGCGCTGCACGGGGCCGCGATGGGCGCAGGGTCGGTGTTGTCCCTGAAGCTCTGCAAACACGGCAGCACCCAGGCCTTGCAGCGTGTTGCGGGGGTCGCCTTGGCCGGTGGCCAAGAGCTCTATGGCGGTTGTCTTCTGGAAAGCAGCCTCGGGGCTGCCGCCCATGTGGCCGTCTTTGCAACGCTGCCCAGCCTGACCTGGGGCTGCGAACACTTTGGCCCGTTGATCCTGTCGGAAGACACCACTCAAGACAGCCTTGTCTACGAGGATTTCCACGTGTTGGTGCCGCAAGGTCCCGGGCTTGGTGTGGTCCCCGACGCCGACAGAACCATGCGCTTTCAAAGGACGGAGTGAGACATGCTCGATACACCAGACGTCGCAACCCGGCTCGACGCCATGCGCGCGCGCCACAACGCCCTGCCCCATCTGGCACGTCTTGGCGCGCTCTTTTCCGAGACGGTGCTCTTGGAGATCGATGACGCCGAGTTCTACCTGCATTTCGACAACGGGCGCCTGGCCGAGATCCAGCCCGGGCCGAGCCGCAAAACGCCCTGGCGGTTTGCCTTCCGTTCCGATGGCGATGCGCTGGATGCCTTCTGGCAGGTCCATCCCGTACCGGGGTTTCATGACGTCTTTGGCCTGGTCAAAATTGGCCGTGGGCGCATCGAAGGGGACATACTCTGCCTGGTCAAGAACCTGCGGTTTTTCAAAGAATTCATGGCCTTGGGCAGACCGGATATCGCAAAATGACTGCCACATTGGAAGCCATCACAGGCCGCTATGTGACCCTCGACGTCGCAGGCGTCCCGCAGCGGATGTATTTTGAGGAAGCAGGCAGCGGCCCGGTGGTTCTGCTGTTCCACACCGCGGGAGCCGACAACCGGCAATGGCGGCATATTCTCAACGATGCCGAGTTGACGAACCGCTTTCGCTTTATCGCCCCTGACATGCCCTGGCACGGGAAATCCCTGCCGCCGGATGGGTGGCACACTGAAGAATATCTGCTGTCCACGGACGCCTATATGGCGACGGTCTTGAGCTTCTGCAACGCGCTGGGTCTTGATCGCCCGATCTATGCGGGATGTTCCATGGGCGGGCGAATTGCGCTACAATTGGCGCTGCACCATGCAGAGCATTTCTCGGGCTTCATCGCAATCGAAGCGTCGGACTTTCAGCCCGCTTGGTATGACATCGACTGGTTTCACCGACCCGACGCACCCGGGGGCGAAATGGGGGCCGCGTTGGTCTCTGCCAATATCGCCCCACAAGCACCGGAGGTGGAGCGCTGGAACACGCAGTGGATGTTCATGCAATCGGGCCCTGGTGTCTTTCGCGGCGATCTCAGCTTTTACACCCAAGACGACTCTTTGGTGGGCCAGTTGGACCGTATCGACACGTCTGCCGCCCCGGTCCACATTATGGTTGGCACCTACGATCTGACCTGCACGCCAGAAGACGCCCAACGCACCGCAGACGGCATTCCCGGGGCCACTTTGGACATTATGCCCGAGATCGGTCATTTTCCGATGAGCGAACACCCAACGCGTTTTCGACCACACTTTGTGGAGGCGCTGGCGCGAATGGGCTAAGCGAGGAGCGCGATGGAACTCAGACGACTGCGTTATTTTGTGGCCGTGGCCGAAGAATTGCACTTCGGCCGCGCCGCCGAACGTTTGGACATGGCGCAACCCCCTCTGTCACGCCAGATCGCCCAGCTTGAAAAAGACCTCGACGTCAAACTCTTCGACCGCGCGCGCGCCCAGATCCGATTGACCCCCGCAGGAGATGTGTTGCTGGACCGCACACGCGCGATTTTGGATCAGCTCGATAGCGCGTTTCGCGAAGTTACCCGCATTGGACAAGGCAGCGCCGGGCGGTTGCGCATCGCCTTTGTGGGCTCCGCCAGCCACGGCGTTTTGCCGACGATCATCAAATCCTACCGGTCCCACTACCCCGATGTGGATCTTGCGCTGTCCGCGATGAACAACGCAGACCTCGAACGCGCGCTTGTGCAGCGCGAGATTGATATCGCGGTGGCGCGCCCGTCGCTCAAAGGTGAAGAGTTCCGCAGCACCGAATTGCATCGCGAACCCCTTGTTCTGGCCATGCCAGATAACAGCGCGCTCAACACAAAGTCCAAAATCGCGTTCAAGGACCTCGCGGGCGAGACCTTTATCCTCTATCCCCGCCGCCCACGCCCGAGCTTTGCAGACCATGTCCTGAGCGTGCTTGCGGAGGAAGGGATCACCCCGGGTGAAACGATTTTCGCGCAGGATTATCAGACAGCGATCAGTCTCGTGTCCGTGGGCGTGGGCCTCTCCGTCGTGCCGGAAAGCGTGTCGAGCACGCAACGCCCCGGGGTCTTTTACCGCCCGTATCGGGGTTTCAACCCCGGCACAGGGCTCAGCGCACATGCCCGGCGGGACAATACCAAACCGCATGTACTCAACTTTTTTAAGATCCTGGAGACCTACACAAGAAAACCTCGCGGCACCTAGCGCGCCGCGGCGCTTGACCAGCCGGTCTTAGGCACCGGCAAGCGTGGCGCGCACGGCTTTGGCCTTTTTGGACACATCCGCTTTGACCTCGCGCGAATGTGGTTGGCCGGTTTCGGCATATTGCTTCATCTCGACAATCGCATGGCGTACGACTGACCCATATTGCAACCGCATCAGCGGCCCCACGAGGATGTTGAAGGGAAAGGCGATTTTGGCCTCCAATCCCATCTCCACCACGGAAGCATTTGGCCCTTTGGGTGTCACCCGCCAGTGGTTTGTCAGGCCCTTCATGAACCCGGGCATCTTGTCGTGAACTCCGTCTTTGAGATCCCGCAAATGCCGGACGCCGCCGCCGCTGAAATTAAGGCATACCGCCAGATGTTCATCGACCACTTTCGCGCCTCGCTCGACGCTGGTGCGGTCGATGACACCGAAGAAAAGGCCGAATACTTGCTTGGCTCCCTATGGGGCATTCTCAGTCAAATTCGCCTCACCCAAGATACACGCGCGGCCGCTCCAATTGCCAATATGGTTGCACAGACAATCCGGAGTTGGGCGCAAGCCTAGCCACAAAAAACCCCGCTGAGACCAAGCTCAACGGGGCAGTTTGGGGAGGTATCTCAGTTCAAACGATGGACCGGATTTCCGAGGTCAGCGGAACTTCGGGCGCGGAGCCGTTTTCGACAATGTCCAGAATGGGGGTGCCGTTTTCCACCCGCCATTGACCGCCCACCAACGGCGTCTTGGCGATATTAGGCACGGGCCCCGCGGAGAAATCGATGGGCCCCACGACAGAGTTGTAAGACGTGGCGCGAATGGCTGAGGCGATGCTATCGGGATCTGCCGGGTCTTCGGTGCGCTTGAGCGCATCGATGGCCACTTCAAACAGCGAGTGCTTGAAGCCCAGGGGCATAGTCCAGGGACGGCCGGTCTCCGCTTCATAAGCTGCGGCCAGCTCAGCCGAGCTTTGGCCCGTGAAGCCGGAGGCAAAGGGATGGTGCGGCGACCACCAGACCTCGACAGAGAGCCCTTCTGCGCGATCTCCCAAGGCCCCCATGGCTTGCGGGAACTCAGAGGCTTTTGCAACGTTCACGACCTTAGGGTTGAAGTCTTGCTGCGCGGCCTGCGTCCAGAAGGTGGTGAAGTCTGGTGGGATCACGACGCCTGTCACAATCTCCACGCCCGCCGACTTGAAGGCGGAGATCTGCGCCGAGAAGTCGTCGGTCATGGATTGGAATCTGCCTGTGTCGACCAATTCATAACCCTTTTGCGCCATCACTGGCGGGAAACCCAGATTGGGGTCGCCCCATGCATTGCCGTCCGGGTCATTGGGCCAAAGGGCACCGACGACTTTGTTGGTCGGCACGGCATCCCAAATTCCTGTGAACACGCCAATGATGTCTTCCAGGCCCCAGAAAAAGTGGAACGTGTAGTCAAAGCCCACGGCAGGGTCGCCTTGACGCCCAAAGAAATGCGGCTGCCACGGCGTGTCATTGGTGATGCAAGGTACGCCGTTCAGCTCCGCCTGGTCTGCGACAGGGTTGGTGGTGTCGGGCGTCGAAGTGGCGGTGATGATATCGACCTCATCCTCAAAAATGAGCTCCTGGGCCACGGAGGAGGCCCGGTTTGAGCTCGACTGGCTGTCTTTGACGATGAACTCCACGGGATGTTTGGTCCCGTTGATCATCAAACCATCGGCCAATTGGGACCGGAACTGATTCAGAACGAAGTCATCCGGCTCGGCAAAGATCGCCAATGGTCCGGTTTGTGGCGTCACGAACCCGATCTTGATCGGGCGCCCGGATGCCAAAGCAGGCGTGGCAAGTCCGCTGGCAATCGCTGAAGCGCCTAGGCCTTGCAGCACTCCGCGGCGTGTTGGTCGCAAAATTCGGCTGGTCATGTTGTCCTCCCATGTTTTGCGGAAAGACTACTTGGACCTCACCCGTGAATACGATGCCGCGGTGAGTATGGTGCGATACTGTTAGCTTTGGCGTCGGCCCGCTCAGCGGATGTGGCACCGCAAGATTACAGGTCCCGTCACGGCCATTCAGTAGCGAAAATCTCGCTGAGCTGCCCTGAAGTTCTTTACATCATCTCAATCTCGCATCGCACTTTGGCGCGTTCTATCTGCATCTGGGAAAGCTGTAACCTCTTCCGGGACGCCGTTACCCGCCACGCTAGGGTTTACAGGTGTTGGCGATGTCCGCACTTGGTTGGTGGCAAACAGACCGAGCCGGAACCGCGATCTGGATTGGCACGTTGCTGCAACCTCTACTCATTGGTCCCAACGCATTGGTATTGCAAACCACTCCACGGTTACAGCCGCAATTGGTAGCACAAACTCGCCGGAAGAGCAGGTTCGTATCTACCGGAACTTCATAGTTCACAGAACAAGGGAAACGGCGGACCGGCTCCGTCGTGAAAACCATAGGCGTGGCCTTTCACCAAGTTCGTTGGCTTTGTTACCCTCGGAAACAATGAGTGGCGGTATTCCACTGTTCACCCGCTGGGTCCTGGATTTTCAGTTGGTGGCGAAGGTCGCATCGGCATAAGACACTTGCTTTTCAGAACGTCTGAAGAACAAATCCGCTCTGAAACGTTGCGGATATCGTTGCGGCTGATTTTCAGGGGAGGCGTGAGTGGCCTTACTTTTTTGGTCGGAGTGGCGAGATTCGAACTCACGACCCCTGCCTCCCGAAGACAGTGCTCTACCAGGCTGAGCTACACTCCGATTTCGCAAAATGGGGTTGCATGTCCTGCATCCATGACGCTGAACGCACACCGGCGCCATAAGGGCGCCGGTCTCAATCGTTCAGGTGGTCGAAACTTACAGGCTGGCGTCCAGCGCCGCCAGAATGCCATCGCCCATTTCGGTCGTTGTAACGGGGCTTACACCATCTTCGCCCAAGAGATCAGGCGTACGCAGACCTTGCGCCAGAACCGTCTCAACCGCAGCTTCCAAACGGTCAGCTTCGGCACCTGCGTCAAACGAATAACGCAGCGCCATCGCAAAGCTGAGGATACAGGCAATTGGGTTGGCCTTGCCCTGACCCGCGATATCCGGGGCGGAACCGTGCACCGGTTCGTACATCGCCTTTGGCCGGCCATTGGCCATCGGCGCACCGAGCGATGCAGAAGGCAACATGCCC
>JABSSA010000443.1 GCA_013214665.1 Paracoccaceae bacterium
CGCCCGTCTTTGAGCGTGAGCGCTCGCACATGCCCACCCTGCCCTTCGATCTTTTCAGAAACCGCACCGCACAGCACGGTGATCCCCCGCGCCTCCAGCGAGGCCTTCAACAGCCCACCGGCCTCGGCATCCAATTGCCGCTCCATCAGGTGATCCATCAGGTGCACAACCGTCACGTCGATGCCGCGCGCGGCCATGCCAGCGGCGGCTTCGAGGCCCAACAGACCGCCGCCAATCACCACCGCCCGCGCCCCTGGCGGCAGCGCCATCATGCGTTTGGTGTCTTCGACGTCGCGATATGTCACCACCCCGTCCAGATCATGGCCCGGCAACGGGATCACAACCGGCGCAGAGCCTGTGGCGATCAGCAGCTTGTCATAGGGCACCGAGCCATGCGCGCCATGCACCACACGGGCTGCGCGATCAATAGCCGTCACACGCTCCCCAAACCGCGTGGCGATGCCGTGATCGGCGTACCAAGCGTCATCATGGGTCACGATATCCGCATAGGCCTTTTCGCCCGCCAGAACCGGGGACAGCATGATCCGATCATAGCTACCCCGCGGCTCTGCGTTGAACAGCGTGATGTCAAAGCGGTCCGTCGCCACCAGATGCTCTAGCGCGCGGCCTGCGGCCATGCCCGCCCCGATCACCACCAGTTTTTCGCGCGGCATCTGCTTACTCCGCTGCAACAGCCGGTTTTTCCGGGGCATTCTCGGAATTGCTGGCTGCGGGTTTGGGTTTCGGCGTGGCCCCGTGCTCGTACTCCTCAAGGAAATCAAGCACTTCTTGACGGTAGGCATAGTAATCCGGGTGTTCCAGCAACGCCTTGCGCGTCCGGGGCCGCGGCAGATCCACCTCGGTGATCTTGCCGATCGTCGCATTCGGCCCGTTCGTCATCATCACCACGCGGTCAGCCAGCAAAATCGCCTCGTCCACATCGTGGGTCACACAGATCGCGGTCACTTTGGTGCGGCTCCACACCTCCATCAGCACCTCTTGCAGCTCCCAGCGCGTCAGGCTGTCGAGCATCCCGAACGGCTCATCCAACAGCAACAGCTTGGGCGACAGCGCGAAGGCGCGGGCAATCCCCACCCGCTGTTTCATCCCGTTCGACAGGCTGTCGGCGGGTTTGTCCATCGCGTCAGCGAGCCCCACCCGCTCAAGGTAATATTCCACCACATCCTGCCGCTCGGCCTGGCTCGCTTTGGGATAAACTCGGTCCACCCCGATGCTCACGTTCTCCTTGGCCGACAACCACGGGAAAAGCGACGGCGCCTGGAACACCACCGCGCGTTCCGGGTCTGCCCCCTCCACGTGGCGGCCATCCAGCTTGATCGCACCTTTGGAAATCTCATTCAGCCCCGCCGCCATCGTCAGCACCGTGGACTTGCCGCAGCCCGAATGCCCGATCAGCGAAATGAACTCGCCCTTGTTGATCTTGAGGTCAAAATCCTCGACCACGGTGAGGGGCCCCTTGGGCGTGGGATAAACCTTGTGCAGCTGCGAAAAGTCGAGGAACCGATTTTCGATCAACCCTTCCTGTGCCTGTTTCACCGCCGTCGGCACACCATGGATCGGCGTCACATCCGGCAGGATTTTTGAGCCTTCGACCTTGGCCTGAATGCCGACATCCATCAGGTAATTCGTGACATCCGCCCGCAGCTTTTTGAAACCCTCGTGCGTATTCATCTCTCCCCGCTCACGGGGGCGCGGGATTGAGACCTTGAACTCCTGTCCCAAGGTACCATCCGGGTTCAGCGCGATAATGCGGTCCGCCAGCACAATCGCTTCGTCCACATCATTGGTGATTAGAACACAGGTCTTTTTGTCAGCCTGCCAGATCGCTTCGATCTCATCAGCCAGATTGGCCCGCGTCAGCGCATCGAGCGCCGAAAGCGGTTCATCCAGCAACAGAACCTCGGGGTTCATCGCCAAAGCGCGGGCCACATTCACTCGCTGGCGCATGCCGCCCGACAATTCCGCAGGGCGGCGGGCCGCCGCGTGGCTCAAGCCCACCATGTTGACGTAGTGCGCTACTTTCTCGGCCTTTTCGGCGCGCGACAGGTTGGGGAATACTGTGTCGACCGCCAGCCCAACGTTGCCGTTCACCGTCAGCCACGGCATCAAAGAATAGCTTTGAAAGATCACGCCGCGCTCCGGGCCGGGGCCTGTGATGTCGGCCCCTTTGAACGTCGCGCTGCCTTTGGTCGGCGTTTCAAGTCCGGCCAGCAGATTGATCAGCGTGGTCTTGCCTGTACCCGAAAACCCGAGGAGCACGAGGAACTCGCCCTCCTCTACATTCAGGGTGATCCCATTCAGCACATCGGTGCGGTTTGGGCCCACGCCATAGCTTTTGGACACATCCGTGAGGGAGAGAAAAGACATCTGCGATCACCGATTGTTCGTGAAGGTAAAGAGCGACTGAATGGCGTACATCAGACGGTCCAGCAGGAAGCCGATGATCCCGATGGTGAACACCGCCACCATGATCTTGGCCAGCGACTGAGAAGAGCCGTTCTGGAATTCGTCCCAAACAAACTTGCCCAGACCGGGGTTCTGCGCCAGCATTTCAGCAGCAATCAGCACCATCCAGCCCACACCCAGCGACAGGCGCAGACCGGTAAAGATCAGCGGCAGTGCAGACGGCAAAACCAGCTTGGTGATCTTAGTCCAGGTGTTCATTTTGAGCACTTTGGAGACGTTCACCAGATCCTTGTCGATGCTCGACACACCCAGCGATGTGTTGATCAGCGTGGGCCACAGCGAACAGAGCGTCACGGTGATGGCCGAGTTGAGGAAGGATTTGGCAAACCAACCGTCCTGGGTGACGTACACGGCGGAAACCACCATCGTCACGATCGGCAGCCAGGCCAGTGGGGACACCGGTTTGAAGATCTGAATGATCGGGTTAAGCGCAGCATTGGCCGTCGGGCTCAGCCCCGACAGGATGCCCAGCGGGATGGCCACCGCACTTGCGATCAAAAAGCCAAAGAAGACCGTTTTGATAGAGGTCCAGATTTGCGCGTAATAGCTTGGCGCGCCGGTGTAGGCGCGGGCCACAGGCTCTTTCCCGGCGGCAACGCGGCGTTCGTTCAGCGTGGCAACCTGGGCTTCGAACTTGGCGCGCGAGGCAGCTTTGGCCTGTGCGTCTTCATGCAAGGCCACGGCTTGCGTCCAGACCTGCGCCGGTCCGGGGATCGCGCCAAGGGATGTCTGCACCGTCGGCGCCAGCGTGCCCCAAAGTGCGAGGAACCCGCAAATCGCCAAAATCGGCACGCCCAACAGGCGCCAAATCTCGGACATTTGCGCGCGAGGATTGTCGCCCGCAGCCGCCTTGAGAATGGGGGTCAGCCAGGACAGGCCAACAACCTGAAACCATTTGTCGGCGGCGTTGATGCGGGTAAAGAGCCGTTCGCGGCGGGCCGCGCGGGCCTCGTCTGCGCTTAGGCTATCTGGGTCGATGGCGGTCATGTCGATACTGTCCTCGGTTCTGCGGAGCGGCAGGCGGTCTGGATGGTGCTCATTTTCTGAGCAGGCGTTATTTCTGCGATGCGGCGATGTACGGCTGTGCACAGGGTGTGTACGGATCGCGCATCGCTCTTTCGGGATGTGCTTTCTGCGGCTGCAAAAGGATGCAGCCGCAGAAAATCATGTGGGATTTAACCCTGAACTTCGTTGCCAACGACCGTCTGGCCGGTCTTCAGACCAATCGGCAGGCTTTCGAGATAGGCGTTTGGCGTACGGCCATCATATGGGATACCGTCAATGATATCGGCGGCAGGTGTCACAGCTTTGAAGCCGTCGCTCTCCCATGGAAAATCCGCTTCGTTGGCCATGCCCTCATCCACCAGCAGGCGTGCCGCTTCGAGATAGATATCAGGACGGTACACCGACTTGGCCACATCCTTGTACCATTCGTCAGTTTTGGTTTCGGCAATCTGCCCCCAGCGGCGCATCTGCGTCAGGTACCAGATCGCATCGGAATAGTAGGGATATGTCGCGTTATAGCGGAAGAACACGTTGAAATCAGGGATGTCGCGCTTGTCGCCCTTTTCGAATTCGAAAAAGCCCGTCATGGAGTTGGCGATCACGTCATAATCCGCGCCCACATATTCCGGGCGGCTCAACATCTCAACCGCGGCAGGGCGGTTTGCGTTTTCGTTTTCATCCAACCAGATCGCCGCGCGGATCAGCGCTTTGACCACGGCTTTGGTGGTGTTTGGGTACTGTTCTGAAAACTCTTTGGTGATGCCAAAGACCTTTTCAGGGTTGTTTTTCCAAAGCTGGTAATCGGTGATCACAGGCACACCAATCCCTTTGAAAACAGCCTGTTGGTTCCAAGGTTCCCCCACGCAATAGCCGTGAATTGTGCCCGCTTCCAAGGTCGCTGGCATCTGCGGTGGGGGTGTCACAGACAAAAAGTCCACTCCTCGCTTGCGCCATCGTTTCTCCCTTGGCAATCGGAGTCGATTCTACATGCAAAGAAGTCTGACAACTGCCGGTGAAAATACGACAGGTCCCCTCAGAAACCACATTATGATTGGTGATTGGCCCCTTCGAAAAATCCCACCCATCACAATTTTCACCGCCATAGCGACACAC
>JABSSA010000444.1 GCA_013214665.1 Paracoccaceae bacterium
AACCCTGAGAGGCGTTCAACCACATGTTCCCACGAGATGTTCATCGCCTCATAGCGGGTGCGCCCCGCCTGCCCCATGGTCTCGGCAGCGGCGGCATCGCCCATGACCCGATCAAAGGCTGCCCCCAGATCAGCAGGCACAGGCGCGGTGATCAGACCTTCCTGCCCGTCGGTGATAAATTCCAGCGGCCCGACCGCATCGCTGACCGTGATCACGGGCTTGGCGGCCAGCATCGCCTCAAGCGTGATGTAGCCGTAATCCTCATCGCGCGGGGCAAAGACCACGCCACGGGCCTCGGCGTAATGGCGCAGAAGCGTTGCATCATCCACGGGGCCCAGCCAGCTGACCTGCCCGTCAATGCCCAGCTCGCGGGCCCGTTTGTGCAACTGATCCTGATAGGCCGGGTTTTCAGCCACGCCTGCCACCACCAGCTTGATCCGCCCGGAGGCCGCCGCCAACGCCTCAAGGATCAGCTCCAGCCGTTTGGACGGGTTGATGCGCCCCGGCGCAAAGAGGTAATCGCCATAACCCCCGGTCTGCATCTGTGCGGCATTGGGCGGCGGGTGGTGAAGCGGCGTGGACGGCAGGCCCAGATAGCGTGTCAGCCTGTCAGCCACATTGCGGGAATTGGCATAAAGCGGATGCGGGCTGGCGGCAAAGGTCGCGCGGTCCTCTTCCCAGATCAGGTCGCGCAGCGCGCCGCCATCGGGATCATGCAGCAGATCGGAATGACCGCTGTCCCACATGTCATAGGCCTGACGGTGCTGATGGATGACCCAGAACTGTTTGTTCTCATGGGGCACCAGATAGGCCGGAAACTTGAGACCAATGAGCTGATCCACCGCCACGCCTTCGACTTCGGTGAGGTCAAACATCTTGGCCGCCAGGATGTGGTCGGTCAGCACCGGGCCGGGATACCATTTGAACGGCACGGTGATTTCGACCGCCTCATGGCCCCAGGCATTGAGCGCCGAAACAAGATTGGCCGCATGCCGCTCGGCCCCGCCAGTGACAAAGGGAACCTGGGTGCGAAGAACACCAATGCGCATGAGAATTAGTCTCCGGTGGGTTTGGTGCCCAGAACGGCCAAATCCTGTGGGCCGAACATCAGGAATGCCAGTTCGTTATTAAAATCGGGTTGGGCAATGAATTCGTCAAACCGCTCATGCGCGTGCAGCGCCCGGATTTCGATCGGATGAAAACCGGCGGTTTCAAACAACACCCCCAACACCTGTTCCGGCATTGGTTTGAGATGGGTGGGATCGGTGTGAAACGTGGTCGCCCCCACAAGCACATTGCGGGTGTGCGGGGTTTCAAACATCAACAGGCCCCCCGGGGACAGAACGCGCATCGCTTCGCGCGCGATCCAGGCGACCTTGTCGAAGGGCAGATGTTCGACCAGATGATGGGCGGTGATAACCGACAGGCTGTTGTCCTCCAACGCGGCCAGCGCATCCAGAGAATCCCCCAGCCGCACATCCAGCCCGGCCTCTTGCGCGGCCGCGATCTGGACCGGGTTGATATCGACACCAAAGGCCGGGATATCCGCTTTGGTCAAAAGGCCCAGCCATTCGCCACGGCCACAGCCCAAATCCATCACTGGCTTGCGGCCTGTGCGGATCACAGCCGCCTCCACATCGGGTAAATAGATGCGCAAGCGGTTGGCGATCTCTTCGACGGAGCCGCGGTATTTGTTTTCCAGCCGGTGGTAAAAGCTGTCGAGGAAGGCCTCCATCCCATCTGAACCGCGCGATATGTCGCTTGCAGTTTTTTCAGATGTTAGGCCTAACTTATCCTGATGTAGCAATATGTTATCCAGCCTGCGTGTCACGTCGCTGACGGTGCGGGCCAGAACCGCATCTCCGGCTTTGGTCTTTTCGTATTCCACATCAAACCGGGCGCTGTGATCCTCATGTGCCGCCTCAAGCTGGCTGATCGAGGCCCAGACTTTGGCCACATCATCGCCGAGCGCCCCAAGGCGATGATCCACTGAGTCAACCCGATGCAACTTTTGATCCATGTGATCGAGCCGCCCACGTGCCTGCTTGGCCATGGCTTCGATCCGGCCCAGCTTGAAAAACGCAAGGATGTTGCGTTCGAGACGTTTAAGGAATGACAGCTTGCTTTTCCTTTTTGCTGGCCTGCCAAGCCCGGGTCTTGCAGGGGCAGACGCCGACGCGCCCGCATCAGAAATATCCGTTGTTTTTAGCGGCTCGGAGCGAGGCTGCAAGCGCTCTGCGCCTGTCGGCTGATGGCGCGCCACCAGCCCCTTGGCCTGCGCGGGCGGTTCTTCGGTCACGGCCTGCCCCGTTTCTCGTACCATTTGCGGCAAAAACCCTGGAAGGCCCGGTCAGCATCTTTGGGCGCATCAAGGCCACCATCCGCCATCCAGCTGCGCCATTCCTGTTCTAGTTGATAGATATCCCACCCCGGCGCGGCCTCACGCGCCAATTCGTAAGTTGCCGGTTTGAGCCGGATCTGAGCCACCTCAGAGGGAGGTTCTGCCTCCACCAACGCAGCCACAGTCTGGCGCTTGAAGAACATCACATAGCCTTCATCCAGCCGGATGGCATAATCGGGAATGTGGTTATGAGCCTCGTCCTGGCGCACGATATTGGCCACCAGCCGGCGAAATTCGCGGGGCGTGGAGGCGGAACCGCATTTGCGCTGAAGCACGGCCAGCGATACGCGCCATTCGCTCTTGCGACCACAATGCTTGCGCGCCAGCTCGTAAAGCCGCCGTTCCAACGGTTTGCGCAGGCGAAAATAATTGCGATGCAGCGTGAGCACTTCCTGAGCCTGAATGGCGTTGAACACCCAGTCCGAAAGCTCAATCTCGATCTCTTGCATGCGACCCTCGCGGGTTTCGCGCACGATGCGGGCCCGGTCGATGATGGAAAACAGATCCAGCTGTTCCTGCCCGCCGGTCACGATATTGGTCTCAATCTGCGTGCCCTGCAGCCGCACCAGCGCCGCGCGCAGCCCTTCATAGCCGCGCCCGTCCGTCATCCGGTTGGTGGCTTTGAGCATGTCATAAGCCTTGAGCCGGATGGTCTGGCTGATCTTCTGGCCTTCGTTCAGCGCCGCCATGATCTGGCTGATGCAATAGATCAGCACATCGCGGTCATGGATCGTGGCCAGCCCATCCACAGAGGGTTTGACCTCCAGATAGTTCTGACCGCTCTCATCCTCGTAGCGCCGGATCCGGTGATCAGGTTTGGTCGACAGCGAAAAGATCGGATGCGCCATGGAAGCCATATCGCCTTTGGGCGCCGCATCGAAAATATCGCAGACAAAGAAATCGCCCTGCTCTTGCCGGTCCGGCAGAAGCGGTGATCTTGCGGGTAAGCCGCCATCTTTCGTGATTTCACACACCATGAGCTCATAATCGTGATTTCACACACAGCGTCAATCTTTTCGTGATTTCGCCCACGCCTGTTTCGTGATTTTACACACGTTCTTTTGTGACTCTGCACACGCTCTTTCGTGACTCTGCACACAGCGCGATTCAAATAACTGTTTTGATTCAGAAATTTGCACCCCGAGTCCGGAAGCGTAACACCTATTTAACACCTATTTAACACAACGCGCGTGAGTCCGCTTTGTGGATAACTCTGACAACCCAGCAAAGGACTCAGGCAGAGAATCAGCTGAGAAAAAGAGAATCAGTCTCAAGGGGTTAGCAGACAGACCTCCGACACGCCCAGTGGCAGAGGCTGCGCTAATCGAGCTCTTTGTCAGCCTTGTAAAGCGCCCAAGCTTCTTCGATCAGAACACCTTGCTGAACACCGCGCATCCGCGCTTCCCGAGCAATCTCTTTGGAGACCTCTGGCATCACCTTGGCATGGACCTGACCGGTGCGAGGGCTGGGCTTGCGACCCCGCTTTTTGCGCGGGGCACGATCCACAAACCCATGCTTTTCCGCCACCGCATCACTTTGCGCCTCAGCTTTGGGGCTTGCGTCCTTGGGACGTGATTTGAGCTTGCCTGTGTTGAGCGCAATGCCAAAAGGATCATCCTGGGTCATCTCACACCTCCCCGGTCAGACGTTTGTAAACTTCCATCGCAAAAGCGCGGGCATTGGCGCGGGCGCTGTCCATATTGCCTTGTGGCGGCATTGAATGAAGATCACCTCCAAAGGCGAAAATCCCGGAAAATGCGGCCCGTTCCATGAGCGGCGGATCAATCACATCAATCCCCTGCCCGCGCAGTGATGCCTCGATCCCCTTGTGCTGTTTCGACTGGATCGCTTTGGTCATGGTGAAGACAACAGCGTGTGGGATTTCACGATCAAGTGCCTCCTCCTCTTCGGCAATCAGCTCCAGCGCGCGGGCGCCAATGGTGGCATCAAGCGTGGTTGCGCGCATCGGGGTGAGCACCAGATCCGCCTGGCTGATGGCGCGCGACACGAGGCGGGAGGCGACCCCTTCCAAATCGACAATCACCACCTGACCGTCGGCATCGAAGGCCTTGATTGTGCGGACAATCCCGCTTTCGCCCACATCTGACTGCACCGAAATACGATCCGGCAGATCGGCCCGTTCCGCCCACAGGCTGAGCGATCTGTTGGGGTCACAATCCAACATGGTCACATCCACGCCGCCGCGGGCCAATTCAGTGCCCAAAAGCACGGCAGTGGTGGATTTTCCGGCCCCGCCCTTAGGGGAGGCGACAACGATTGTGGGCATGAAATCTGATCCTGCAAAAAATCTTACCGGATTTTTTCTTTAACCTGATAATCTAAAATATCCAATATTTATTTTAATCCGGTAATTTAATTAATCCGGTAAGCGAAAAGATTCACACTACCTCGCGAAAAGTCGTGAGGAACAGGCCCTCAGGCACACGTCTTGCGGGATAATGTGCATGGTAAAAGCGCGGATTTCGCGTAAAAGCAGCGAAAAACTTCAAATTAAGTAATGTTTATTTTCAATATTTTAAGATAATTTTGGGGGAGAGTATGTAATTCGCTATACATCAACGCTTGAGCGAGGGTCTAAAACTCACTAAACATCACACTGATGTGGGGTGATTTGCGCCCGGATTCTGCTTTTGTTGCGTGTCCGGACACAAAAAACTCCCCGAAATAGAATTTGATTGTAGATGCAAAGGGTGCACAACCATGGCTACTCCAGAAGAAATCAAAGCCATTGCTGGTCTATACGTCGCGTATTTTGATCGCGCGCCGGATCCGGCAGGTCTGGAATTTTGGGTAAATCAACTCGAC
>JABSSA010000445.1 GCA_013214665.1 Paracoccaceae bacterium
CCATCAATGTGCCCAGTGTTTTGAACGCGGCCAACAGGTTCAATACGAGCAGCAGCATGAATGCCTGCTCGATCAGCCAGGGTCGTTTGGTCTGCGCCTCAAAAAAGGTTGGATCGCAGGTGCTGATGATCAGGGGGCGTAGGAGAAGGGCGAAAGACACCAACGTAGCCGTTGCCACACCGCCAACGAGCATCATGGATGCGTCGTCGATGCCCAGGATAGACCCAAACAGGAAACTCTTCAGCGGAACGGCCGATCCTGCGGCGGACAAGATGAAAATACCGGCGGCCAGGGCGATCAGGTAGATGGACGCGAGGCTCGCATCACTTCTGAGGATCGTCTTTCGGGCGAGCAGCGCCGTCAGAGCAGCAGCCACAACCCCAGCAACAAGGCCACCGACAAGGAGCGACGTAACGGACAATCCCGCAACCACAAACCCGATCACAACACCCGGTGTGATCGCATGCGCCATTGCTTCTCCAGCCAGTGAAAGCCTACGCAAAACCAGAAACGTACCAATGGGCGCGACAGAGGCCGACAGCACGGTCGTTGCAACAAACGCGCGTTGCATGAAGACGAAGCCCCACATCTCAGAAAAAAGCTCAAACATGCACTGCCTCCTCTTGAGAGGCACGGAACATCCAAGATGCTTGGCTTTTGGAGAGATAGTTCTGCGCAACAAGGCGTTCCGGCGTCAGGATCGCGTCGACTGAACCATGGCAGGCTTCACCATTCCCAAGAAGCAATGCGTTGTCGCAATGATCAAGCACCGATGAGAGATCATGAACCACCAAAACAACAGCGCGGCCCTCATCCCGCCAACGATCTATAAGCGACAACAGATGCGCTTCAGTGGTCTGGTCCACTGCCGCAAAGGGCTCGTCAAGCAGGATGAGAGGGGCGTTTTGCATGATCACGCGCGCGAATAAGGCACGCTGCAATTGGCCTCCGGACAGTGTGTGCAAGGACCGATACGCGATATCGAACACGCCTGCTGCGTCCATGGCTGATGAAACTTTGGCACTCGCCCTGCGATCCAGACGACCGCCAAGGCCAAAGCCTTTCCAAGCCCCCATTGCCACCAAATCACGCACCCGCAGCGGAAAGCGGCGATCAAACTCAGTCATTTGCGCGAGATAGCCGATCTCTTTTGGAGGTCCGTCTGGCCAGCTAAGCTTGCCTGAGAGCGGGGCCATCAACCCAAGTAGCATCTTGACCAAAGTACTTTTGCCAGATCCGTTCGCACCCAAAATCGCCAGTGTAGAACCTCGCTCCACATCCATGGACAAACCCCGAAACAGGGTCAGCTCAGGATATCCAAGTGCAAGGTTGCGAATTTCCAGAACGGCCGACATCTACAGCACCGCCCAAATGCCGAACCAAAGCAATGCGGACACTGCCAGAGCACCGCCGATCAATGATGCAGTGCTCAAATTGGTAAGACAGAAGCCTTGCCGGTATGGCGCTAGCTCATGCTGTTCTGGGTCGTTTGCCTCACGCATCGCGGCCTCCGCTGCGGCGGGGGCAATGAGATACGTCGATGTAGGTACGCAGTCGCGTCGAACATGTTTGCCTCTCTCCAGGACACCCCGCCTGGGTCAGTTACACTTGCGATGGCAGGTCTCCTGACTTGCGGATCAACGCTGTCCCGAACCTTCCCAGGCAGTTGCCCAGTGGTCTTTGTCGGGGTCGCTCGCCGCTTACAGTTGCGGGGGCAGTCACGGATTTGGCGCCTTTTGGCTACACCTCACCGTGTTCCCATTTCATCTCGCCGACTCAACGGTCATTGAGAACCATCGTTGGCAGCTAACGTAATTTAAATGAAAGGGTCAATGACCTTTATGGTTGAAATCGAAAGTTGGGTTGCCA
>JABSSA010000446.1 GCA_013214665.1 Paracoccaceae bacterium
AGTGCGTTCGTCATCGGTCAGAAAACTGGGCGCATATCCCTCGCCCGAAAAAATCGCATCAACATCCTGCCCCCGTCCACGCAAACGGCCAATTAAACGTTGGCGCCCGCTTTCTCCGCCACCGCGCAAGGCGTCACTGCGCCAGTGGCGCACCACGTCAAAAACAAGATCACGCACCGCCGCACGATCCTTGGACCCGGCATAGCGATTGCCCCGCGCCCACCGCGTCAGCGCAGCCTCAGAGGGCGTGCCGGTGCGGATGTCGTCCAATATATCAATCGCCGCCGCACCGCGCGCGCCCGGTGTCATGGTTACATGATCCGATAATTCGGGCTTTCACGGGTGATCTGCACGTCGTGCACATGGCTCTCTTTCAGGCCAGACCCGGTGATTTTGACGAAATTGCAGTTCTTGCGCATCTCTTCCACCGTGGCGCAGCCGGTATAGCCCATCGCCGCGCGCAAGCCGCCCACAAGCTGATGGATCACCGTGCCAGCAGGGCCTTTATACGGCACCTGCCCTTCGATCCCTTCGGGCACAAGCTTGTCGCTGGCTGCGTCTTTCTGGAAATAGCGATCCGCCGAACCGCGCGCCATCGCACCCAGGCTGCCCATCCCGCGATAGGCTTTAAAGCTGCGTCCTTGATACAGGATCACCTCACCCGGGCTTTCATCCGTGCCCGCGATCATAGAACCCACCATGGCGCAGCTTGCGCCTGCCGCGATTGCCTTGGCAAAATCGCCCGAGAACTTGATACCGCCGTCCGCGATCACTGGCACATCGCCCGCAGCGGCGGCGCAATCCATGATAGCGGTCAGCTGCGGCACACCGACACCTGCCACCATCCGCGTGGTGCAGATGGAGCCCGGCCCGATGCCCACCTTAATCGCATCCGCCCCCGCATCAATCAGCGCCCGTGTCGCTTCGCCGGTGGCCACATTGCCCGCAACGATCTGCACCTCGTTCGAAAGCGCCTTAGCCCGTTTCACGGCTTCGGCAACGCCCGCCGAATGGCCATGGGCCGTATCGATCACGATCATGTCCACACCAGCATCCACCAGCGCCTCGGACCGGGCAAAGCCCGCATCCCCAACGGTTGAGGCCGCCGCAACTCGCAACCGGCCCAGTTCATCCTTGCAGGCGGTCGGGTTGACCACGGCCTGTTCGCTGTCTTTCAACGTCAAAAGCCCGGTCAGCTTGCCGGATTTATCCGTCACCAAAAGCTTTTCGATCCGCCGCGCTTTCATCAGGCTGATCGCCTCGCCCCGGTCGGCCGGCTCTTCGAGCACAGCGAGGTTTTCAGAGGTCATCATCACATGCACGGGCGTGTCATCGGATGTGGCAAAGCGCATGTCGCGGTTGGTGACAATGCCCACCACCCGGTCATCGGCATCCACCACTGGGAAGCCGGTGAAGTTATAGCGCTCAATCAGCGCTTTGGCGTCGGCCAGTGTCTGATCGGGGCGCAGGGTGATGGGGTTATAGACGATGCCGGATTCAAACCGCTTCACCCGGCGAATTTCGCGGGCCTGCGCCTCTGTGTCCAGATTGCGGTGAACCACGCCAATGCCGCCGGCTTGCGCCATGGCAATGGCCATGCGCCCCTCAGTCACGGTGTCCATGGCGGAGCTGAGAAGCGGGATATTCATCGAGATGGTGCGGGTCACCCGTGTGCGCGTGTCGGCCGTGGCGGGCAGAACGTGCGATTCCGCTGGAACAAGCAATACATCATCGAAGGTAAGTGCCTCGCGAATCTCCATGGGGGACCTCATCAGGAAAGAACGGTTGGCACGGTCCTATTTCACGTGGTGGCGAAAATGGAAAGACCTGTTGCCTTTCCTAATTTTGCAAGCGCAGGATTGCGCCAACAAAAACACCACGAGATGCCTCATGCCAAACGATTACGATTCCGGCCGCCTCAACCTGCCTTTTGTGGGCATCGCCACCTTTGCCAAAGCGCCCTATGTGGCGGATTGGAAGGCGCTCGAGGCCGATGTGGCCGTGCTGGGCGCGCCGTTTGACTTTGGCACACAATACCGGTCGGGCGCGCGGTTCGGCCCGCGTGCGGTGCGCGAAGCCTCAACCTTGTTCAGCTTTGGCCACGCCGGTGCCTATGATCATGAGGATGACGCGGTATACCTGCCCGCCTCGGTCCGTATCGCGGATATGGGCGACGCCGATATCGTGCACACCCAGACTGAGGCAAGCCACGCCAATATCGAAACCGGCGTGCGCGCGGCCCTTGCGGCCGGGGCCATGCCAGTCACGATTGGCGGGGATCATTCGGTGAATATTCCCTGCATCAACGCTTTTGAGGGTCAGGCGCCGATCCATATTCTGCAAATCGACGCGCATCTTGATTTTGTCGATGAACGCCACGGCGTTCGGTTTGGCCACGGCAACCCGATGCGCCGCGCCGCCGAAAAGGACTATGTCACCGGGCTGACACAGGTGGGCATTCGCAATGTCTCCTCCACCGCGCGCGAAGGCTATGAAGATGCGCGCAAGATGGGGGCCGATATCCTGTCAGTGCGGCAGGCGCGCGCATTGGGGCCGCAGGCGGTGATTGACCGCATTCCAGACGATGCGCGGGTCTTTGTGACAATCGACATCGACGCCTTCTGCCCCTCCATCGCGCCGGGCACAGGCACGCCGAGCCACGGCGGATTTCTGTACTATGATGTGCTTGAGATGTTGCAGGCGCTGGCCAAGCGCAATCAGGTGGTGGGTATCGACCTTGTAGAGGTGGCGCCGGATTATGATCCGACCGGGTCCACATCCATTCTGGCGGCTCAGGTGTTGTTGAATTTCCTGGGCTTCATATTCCATGCGCGCGGGCACTAAAGCCCCGCGCTTGATGGGCCATTCAAAAGCTCTGCCGCGCAGGGAACAAGGGGCAACCGCCCCGCCCTGCGCTCGATGGGCCTCCCCCTTGGCCCATCGAAACCCGGACCACAGCGCGCCTGATTTTCTGCGAGCTAACACGCGTCGATAAATCGAATGGAACCGGTGCCGCGTCGATGGTCCGAGGCCCATCCAGCGCAGGGCTCCCCCGAAAAAATGACGCGATTAATCCAAATTCAGGCGTGATGCGCCTTTCGCCCCTGCCTCAGACGCCTATGTTGCCCCGCAAATCAACCCTACGGGACAGACCATGACCACCGATCCTCTTGTCATTTTCACACCTTCCGGCAAGCGCGGGCATGTGCCCGTCGGCACGCCTGTTCTCACGGCGGCGCGGCAATTGGGCGTGGATCTTGATTCCGTCTGCGGCGGGCGTGGCATCTGTTCGAAATGCCAGATCACCCCGTCGTTTGGCGAATTCCCCAAACATGGTGTCACCGTCTCCGAAGATGCGCTCAGCGCCTGGAATGCGGTTGAGGCGCGCTATGATGAAAAACGCGGGTTGAAAACCGGGCGGCGTCTGGGCTGTCAGGCCACAATCAATTCCGACGTGGTGATCGATGTGCCCCCCGAAAGCCAGGTGCACCGCCAGGTCGTACGCAAAGCTGCCACCGCCCGCGACATCACGATGGCCCCGGCCACACGGCTTTATTTCGTCGAGGTGCAGGAACCCGACATGCACGAACCCACCGGGGATCTGGAGCGGCTGGCACAAGCGCTCAAGGATCAATGGGACATCGAAGGCGTTTCGGCACCTCTCTCTGTCTTGTCGCGGCTGCAAACGGCGCTGCGCAAGGGCAAATGGCAGGTCACGGTGGCGCTGCACAAAGGTCATGCGGATACCGAACACCGCGTCGTCGATATCTGGCCCGGCCTGCACGAAGACGGGATTTATGGCCTCGCCATTGATCTGGGATCGACCACCATCGCCGCGCATCTCTGCGATCTGGCCACCGGCGATGTCAAAGCCTCCTCCGGGCTGATGAACCCGCAAATCCGCTTTGGCGAAGATCTGATGAGCCGCGTCAGCTATGCCATGATGAACCCCGGCGGTGATGTGGAAATGACAAGCGCCGTGCGCGCGGCCATTGACGATCTGGCAAAATCCATCGCCGAAGAAGCAGAGATCGATCCGCGCCTGATCGTCGAAGCGGTCTTTGTGTGCAACCCGGTGATGCACCACCTTCTGCTGGGCCTCGACCCGGTGGAGCTTGGGCAAGCCCCCTTTGCGCTGGCCACGTCGAACTCCGTGTCACTGGACGCGCGTGACCTTGATCTGCCAGCGATCAACGCGGCGGCCCGTGTGTTCCTGCTGCCCTGCATTGCGGG
Source organism: Paracoccaceae bacterium (assembly GCA_013214665.1). Classification (GTDB taxonomy): domain Bacteria; phylum Pseudomonadota; class Alphaproteobacteria; order Rhodobacterales; family Rhodobacteraceae. Next base: position 4,234 of record JABSSA010000446.1, read on the forward strand.
CCATGTGGGCGCGGATGCGGCGGCGGTGGCGCTTTCTGAGGCGCCCAACAAATCCGAAGACCTGGTTCTGGTGGTCGATGTGGGCACCAACGCCGAAATCCTGCTGGGGGACAAACGCCGCGTTCTGGCCTGTTCCTCCCCCACCGGCCCGGCCTTTGAAGGGGCACAGATTTCGTCTGGCCAGCGCGCCGCACCCGGTGCCATCGAACGCATCGAAATTGACCCTGTCACCAAGGAACCCCGCTTCCGCGTCATCGGCTCTGACATCTGGTCAGACGAAGAGGGCTTTGCCGAAGCAACCGCCGCCTCGGGCATCACCGGCATCTGCGGCTCCGGCATCATCGAAGCCGTGGCCGAAATGCGCATCGCGGGGCTTTTGGATCCGTCCGGCCTGATCGGCGGCCCGGCGCAAACCGGCACGCCCCGCTGCATCCCCGAAGGCCGCACCCATTCCTATATGATCCACGATGCCTCCGCTGATGGCGGGCCGGTGATCACTGTCACCCAAGGCGATATTCGCGCCATCCAGCTGGCCAAGTCCGCGCTTTATGCGGGCGCGCGCCTGTTGATGGATGAAATGGGCACCGATCAGGTGGACCGTGTGGTGTTGGCCGGCGCTTTTGGCGCGCATATCTCCACCAAACACGCCATGGTGCTGGGCATGATCCCCGACGCGCCTTTGGACAAGGTGACCTCCGCAGGAAATGCCGCAGGCACCGGCGCGCGTATCGCGCTGTGCAACATCGACGCCCGCGCCGAGATCGAAGAGACCGTGCACAAGATCACCAAGGTCGAAACCGCGATTGAACCGAAGTTTCAGGAGCACTTCGTCAACGCCTCCGCCATTCCCAACTCGGTTGATCCATTCCCGATCTTGAACTCGGTATTGGATTTGCCCAACGTCTCCTTCAACACTGGCGGCGGCGATGGCGCCGAAGCTGGCGGACGTAGGAGAAGACGGCGCGGATGAGCAACGCAGAGCAACGCGATTTCTGGGATGCCCAAAGCAGTTGGGTTCAATTCCAACAGGCGATGGACACCACACTGCAGCCCGTGCTCGATTTGGTCGTCAACACCGCGGCCCTAAAAGCAGGCGAAACGGTGTTGGATGTGGGCTGCGGCACCGGTGCGTCCGTTGCACAGATCGCGGCGCAGGTCGGCACAGAGGGGCATGTGACCGGCGTTGACATTTCCACCACCTTGATCAGCATGGCACGCAGCCGTCTTGAGGGTGTTCCACAGGCCGAATTACTGCTGGCCGATGCGGCGGAGACAGATCTGTCCCGACGTTATGACGCCGTTCTTTCGCGGTTTGGCGTGATGTTCTTTAGTGATACAACCGTGGCCTTCTCAAACATTGCACAGGCCGTGAAACCCGGTGGAAGGTTCGTATTGGGCACCTGGGCCTGGGCGCGCGAGAACCCCTTTTTCATGATGCCCGCCAAGATCGTTCGCGCCCAGCTCGGAGAGATGCCGCCAACCGATCGCACTCAACCTGGCCCATTTGCGTTTGAAAACAGCGCGCGCATCATTCCCATGTTGACCGAAGCTGGTTTGACAGACGTGGTTTGTACAGAGGTCGCTTTGGAGTTGACCGTACCCGGTACACCGGACGACGCCGCACAGATCTTTGTGGAAATCGGCCCAGCCAAGGGGGGCATGGCCCATTTCGAAGCGACGGATGAACAGCGCGATACCGTCTTTCGCAGCATCGTTTCAGAGCTCAAAAAGCTTGCCACACCAGAGGGCATTCGAATGCCGGCGCTGATCAACCTTTACACGGCTCGCCTGCCCGATTGATCAAACGACGCTGCGGTGTCCAAAATCGCCGCAGCTTTGTTGACGCCCCTTACCAGCTCGGGTATCGAGGCGGCCTGCGCGGGTATGGTGAAAAGGTATCACGCGAGCTTCCCAAGCTTAAGTTACGGGTTCGATTCCCGTTACCCGCTCCATTCCAAACACTGCCAGCAAGACAGGCACCGCGTATGCCAAAACCTAAGTGTTTGCCGCGATCAACACGTGCCGGTTTGCACTTCGGCCAAGGCATCTGACGAAAACACGCCTGACAGCTCTTCTGACCCGGTCTTGAACGATAAAACCGCCCCAACAATCTCCGAACCGCTGACTGTTATCTCGCGCTGGCCGATTGTGTCATCCACATCCACGGTGAAGGCAATATTCTGACCTGCGGCAAGCGATTGGATCTTGAGATCAACCGAAGTTTGCCCGTCCTCGACCAGAGGCAATTCCTGCAACGCCTCCGCACCTTCCACAAAATCGACCGGCTGAAAGACATTCACGCCGGCACCTGCGCCGGTGACGTCAAAGATCAGACGCCCGGCAGATGCGGACAGATCAATGCTGACGTCCGAGGCGACGACATCACAGGCGCCCGTGTTGGTCAGAACGAACATATCTTTTGGGGCGCCTTCAATGAAACGAACCTGCAAACCCGCTTGAACCGGGGCTGACACCATCAGATATGCAGACACTGCGACAAGAGTGGATTTGAGCACGACCTTCTCCTTCGTAAACCTCTAAGTAGGAGTACGTTTGGTCGCGGATTTGGATTAGTCGTGCCCTCGAATTGCGCGCATTACCCTTGCTTGGATGCCAAGGCCTACACCCCGCCCATCACACTTTTGGCAAGAGAAACGACTGTCGAGTCCGTGGCTTGTGCGTCTTTGTTTTTGTCGACTTTATGTTGATCTTCCGTGCGGCCAGAGCGCCAATAGCTCGACAAATAGAACATGTCTTTTGCGACCTGCCGGTCTGTTCTGTAGTAGGTTCTCAGCGCGCGCATCGTGTCGAATTCGCAGGCCGTCCAAACAAACGGCTCACCATCGCGCCACGGCAACCTTTGGATTTTTTCCAAAAGCTTTTCCTTTGCGCTGTGTGGGCTTGGATTAATCACCCAGTGCAGCTCCATACCCTCAGGCAAGCTGAGCTCTTGTTTGTCTTCCTCAGACGTAACCTCAAGCACGACATAGCCGGTTGCGTGATCTGGCAGCATTTCCAGATTGCACATGGCCGCAGGTTGGGCGGTCATATCGCCCGCAATCAGATACCAATCAGCATCAGGCGGTGCCATCTTGATGGAGCCGGGTCCATTGATCGGAATTTCGTCACCGGGTTGCGCGTTTGTGGCCCAGTCAATCGCAATCCCGCCTGTGTCGGCGTGCATCGCGAAATCGACAGTGATCTCTCCTGCGGTGCTGTCGTGGGCGCGGATGGAATAGGTCCGCATGATGGGTCTGTCGGGTTTGACGCGCGGCTCGTCGGGGAAAACGAACTTGATATAACCGCCCTCTTTTCCTTGGGGAAAGTCGGCGATGTCAGCGCCTCCGAAAACAATGCGGCGCATGTTCGGGGTGACGTCAGACACGGATTTTACAACAGCAGTTCGGCTCATATTGGGATCCACAGGTGGTTTGAAAACGCGGCTTGCGGTCAAACACGACCGTGGCTGATGCCCATATAATGCGATTGCCCGCCGATTTGAACCTCACAGTCCTTCGCGGGATCCCTCAATACTTATCTGGTTGCGCTTGTGGTCCGTCGCCCCAGTTGATCGCACCGTTCAAAACCCAGGTCGAGGGCACGCAATCCTTCACGGATCGGGCTGCGCCAACTTGGTCAAAAGGCTTTTCAGCACAGATTTGATTGCCGCGGCATCGGTATCGGCGATTTCGGACAACAGACGTACTTCTTGCGCCTTTGCATCTTCAACCAACCGATCGGCGATGGTTTGTCCTTGCTCAGTCAGGCGCACTCGGACGCGCCGTTTATCCCCCGCATCGGCCACGCGTTCGACCAAACCGCGCGAGGACATTTGATCCACAATCCGCGTCATCCGCGATTGTTCCATCAACGCCAGATCCGCGAGGCGCGTGATCATGAGCGCATCACCATCGGCCAAACACGCCAAAACGCGCCATTCCGGCACGCGCAGCCCTGCTTTGCGAACATGTGTATGGAACTGTGCGCTGGCCCGTTCGCTCGATGCGGCCAAAAGATACAGCAAATAATTGGCAACGAAGGGGGGTGTTTTTTCATCCATTTTGAGCCCGTATGCGCGAATGTTCTTGACTCAGAATGCATGAAAAATCATGCTTTCTGCAAGGAGGAACCATGCACACGCTACGTCTTTCGCACACGCAGCCATGCACCGAAAGGATTACAACGTTTTGCTTTGAAGGCAAATCGCTCCCTGACTGGTCCGCTGGCGCCCATGTCACCTTCCTAACGCAAGCGGGACCGCGTCATTATTCCTTGATCCGCTGGCCTGGCGATCAATCGGATGCCTATCACGTCGCGGTTCAAAAAGAAGAAAGCGGCGCCGGTGGCAGCAAAGCCATGCATTCCCTCAATGTCGGTGACACGATCAAGACCACAGCACCGAAGAACGATTTCGTATTGGTGGATCAAGGAAAGCCGATCCTTCTGCTGGCCGGTGGTATCGGCATTACACCCATGATCTCGATGGCGACCCAGCTCTTGCAAGATGAGCGCCCCTTTGCGCTGCACTACTCAGGTCGCAGCGCCAGCAGCATGGCGTATCGCGAAGAGCTGGCGCAGGCATTTGGTGACAAGCTGACATTGCACCACGATGACGAAACACCACTGGACCTGCCCGCTTTAATGGCAGCACATGCGGATCACGCTCTCTATATCTGCGGCCCTCAGGGAATGATCGCCGCGGCGCGCAACGCTGCTGAGGCGGCTGGTATCGCGGCTGAGCACATTCATGTTGAACTGTTCACGAACACCGTTGTCACAACCGAAGACACCGCTTTTGAGGTGGAAATCGCCTCCACTGGTCAGGTGGTGACGGTTGCGGCGGATCAAAGCATTGTACAGGCGCTTGAGGCCGCTGGCATCGACGTCATGTCTGATTGTCAGCGCGGGGATTGTGGTATTTGCCAGACAAAGGTTCTGTCAGGCATCCCCGATCACAGAGATGTTGTACTCTCCGACGCTGAGCGCGCCGCAAACGATGTGATGCAAATCTGTGTCAGCCGCGCCCGCTCTGAGCGGTTGGTGCTCGACATTGCCACGGCCAAAGCGCCGCGACGCGTCACACAACCTAGCGCGCCTCAGACGTCTCAGGCGGATGGTATTCGCGCGCTGTTCCAAGGGCATCAGGTGCATCGCGATGTCTATATCAGCCAAGACATATACCGGCTGGAGATGAAGCATCTGTTTGCCAATACGTGGGTGTTTGTCGGTCACGACAGCCAAACGCCGAATGCAGGCGATTACTATACCACGCAAATCGGTAACCAGCCGGTCATCATGGTGCGGCACAGCGACGACCAGATCCATGTCTTGTTGAACCGCTGCCCACACAAAGGCACGAAAATCGCCATAGACCGATCGGGCAACACCGGTAAATTCTTTCGCTGCCCGTATCACGCATGGTCTTTCAAAACCGACGGCTGCCTGCTCGCGATACCGCTGAAAAAGGGCTACGAAGAAACCGGTTTTGAAGACAATCCAAACGTCAAGGGGATGACGGCCGTTGGTGCGGTCAAGAACTATCGCGGTTTCATCTTTGCGCGCCTGAACACCGACGGCATCAGCTTTGAAGAGTACTTTGGCGATAGCCTCTCGACCCTCGACAACATGGTCGACCGCGCGCCCGAGGGGCGGCTGGAAGTGGCAGGCCCGCCGCTGCGGTATATGCATCAATGCAATTGGAAGATGCTTGTCGAAAATCAAACCGACACATGCCACCCGATGGTTGCGCATGAAAGCTCGGCTGGAACGGCCGTCAAGATTTATGAACAGATGGGCAATCCCGAGCCGCGCCCACCGGCGATGCAGATCATTGCGCCCTTCATGTCACCGTATGAGTTCTTTGAAGGGATGGGCATTCGCACCTGGCCAAATGGCCACGGGCACACCGGGGTGAATATGTCGATCCATTCGAATTACGACGCCATTCCCGGGTACTTTGACGCGATGTGCCAGGCCTATGGCGAGGACCGCGCCAAGGCCATCCTGGACGACAACCGCCACAACACCATCTATTTCCCGGCGATCATGGCAAAGGGCCCTTTGCAACAAATCCGAAACTTCATTCCATTGGCCGCCAACAAAACGCTGGTGGAAAGCTGGGTCTACCGGCTCGTGGGTGCGCCGGATCAATTGGTGGCCATGTCGTCGATGTACAATCGTATGATCAACGCACCGACCTCAATCGTGGGTCACGATGATCTAGAGATGTACGAACGCGCCCAAGAAGGTTTGGAAGCCGACAGCTCGGACTGGGTCAACCTGCAGCGGCTGTTCGAAGAGGACGAAGACTATTCTCAGGAAGCTGTCGAAAACGGCACGACGGAACGGCAGATGCGCAATCAGTTCGACGCATGGGTCAAATTCATGACTGCCGATATGGAGACCGCGCAATGATCACGCGGGATGACGTTATCGATTTTGTCTATGCCGAGGCGCGTATGCTGGACGAAGGCCGCTATGATGAATGGCTTTCGCAGTGGTTGGAAAACGGCATCTATTGGATGCCGCTTGATTACAAACAGACAGACCCGATCAATGCGACCTCGCTCATGTACGAAGACATGTTCATGCTGCGCCTGCGGGTCGAACGGTTGAACGGGGCCCGCACCTTTAGCCAAAAGCCCAAGTCGCGCTGTCATCACGTGATACAGCGACCATTTGTGGACGTTTTCGAACCGGAGACGGGCACATTTCAGACCAACACATCCATGCATTATGTCGAGACGCGCTTGGATGATCAGATTTTGCTCGCGCTGACGGCGACACATGAGTTGCAGGCTGTGGAAGGCAAGCTGCGCATTGCACGAAAGACCGTCGAATTGCTGAATTCCGATGCCGCCTTTGGTAACATTCAGTTGCTGCCATGACCCTGACCCGATTTTCGTCCGTCTATGACGCCTTTGCGGCCCAGGCCAAAGCCACACCGCTTCGGCCCCTGCTAAACGTTTTGCCGGGTACGGCGTCGGTCTATGGGATTGACGCGGGTGAGATCACGTATGGCGCGGCGCTGTCTGATGTTGATGCACGCGCCCAGCGATTTGAAGATTTGGGCTATATGGCGGGAATGCGCGTGGCCCTTCTGCTGGAAAATCGTCCAAGCTATTTCCTGACTTGGTTGGCGCTCAACAAGCTTGGCCTCTCTGTGGTGCCGATCAATCCAGACCTGCGGAAAAGCGAGCTGAGCTACCTCTTTTCCCATGCCGAACCGGTGTTGGCGATCACGACGCCACAGCGGCTTGCTGACCTCACGGCAAGTGCGGGCACAGTGCCCGTCGTTTGCGAAAATACCGCTTTGCCGCACCCCGGCCCTGCCGGGTCGGTGGCACGCAGTCTTGAGGGCAACGCGCGCGAAGCCGCAGTTTTGTATACGTCTGGCACAACAGGCAACCCCAAGGGATGTGTGCTGCCTAACGCGTATTTCCAAATAGCCGGCGATTGGTATCGCGGCTTGGGCGGAATCGTGTCGTTGCGAGACGAAGGCGAACGCATGATCACCACCCTGCCCGTGTTCCATATGAACGCCATGGCAGCGAGCTTTATGGGTATGCTGTCCGTCGGAGGGTGCCTGACTGTGCTCGACCGCTTTCATCCCGGCACATGGTGGGACGACGTACGCACATCACGCGCCACATGCCTGCATTACCTTGGCGTCATGCCCTCCATACTGATGAAGGCGCCGGAAGGTGCATCAGACCGTGACCATTGCGTGCGTTTCGGGTTCGGCGCAGGCATTGATCCCAAGTTGCACGCCCCTTTCGAAGACCGTTTTGGATTTCCTTTGTGCGAAGGTTGGGCCATGACGGAAACGGGCCTCGCCGTGCATCTGACCAACAATACCGACGATCGTCTTGTGGGTGCATCATGCTTGGGCAAACCGACCCCTGATGTCGCCATAAAAATCCTGCCAGAGGCATCGGACCACGAAGGTGAACTTCTGGTACGCCGCACGGGCGATGCCCCGAGGCTTGGCTTTTTCAGCGAGTATTACAAAGATCCCGAGGCGACCGAAAAAGCATGGGACGGCGGCTGGTTTCATACTGGCGATCTTGTACGGCGAGATGATCAGGGGCGGATGTTCTTTGTGGACCGGAAAAAGAACGTCATCCGCAGATCCGGCGAAAACATCGCGGCGGTCGAAGTCGAAAGCGTTTTGATGAAACACCCCGATGTTTTGGCGGCAGGTGTCGCTGCTGTGCCTGACGCACTACGCGGGGATGAGGTTTTCGCCTGCCTGCGCGTCGACGAGCCTTCAGCCGAATTGGCGTATTCGATTGCGGAATGGGCGCTGGATCAGATGGCGTATTACAAGGTGCCAGGCTACATCGCCTTTGTGCCTGAGCTGCCATTGACGGCGACGCAGAAAATCCAACGCAAGCTATTGAAAGAGCTGGCTCTGACGCGTGTCGATGACCCTACAACGATCACGTTGACGCATTTGAAGAAACGGCAGGTGGCGTGATGGCGCGCCCGGCATCCTACGAAGGTGTTGTGCTGACCGCGCCTTTTTCGACGGCCTACCAACGATATTCTCAGGACACGGCGCATTTCTGGATCGCGACCGCTTTGCGCGGTGCCTTGCGCAGCGCGGGACTAAAGCCTGCGGAGTTGGACGGCTTTTCAGTCTCATCCTTCACGCTTTTTCCCGACACGGCTGTGGGCCTGACCCAACATCTGGGCCTGACACCACGTTGGTTGGATCACATCCCGATGGGCGGCGCATCCGCAGGCGTCGCGGTGCGGCGCGCGGCGCGGGCCATTCAGGCCGGAGATGCAGACTATATCGCCTGTGTTGCTGGCGACACGAACCACATCGACAGCTTTCGCCAATTGCTCTCAAGTTTTTCACGCTTCGCAATGGATGCAAGCTACCCTTATGGCTACGGCGGGCCCAACGCCAGTTTTGCGCTTTTGACCGACCGATACATGCACGAATACGGGGCAACACGCAGCGATTTCGGGCGCATCTGTGTGGCACAACGCGCCAACGCTTTGAAAAACCCAAATGCGGTGATGAAAAAGCCCCTAACGCTAGACCAATACCTCAGCGCCCGCCCCATCGCGGACCCGATTGCGCTTTTTGATTGTGTCATGCCCTGCGCCGGTGCGGAGGCGTTTCTGGTGATGTCGCAAGACTCTGCTGAGAAACGCGGCCTGCCCTATGCGACCCTGTCCGCGGCGATTGAGCGCCACAATGCCCACCCTGATGACCCCATTCAATTGCGCGGTGGGTGGACGTTGGATGTAGACACCCTGTGGGATCAGGCAGGATGTGGGCCGCAAGACATGGACCTTGTGCAAACCTATGATGATTATCCCGTCATCTCGATGATGCAGATCGAAGACCTCGGTTTTTGCGCCAAAGGGAGGGCCGCCGACTTCCTGCGCGACAAAGACATGACAACCACGGGCGATTTCCCGCACAACACCTCGGGCGGTCAGCTGTCTGGTGGACAGGCCGGGGCGGCGGGCGGGTTTATCGGAATGGTCGAAGCGATCCGACAGGTCACCGGACAAGCGAACGACACTCAGGTGCCAGATGCCAAGCGCGCCCTGGTGTCTGGGTTTGGCATGATCAACTTTGATCGCGGCTTATGCTCGTCGGCGACCGTTCTGGAAACGGGGATGCGCGCATGACAACGCCGTTGCAACCGCCACCCAAGAAAGACCCACAGAAACGCTCCACTGCACCGACGCGCCCTCCAGAGATGCGTTCACGCGCCGCCATGCACTTGACCGCCGCCGCGGCCGAAGGCCGGTTTGCGCTGCAATGCTGTCTGGAATGCGGTGCGGTGCAGTATCCGCCGCGTGATGCTTGTTCTTCGTGTCTGAGCACCGATTTTGAATGGCGCGATATGCCGCCCGGTGGAACCTTGCTTGCAGAGACAACCGTGCACGCTTCGCCCCGCCTTTTTTACCGCGAGCGGATGCCGTGGCGCGCCGGCACGGTGCAACTCGATGCCGGGCCCACCGTTTTGGCCCATATTCACGAAGACATCGCGGCGCATGGCCGCGTACGGATCGAAGCCCGCCTTGATCAGGCCGGTCAGGGTGTACTGCTGGCCCTGCCCGAAACCCCTACCCCGCATCAGGAGGACGCACCGCTCATGCGCGCCTTATCCGCCGATCCCAAACACCGCCGCATTCTGATCACCGATGCACGATCACCTCACACCCCCGCTTTGGCGAAGGCTTTGCAAGACGCAGGTGCCGCTATGATTTTTGCCGGCGAACCAGAAAGCTGGCGCCCCTACCCTGGGCGTGCCGCGCTGGATGCGCTGGGTGTTGAGGTTTTGCCGATGGATGTCACCGATACTGCCTCGGTTCAGAAACTGGCCGGAGAGATTGGCGGAAAAACAGATATCCTGATCAACACAGCCCAAATGCTGCGCCCGGGTGGCGTGTTGGAGCGTGGCGACACGGCCTTTGCCAGGGATGAGATCGAGGTGAACTATCTCGGCCTTATGCGGCTGGCTCAGGCATTTGGCCCGGGCATGTGCGCGCGCGTTTCTGATGGCGTGAATTCTGCGGCGGCATGGGTCAATCTGCTCTCGGTCAGTGCCATGACCAACGCACAGCCATTCGGCGTGCATTCCGCGTCCCAAGCGGGCGCATATTCACTAAGCCAATCCTTGCGGGCCGAGTTCCGCCCTTCGGGTCTGCGCGTAATGAACTTGTTTTTTGGCCCCACGGAAGCGGATGATTGGTATCAGCCTTTGCCCCCGCCAAAGGTCACCACAAACGCCTTGGCGCGCGCGGTGGTGGATGGGTTGCAGCGCGGGCTCGAAGACGTGTGGTGCGGCGACATCGCACAAGATATTCGCGAAAGGTTCCGCCGCGACCCCAAGGTTTTGGAAAGAGAGATGACCATGGGAGGAGACGGACCATGAGCCCTCTTGCGTCTTTCGCCGCAGGCATCGCCAGCGGGACTATTCGTGTGGTCGATTTGACCCATACGCTCGACCCGGATTTCCCTGTGATCATCCTGCCACCCGAATTCGGCCAATGTGCCCGGTTTCGCATGGAAGAAATCAGCGCCTACGACCATCGTGGCCCCGCGTGGAAATGGCACAACATCTCAATGTCGGAACATACGGGCACGCATTTTGATGCGCCGTCACACTGGATCTCGGGCCGGGATGTGCCGAATGGGTCGGTGGACGAGATCGACCCAGCCGCTTTTGTGGGGCCGGTTTGCGTGATCGATTGCTCTGACGGGGCTGCACAAGACGATGATTTTGAGCTTACCGTGGACGGGATCACTGCGTGGGAACAGGAATATGGGCGCATTCCCACAGCCGCGTGGGTCTTGATGCGCACGGATTGGTCAAAGCGGCGCGGCGCGGCTTATCTCAACATGCGCGAGGACGGGCCGCATTCCCCCGGCCCGACCCCAGACGCAATCCGCTTTCTAATTGAACAGCGGGATATTCGCGGCTTTGGCACAGAAACGGTCGGCACTGATGCCGGGCAAGGCAGCCACTATACGCCCCCGTATCCGGCACATTACTACCTGCATGGTGCGGGCAAATACGGGCTTCAATGCCTCAATGCGCTTGATGAATTGCCTGCAACCGGCGCGGTGCTGGTCGCTGCTCCGCTTAAAATCAAGAACGGAACCGGCAGCCCATTGCGCGTGCTGGCATTGGTGGAGGACACATGACGTATACGGCGGTCATTACGGGCGGCAATCAGGGCATTGGCGCAGATCTTGCACAGGCGCTGCTGGATCGCGGCTACGATGTTGTGTGCATTTCACGCCGCGCGCCAGATGTCTCGCATCCAAAGTTGCACGCGTATCAAGCCGATCTTTTGGATGCCGACGCGGTCACCGCCACAGCGCGCGACATCGCGGAACGCCACGACGTGACGCATCTGGTCCACAATGCCGGTCTGATCTGGCCCAACCTTTTGGAAGACGCAGAACCCTCTGACATCACCGGGCTTGCGCAATTGCATCTGGGATCTGCGTTGACCCTGATGAAGGCGTTCTTGCCCAAGATGAAAGAACTTGGTTTTGGGCGCGTCATGTTCAACGGCTCGCGCGCGGCGTTGGGCGCGCCGACCCGCACGGCCTATGGCGCCACCAAAGCCGGAATGATCGGAATGGCCCGCACCTGGGCTTTGGAGTTGGCCCCACACGGCATTACCGTCAACGTGGTAGCACCCGGTCCGATCCTGACTGACAATTTCTGGGGCATCATTGAAAAAGACAGCCCTCAGCAAGAGGCACTTGCCCAACGTATCCCAGTGGGCCGCATTGGCGAAGTGGGTGACGTCACCCGCGCGTTTTTGTTTTTCTGCGACCCCGAAAACAGCTTTGTCACAGGGCAGACGCTTTACGTTTGTGGCGGCGCTAGCGTGGGCAGCTTACAGATTTAGTGCCCGAGCGCGCCCATCTGTTCTGGTAGCACCAGCGCAATCCACGGGATCAGCACGATCAAGGCCAGTCGGAAGAGATCCGCGATCCAAAAGGGTGTCACCCCTTTAAAGATCGTGCCGGTTGAGACATCGCCCACCACCCCCTTGAGGATAAAGACATTCAATCCAACCGGAGGTGTGATCAGGCTGATCTCGGTCACAACGACCACGACGATACCAAACCAAATCGGATCGTACCCAAGGCTGGTCACCAAAGGAAAGAAGATCGGCACCGTTAGCAACAGCATCGACAGCGATTCAAAGACGCAGCCCAGGATGATGTAGATGCACAGGATCATCAGGATCACGGTGAACGGCGCCACGTCATAGGCTGTGACCAGAGCGATCAACGCTTCTGGCAGGCCCGCAAGATTGACGAAATTGGAAAAGATCTGTGCGCCAATCAGCACGGAAAACAGCGCCGCGGACGTGAAAGCCGTTTCCTGCAGCACTTCAAATGTCGATTTGATCGTCAATCCGCCGCGCGACAGCGCGATCAAAAACGCGCCAGCGGCCCCCATCCCTGCAGCTTCGGTGGGCGAAAACGTCAGGTTCAACGGGTAAACGTCCAGCGCTCCGTAGAGCCCGCCAATGACAAGAAAGAACAGAAGAAGCACAGCCCAAACCGACCGGAGCGCCGCCAAGCGCCCCATCCAATTGGTGCGCTCTCCGGCTGGCCCGGCATCCGGTTTGCGCCAAACGGTGAAGCGCACGGCCAGCAGATAAAAGAAAATGCCGATCAGCCCTGGCAAAATACCCGCCATGAAGAGCTTGCCAATCGAGGTCTCGGTCAGCAGGCCATAAATCACCAGGATCACCGATGGCGGGATCAGAATGCCCAAGGTGCCGCCAGCGGCAATTGATGCGGTGGAAAGCCCGTCGGAATACCCGTACCGGCGCATCTCCGGCATGGCGACTTTTGACATCGTCGCCGCTGTGGCCAGTGATGACCCGCAGATCGCCGAAAATCCGCCACAAGCCGCGACGGTGGCCATCGCGATGCCCCCGCGAAAATGGCCCAGAAACGCATTGGAGACGGCATAAAGCTCGCGCGCCATACCGCCTTTGTTCACGAAGAGGCCCATCAGGATAAAGAGCGGCACAACCGACAAGCCATAATCTTGCGCGGTATCCGTAATCTGCCGCCCGACCATCGACATCGCGGCTTTCAGGCCCCGCTCGCTGAAAATGGCACCACCGCGTTCGTAGGCAAAGCCAAGCGTGCCGACCAACGCCATCGCGAACACAATCGGCAGGCGCACCAGCACCAAAATCAGGACAAGGCCAAAGCCAATAAGGGCGGCGGTCATGAACGGCGCTCCGAAAGAAAATGGGGGGCGAAAAGGTGAACGATGCCAACCACAATCAGCACCGCTGAGGTCATAGCAACCGCTGCTGTGATGAACCAGCCGATGTAGAACTGAGGAATGGCAAGGTATTCGGTGACATCGCCGTAAGACCGGCTGCGTTCGGCCAAAATCCAGACCCTTTGCACCGGCCAGATCATCATCACGCCGCTAACAAGATACAGCACAGCATCCCGGATGCGGCTCACCCCGGCCCGGTCAAATAGGCTGTCGGTCAAATCAACAGATATATGTCCGCCGCGCGCAGAGATCACTGGCAAAACGGAAAAGACGACGACCGCCATCAATATGCGGATCAGCTCGGTCGCGGCTTCGATCGGTGCATTAAATGCAGAGCGCAGAACCACATCGGTGAAGGTTAACAGCATCAACGCAAAAAGCGCTGCGCAAGCGACGAAAATAGGCACGCGTGCCGCGTGCGAAAGCATCCGTGCCATAAAGCTCAACCCGCCGGTTCTACGAAATCAGCAAGGGGCACCCCACACTCGGGACGCCCCGCGCGCAAGTCGCGCTTAGTTTTGTGCCATAACGGCCGTGATCTGAGCCACAGCAGCTTCGGCGTCGATGCCTTTGGCGGCGACTTCTGCTTTCACGGCTGTGCGAACGTCCGCTGCGATTTTAGCAAATGAAGCAACATCAGCATCACTGGCCTTGTTGATCGCGTTGCCTGCGGTGGTTTCCGTGGCACTCATACCTTTGGCGTCGATTTCATCCCACATCGCACCCGCCATTCGGCTCAGCGGCGCACCAAAAACCTTTTCATCCAGCGCCTTTTGCAGATCGGCCGGCAGATCGGCAAAGGTGTCTTCGTTCATGATGACCGCAAAGGATCCACGATAAAGCCCACCAGGCATGTGATACACATTGGTTGCAACTTCAGTCAGCTTGAACCCCACGCGAGATTCAAATGGCATCACAACACCGTCGGCCGCATTGGACGCCAGCGTTTCGTAAACCTTTGGCGCAGGTACTTGGATACCAGTTGCGCCAAGTGCGGCACCAATGTCGCCACCTACACCACCGGGAATACGAACCTTCATGCCCGACACTTCATCCAGCGATGTCACGGCCTTATTGGAATGCAGCTGCGCAGGCCCATGCGTCATCAAGCCGACAAGCTTAACGCCACGGTGTTCGTTCGCCGCTGCCAGATGGCTTTCGTACACATCCCAATAGGCAACCGATGCAGCCTCCGCGCTGCCTTCATAGCCAGGCAATTCGATCAGCTTGGTGGTGACGAAGCGCCCGGGCTGGTAGCCGTGAAAGATGAACGACATGTCCGCCGCACCATCCTGGATCAAATCCATTTGCGCAGGTGGCGAGGCGAGACCCAGCTTCAGCTCGGCTGTCACGCGGCCATTGGTTGCCTCTTCGATCATATCAACCAGCTTGGGCCACATGATCGCGTTCACGCCATGTGTTGGCGGCGCCCAACTTGAGATGGTGAGTGTATGCTCTTGCGCCATCCCCACCGTTGCCGAAAATGCGAGCGCGGTAACCGCCCCACCGATCTTTTTTAGAAATGTCATAGTTTCCTCCCTAGGTCTTTCTTTTGTCTTGGTTGAATTCCAAAAACAGGGTCCGACTACTGCTCTTCCGGCAGCATGATCCTGGCCCCATTAAACGCGTCCGTCACAGGAATTTGACAACTTAATCGACTGCCCGCAACCCGCTCTGTCGCCGCGAAATCAAGCATGTCGTTTTCATGCTCGGTTATTTCAGGCATGTGCACCAAAAGTGCCTCATCAAAGATCGCGTGGCACGTCGCGCAAGCGGCACTGCCATTGCATTCCGCGGTGATCCCCTCGACACCATTGCTCAATGCCGCTTCCATAACCGACTGCCCCACATCGGCGCTCACTTCGTGCTCGCCGCCGTCATGCGCAACAAAAGTCAACTTTACCGTCATCGCTTAAACATCCCACTGCACTGGCAGGCTGGTCGGTCCGCGAAACACCCAACCGCGTTCGGTTACTGGTTTGCTGTCGTGCAGACGCAGGTTTTTCAGCCGATCAAACAACATGGGCACTGCAATCTCGCCCACCATTTGGCGTGCAACCCAAGTTCCCGCGCAAAAGTGCGGCCCCGCCCCAAACCCTAGGTGACCCTGCCGAGGGCGGTTAATATCAAAGGCATGCGCATTTTCGAACCGTGACGGATCGCGGTTGGCTGCGCCGACACACAAACCAATCTGATCGCCCTCTTTCAACTGTGTGTCGCCCAAAACGACATCTCGGGTCACACGGCGCGGATACATCCCTATAGGAGCGACCCAGCGCACGGCTTCTTCGAATGCTTTGGCAAAGAGTTTGCGGTTTTCCCGAACTTGCGCCAGCTGATCCGGGTTGGAAAGCAAGGCCATCACGGTCGTCAGGATGGAATCGCGCGGCTCGTTCAAACCGCCACCGACGATCACGTTTACATTGGCTCGGATTTGGTCGATCGAATGAAGGCTTTCTGCATGGGCCATACTCGACAGCACGGATGGGTTTTCGGTGGCGCGATGCTCGGGCATAGCACGATCAATTTCTGTTGCGATCGAGGCAGCAGCGGCATGACCTCTGGCTTCAATAGCTGGGTCAGCGGTATAGTTGCCGACCGCATCCATCAGGGATTGAGACCAATCGCACATATCTTGCCAGGCAACATCGCTTTTGAACCCCAACAACTCAGTCAGCCCGTAAGCGGCCATAGGCGCGGCAAAGGCGTTAAACAAATCGGTTTCACCATCCTTTTCGAAGCCTGCGATCAAACGATCTGAAATTGCTTCTAGCCGGGGCGCCCAATACTGTTTGACCACACCGGGACGGAACGCTGTTTCAACAGCTTTGCGCTCAACCTGATGCTCTTCGTCATCTTTTCGCATCAAGGAATGCCCCATGATCTTGTTCATCAGGGATCCGGGATTGGTGGATGCAAAATCGGCGTGATTGCGTTCGATGTGCATGATGTCGTCAAAACGTGTCACGAGGTTTATCCGAGCGCTGCTAACCCACACGGCCGATGCCTCTTTGCGGATGCGGTCAAAGCTAGGATAAGGATCGTTCATCAGCTCTTCAAAGCCGATGTCATCCATCGTTGGCACAAGGCTGTGCATGGCTAGGGCGCTCCTCGCATTTCGAATTTCTAAAACGAGAAAAAATCATTCCCCGACGCCTGTCAATTTGATAGATTTGATAAGCCCAATCAAATTTTTCGATGCATGCAGGGAGAGACTTTTGGACAGGTCACACAATGTGCTTAGCCTCGATTTCGCTGCGTTGCGCACGCTGCATTTTGTATTTGAGCTCGGATCATTTTCGGAAGCCGCCGAAGCTTTGGGACAGACGCAATCGAATGTCAGCTACACGATGTCCCGACTGCGCGATTGTTTTAACGATCCACTGTTTGTGCGCGAAGGGCGCGCGGTGGTGTCAACGGAACGGTGTCGGGTCATTGTGGCAGAGACATCTGATCTGTTGGAAACGTTCCAAACCCTCGTTTCACCAGCAAGCTTTGAGCCTGCGACAGCCAAGGGCAATGTGACGATCGCATGCAATCACTACGAGCGATTGACGGTCTTGCCTCAGTTCATCAAACACCTTCGCAATACCGCTCCGGGGATCACGCTAAAGGTTATCAACTCGCTTGCGTTCGGAGAGGACTTGCTCAAGCGGGGCGAATGCGACTTGTTGCTCGGCCCAATCCCCTTTCGAGGAGAAGCGGTATTCAAACGCCACATGCGCACAGACAGCTATTGCTGTATCATGGCGCCGCACAATCCGCTGTGTCATGGCCCTCTGACCTTAGACAAAATCGCATCCGCCAATCACGTCGCCCTGCGGTTTTCAGCCACGCTGCGCCCATTCTATTTCCCTCGGTTTGAAGCGGAAGGTGTCTTTATTTCACCTGTTGTTGAGCTGACGGAATACGGAGACATGGGATCTTATGTTCGCGACTCCGATTTGATCGCAATTGTTCCAATCGGAATCGCAGACAGGCTTGATCCAACTTTGGTGCGCAAGAAAATCCCCATCGATGTTCCAATTGTCTTTGATCAATACTGGACGCGCCGCACTCATCAATCACCGCTCCACAAATGGGTCCGAGACGCAGTCGCCGATGCTGCCAAACAAACCGAAATCGGTGGACGCTATTGATTTTTTATCCCGATTTGTCTCATGTTTGCAGATAGCTAACCCACTGACCCTGCCTGAAAGCAATTCGAAATCCGATTTTTGAAAACGCTCCCAGGCTTGGTTTTTCGTCAGAAGGAATGCCCAAAGTCATGCCTGAAAACCCATTTCGCCCGTATACCCCGAACCCCGAGTTTTTGGCGGCCCTGCCAGAAGGCTACAGCGGCAATGCAGTGAATGGGCTGGGCGAAACCGAAGACCGACAGCCACAGATGGTTTGGTGGACGCCGGATATGGATACGGCCCCGTTTGGTGACGCGCAGATGTGGTTTTACAAGAATGAAGAGCCTGATGATGAAATGCAGGCCATGCGCAAGAAACGCCGGGAAATGGCTGCCACTCCGCTGCCAAAGGTGACGGGCGAACCGGTGGAACGTACGCCGGAAGCTTGGACGGCTGCGTTGGACCAGTTTATCGCCGCAGGCGATTGCGAGATGGTGGGCGTGGCGCGCATGCGCCCTGAATGGATCTTTGACCACGAAGAAACCGAGTTTGGGACGGTCCTGATCTTTGGCGTTCAGCACATCTACGAAGAATTGAAACATGTGCCGGACACACGCGGCGGCAAAGACGTGACCCGGCAATATGGCCGCGCCTACGAAGTGTCGATCAAGGTCGCCAGTTGGCTCAGAGCCCAAGGATGGGATGCGGATCCTGTCACTGGGCCAATGGTCGGAAAAATCCTGA
>JABSSA010000447.1 GCA_013214665.1 Paracoccaceae bacterium
GGTGATCACCATCATGTCGGGGTGGACTGCGATGCCGTTCATGACCTTCCTTGTTACGTCTATCATCGCCCGTGGGCTGCGCTTTTTCGTGGTTGCGACCATTTTGCGCGTGGCAGGGGCGCCCGCACGGGCCTTTATTGAGCAACGGTTGGGGTTGGTCTTCACCCTGTTCGTGTTTCTGCTTGTCGGTGGGTTTGCCGTTGTGAGGTTTTTGTGACCCAGTCTCGTTTCATCTTTGCCGCCGCCGCCGGATCTTTCGCGCTCTTGGCTGGTGCGTTCGCATTTCAACATCTGGGCGGGCTTGCGCCTTGCAAAATGTGCATCTGGCAACGCTATCCCCACGCCATTGCCCTCGCGCTGGCCGCTGTTGCCTTTTTCGTGCCCGGCGGCACTCTGGCGCTTGCCGGTGCGGCGGCCATGCTTGTGACAGCCGGGGTTGGCGGTTTTCATGTCGGTGTTGAACAAGGCTGGTGGGAAGGGCCAAGCACTTGCTCCTCGGGCGATATCAGCGGGCTCAGCACAGATGCGTTGATGGATCAGATCATGAGCGCGCCTTTGGTACGCTGCGACGAAATCGCCTGGTCGCTTGCCGGAATCAGCATGGCGGGGTGGAATGCCATCTTGTCGCTGCTTCTGTGCGGTTTCTGGATTGCGGCCTGGCGCAAAGCCTGATCAGGCGCGTTTTCGCGTCGACAGCAACAACGAGGTTTCGCTGGCCACGATCCCATCAAACCGGCGGATCGAAAATAGCGTGGCGTCAAACGCCTCAAGCGTATCGGTGCCAATCTCGGCGATCACATCCCAACGGCCATTTGTGGAATGCACCGCCCGCACTTCGGGCAAGCCGTGCAGCTGTCGGATGATACGATCGGTGCCGCGGCCTTCGATGCCAATCATCATAAGCCCACGGACAGGATCGGTGATCGTGTCTTTGCGCAACACAACGGAATAGCCGAGGATATCCCCCTGCTGTTCCAGTTTTTCAATGCGATTGCGCACCGTCGCCCGCGACAGGCCCAACGTGACCGCAAGATCGGAAACAGACGCGCGACCGTTATGGCGTAGCTCGGCCAGCAAGCGGTTATCAATATTATCCATTCAATCTACCATTTAGGTCACTTGCAGACCAATTTGATCACTTTGGCCGATGTTCACAAGCCCGTTTTGGTCGCTATCTGTCAGAAACAGACACGACAACGGGCTTTTCATGACAGATCATTCCATCGTTTTGGTCGGCGCACCTATGGATGTGGGCAAACGCCGCCAAGGCTGTCTTATGGGGCCAGATGCGCTGCGCACGGCGCATTTGCCCCGCGTGCTGACCGACCTGGGGCATACGGTTTTGGATCAAGGCAACGTGGCGCCGACGTTGCCAACCACCCCGCTTGAAGGGCCGGTCTATGCGCAAGACGCCTGCATCGCCTGGACGCACGCTTTGTCAGAGGCCGCACAAGCGGCTTGCGCTCTGGGCACGCCTGTCTTCATGGGCGGCGATCATGCGATCAGCCTTGGCACAGTGCGCGGAGTGGCCCAGCACGCCGCCTCGCAGGAGCGCCCGCTGTTCGTGCTGTGGCTGGATGCGCATAGCGATTACCACACGCCACACACCACATCGTCAGGCCATCTGCATGGCACGCCTGTGGGATATCTGACGGGGCGCACCGGATTTGATGGCTTTCCCGCTTTCGAGCACCCGGTGCCCCACGAACGCATTCAAATGCTGGGGCTCCGATCCGTAGACCCAGCTGAAAAAGCCGCACTACAAGCCACCAAAGCGTCTTACGTGGATATGCGCCAGATTGACGAAGGCGGCATCGCCCGCCCCTTGGCCGCATTTTTGGATCAGGTCGCGCGGGCAAACGGGCTGCTGCATGTCTCGCTCGACGTGGATTTTCTGGACCCCAGCGTCGCGCCTGCGGTTGGCACAACCGTTCCCGGCGGCGCCACAATCCGCGAGGCGCATCTGGCGATGGAGATGATCAGCGACAGTGGGCTTTTGAGCGCGCTGGACATCGTGGAACTGAACCCATTTCTCGACGAACGCGGCCGTACCGCCGAAGTGATGGTCGATCTGGCCGCCTCTGCGTTTGGTCGCCGTGTCTTTGACCGCCCCACCGCCCGTTATCATTGAGGATTACCATGCAACCTTCTGAAAAAGCTCTGGTTCCTTTCGTCTCCGTGGATCACATGATGCGGCTGATTCACCATATCGGGCTCAAGCCGATGATGGCCGGGATTGCCGACTATATCCGCGACGATTTCGCCAGATGGGAGAGCTTTGACAAAACGCCTCGTGTTGCCAGCCATTCGCAAGAAGGCGTGATCGAGCTGATGCCAACCTCGGACGGCGAAACCTATGGGTTCAAATATGTGAACGGCCACCCAAAGAACACCAAAGATGGGCTGCAAACGGTGACCGCCTTTGGGCTTTTGGCTGACGTTGCCAGCGGCTATCCGGTGTTGTTGACCGAGATGACGATCCTGACCGCGTTGCGCACTGCCGCCATGTCCGCCGTGGCCGCAAAAGAGTTGGCCCCGCACAACGCATCGGTCATGGCGATGATTGGCAATGGCGCGCAATCCGAGTTCCAATGCCTCGCAATGCAGGAAATCGTCGGCATTGATGAAGTGCGGCTCTGGGACATCGATCCAGCCGCGACCGCAAAATGTGCCGCCAACCTTTCGGCAACGGGTTTGCGGGTCGTGCCGTGCCGCTCTGCCGAAGCTGCGATTGAAGGGGCGCAGATCCTGACAACCTGCACCGCGGACAAACAGCACGCCACGATCCTGAGCGACAACATGGTTGGCTCGGGTGTGCACATCAATGCGATTGGTGGCGATTGCCCCGGCAAGACGGAACTGGCCGCCGCGATCCTGCATCGTTCTGACATCTTTGTGGAATATCCGCCTCAAACCCGGATCGAAGGGGAGATCCAGCAGCTTGCGCCAGATCACCCCGTGACAGAGCTGTGGCAGGTTCTGACAGGCGCCAAACCGGGCCGCACGTCGGCGGCACAAACCACGCTGTTTGACAGCGTCGGTTTCGCGATCGAAGATTTTTCAGCGCTGCGTTTTGTGTTGGATCGAATTCAGGGCACGTCCTTTTACCATCCGCTCGACCTGTTGGCGGATCCCGATGACCCGCGCGACCTGTTTGGTATGGTGATGCGGGCCAGCTAGGCGCAAGCGCCTTGCAAGGCGCTTGGAAGGCCTTTCGAAAGGCCTTCCCCGCTATAGCGCGTCGAACTGTGCTTTGTCTTTCGCGGTCCAACGCACGTTGAGGGCAAAACCCGTTTCGTCCTGACGTTCGCCTTTGACCAAATCGCGCTCAAAAAGCCACGCGCGCGCGCGGCCTTGGGCAAAATCCAGATGCAGCTCTTCTTCGGTCACTTGCCCGGCCAAGGCTTCGGCGATTTCCGCCAGAAGCGGGTCAAGCCCGGTGCCATTCAGCGCTGAAATGGCAAACACCTCATCGGATCGCGCGGCCCGCGCCTGCCATGACGCGGCCTCATCTTCGGTCATCCGATCAAGCTTGTTCCAAACCTCGTATTGGGGCTTTTCGTCCCCCACGCCCAGATCCGACAGAATCGCCCGCACATCTTCGGCTTGCTCTTCGGTTTCCGGATGCGACACATCCCGCACATGCAAGATGATGTCAGCGGCCAAAACCTCTTCCAAAGTTGCGCGGAACGCAGCAACGAGTTCGGTCGGAAGATTGGAAATGAACCCCACCGTATCCGACAGGATAATCTCGGGCCCATCGGGCAAATCCACCCGCCGCATCGTCGGGTCCAGCGTGGCAAAGAGCATGTCTTTGGCCATCACTTCGGCCCCCGTCAGACGATTGAAAAGCGTAGACTTGCCTGCGTTGGTATACCCCACCAGCGCCACAATCGGGTAAGGCACTTTGGCCCGCGCAGCCCGGTGCAGGTTGCGCGTTTTGACAACCTTTTCCAACTGCCGCCGCAGGCGCACAAGCTGCGTGTCGATCGCACGGCGGTCCGCTTCGATCTGGGTTTCCCCGGGGCCGCCCACAAATCCCAAACCACCACGTTGACGTTCAAGGTGCGTCCATGCGCGCACCAGTCGCGTGCGCTGATAGCTGAGCGCGGCCATCTCAACCTGCAGCACACCTTCCCGCGTGGCTGCCCGATCCGAGAAGATCTCAAGGATCAGGCCCGTTCGATCTAACAGCTTAACTTTCCATGCTTTTTCAAGGTTTCTCTGTTGAACCGGCGTCACCGGGCCATCGATCAAAACCAGCTCAATCTCGGCTGCTTTCAACGCGTCGGCCAGCTCATCCACCTTACCTGTGCCGAACAGCAAACCGGGCTGCGGGCGCGCCAAAGGCACCACTTCGGCCCCGATAACCTCTAGGTCGGGCAGAGCACGGGCCAGTGACACGGCTTCGTCCAGCGCGAATGTCGCGTCGCGCCGATCCGGGTCGGATTTGATGTCAGGATGCAGAACCCAAGCGCGGGTGACTGCGGGAGCGGTTTCGCTCAAGAGGCCTCTTCACCTTCGTACAGGCTGATCGGCTGGCTTGGCATTATGGTCGAAATCGCATGCTTGTAGACAAGCTGTGATTGGCCATCGCGGCGCAGCAGCACACAAAAGTTGTCGAACCAAGTGATAACGCCCTGCAATTTCACACCGTTGATCAGAAAAATTGTCACCGGTACTTTTGTTTTGCGGACGTGATTCAGGAACGCGTCCTGCAGGTTTTGTCTATCCGAAGCCATAAAATTATTGCCTTTATTCTTGCTGGGCCTACAGGATGAGCCCCCCCTTATGTGCGCAAAGTATGGATTGCCATCCAACAAGATTCCAGCCCCAAAAAACAATCCGTTACGGACCTATTTGGAACTGTTGTCTATCTGCGCCAGACGTCGGGTGAAATCAGCGCAATGATTGCGAGCGTTTCGAGACGCCCCACAACCATGGCCGCGGCAAAGATCGACTTGGCCGTCGTGCTCAGGTCGATCAGCCGCACAGGATTAGAAATGCCAACGTCGATCAATGGCCCCGTTGTAGAAAGACCGGAAACGGTGAGTACCAGGGCCACATCAAAGCGCACCCCAGCGGCGGTAAACGCCAATGTCAGCGCTGCGATGGAAACCGCAAACAGCATGAAAAAGATCCATGCGATAAACGTACCTTCGCGGCGAACCCGCTTGTTGAGATCGCCGTCATTGGGTACGGCCGAGGGGTGGATCAAGACTTCGGTTTCGCGCAATCCGTGGCGGTAAAGCGCATACACCCGCAGCAGTTTGACACCACCCGCCGTGGTGGCCACCCCTCCGCCGACCAGTGCGAGCCCCATCAGCATCAGGCCCGGCGATTGCAATCCCGACCATGATTGCGCAGCCCCCCAGCTGCCGGAGGTGAACCCCGTCGTCGTCAAAAACGACAGCGTCGTAAAGAACCCACCCCAAAGCGCGGCCAGGGCCTGTTCAACCTGATCTTCTTCACCAAACTCAAATGCACCGGCCCAATGGCGGGCGAACAGCAATAGGGGAACAGCAATTGCGATGAACAGACCCAACCGGAATTCTGGGTCATGCTGCAACCCGCCGCTTTCAGAGGTTTTGGTGTCCGTCGAAAACGTTAGCCGCGACAAGGCAAGCAACATGAACAACATCATGACACCTTCACCCGCAATGCCGGGCGCGCGCCCCTCCAGCCCTTCAACGGGCGAAATACCGGATGTCGCCATGATCGACATGGCGTGACACACAGCGACAAACGATCGTTCACCGCTGAC
>JABSSA010000448.1 GCA_013214665.1 Paracoccaceae bacterium
AAGCTGGTTTCATCGCGCCCTAGTGTGGATGTGCAACATGCGTACGGTGGCCAAGTTTCGGAAGTGTTGGTGCGCAAGCACCAGGAAATCACGGCAGGTGATGTCTTGATGCGTTTGGAGACGCGACTAGCCATGGTGCAGCGTGATCTCATCGTGCGGGCCAGATCACAAAAACAAGCTGAAAACAGACTTATTCAAGCAATCCTGGCGGGCCAGTTTGACACCCGAGAGCCGGGTGCATTTCCAAAGGATGCAGCCTTTGTCCTCCAGTTGGAGCGGATGGCTGCACAGGAGCAGTTTCAAATTCGCAAAGAGGAAAACCTGTCAGAAAGACTGCGTGTTTTGCGCAAGAAAATGCGCCATTTGGGGGATCAAATGGCCATTTCGCAAGATCGGTTGGCGGCACAGGCGGCTCTTGTGGAGCGCGGGATTGTCACGCGGGTCGCGCAAGAGCAATTGGAAGATCAGGTTTTGGCTACTCAGCAGGATCTTGAGCAAGAGCGCGCCGCGGTCCTGGCGATTGAAAGCCAGATGATGGAAGAGCGCCAGGATCTCGTCCGAGAAGAAATGGCGTTTCGCGAAATGCTGTCGGCCACTCTTGCGGAAAACCAGCGCGCGTTGATTGACTTGGATCATAATTTGGCGGGGCTAGATGATCAGATTGCCAAGTCCGATGTACGAGCCCCGATTGATGGTGTCGTCACACATATCGCGACCCCAGCGGCGGGGATGTATGCGGCGCGGGGGGCAACCTTGGTTAGTTTGGCGCAGTCTTTGGAACAGCCCAAAGTCTCTTTCACTGTGCCTGTCGGTTTTGTGGATCAATTGGCTGTTGGAATGCGCGGGAAACTCGTGATCCCTGGATTGCCGCAGCGGTCGATGCCGCGCATTGAGGTGACTGTAGCCGCCATTTCGCCGAAAGCGGAATTGGACGAAGCGGGCAATCCCGTTGCCTATGCAGGCGAAGCGATGATCGAGCCAGACGGCCTGCGCCGAATAGCTGAGGCCTATGATGGCGTTGCTTTGGCCGAGGATATGCCGGTCAACCTGTTGATTTCGGCTCGGGAAACGACACTGTTCGAATATCTATTCGAACCGTTCATCGAGAACTTTCAGAACGCATTGCAAGACTAGATCTGGGCCGGTGAGAAGTTTACTCGGCAATCAGCTTGGCGATAATCGATTTCGCACTGTCCGAATTCCAATGTGCGTCACCACGCAGGCGCGCAACTTCTTTACCGTCACGGTCCAGCAACACAGTGATTGGCAAGCCGAAAATGCCCATTTGCGCCGCCAGTTTTTGCCTGGGGTCTTGATGGCGTGGCAGGTTTTCTATGCCCGTTTCCTTGAAGAATTTCACGATTCCAGCGGGGTTGTTGCGGCCCGTTGCGATGGTGAGCACTTCGAAGTCATCACCGCCGAACTCGGCTTGCAGTTCTGACAGCATCGGCATCTCGGCGCGACATGGCGCGCACCACGTGGCCCAGAAATTCAGAGCAACAATGCGCCCGCGATGATCCGCAAGCGTTGCCGTGCCAGCATTGTCAGCCAGTTGATAGGGGATTTCATCCGCCACGTCCGTTGGGGTTGCGTGAACGACAAGTTTTTTCATGTCGCCGCTGCGCAGGTCTGCGATATTGTAGGGGTCTGCTTGCGCTGTGATTGCGCCCAGAAGTCCTGCCGTATAGATCAGCGCCGCAAATACGTTTTTCATATCCCCTCCGAAAGGATGCTCATGTCTGATTCTGACGCAAACACGATGTGGGGTGGCCGATTTGCGGCTGGCCCGGACGCGATCATGGAAGCGATCAACGCATCCATCGGGTTTGACCAGCGCATGGCGGCACAAGATATTGCCGGTTCGCGCGCCCACGCTGCGATGCTCGCCGCGACAGGCATATTGAGTGATAAGGATGCGGAAGCGATCCGGGAAGGGCTGCTCACGATCTTGTCAGAGATTGAAGGCGGAGATTTCGCGTTTTCGACGGCGCGGGAAGACATCCATATGAATGTGGAGGCACGATTGAAGACATTGATCGGGGAGCCCGCAGGCCGATTGCATACCGGGCGGTCGCGCAACGATCAGGTGGCGACCGATTTTAAGCTTTGGGTGCGCGATCAATTGGATGCGGCCGAGGCTGGAATCGCGTCTTTGATGCGTGCCTTTTTGGGGCAAGCAGAGGCCGGAGCAGATTGGGTGATGCCGGGATTTACGCATCTGCAAACCGCGCAGCCGGTGACATGGGGCCATCACATGATGGCTTATGTGGAAATGCTGGGCCGGGATCTCAGCCGGGTGCGCGATGCGCGGGCGCGGATGAACGAATCCCCTCTTGGTGCTGCGGCACTGGCGGGGACGTCTTTTCCAATTGATCGAGCGATGACCGCTGAGGCGCTTGGCTTTGACCGCCCGGCGGCCAATTCACTGGACGCTGTGAGCGACCGGGATTTCGCACTGGAGTTTCTAAGCTGCGCAAGCATTTGCGCGATGCATCTCAGCCGCTTTGCCGAAGAACTGGTGATCTGGTCATCGGCGCAATTCCGGTTTGTGACCCTGTCGGACAGGTTTTCAACCGGGTCATCGATCATGCCGCAGAAGAAAAACCCCGATGCCGCCGAGCTGATCCGCGCCAAGATCGGCCGTATCTTTGGGGCCAACGTCGCCTTGACCATGGTGATGAAGGGGCTTCCGCTGACCTATTCCAAAGACATGCAAGAAGACAAAGAACAAGTCTTTGATGCTGCCGACAACTGGATGCTAGCGCTGGCGGCAATGGACGGCATGGTGCGCGATATGAGCGCCAACCGCGATGCTCTGGCTGCGGCGGCTGGGTCTGGGTTTTCCACCGCGACTGATTTGGCTGATTGGCTGGTGCGCGTTTTGGGTATGCCGTTTCGCGATGCGCATCACGTCACTGGTGCCCTGGTGGCGTTGGCCGAGAGTAAGGCTTGTGACCTGCCGGATTTAACATTGGCCGACATGCAATCGGTTCATGCAGACATCACGTCTGATGTTTTTGACGTGCTTGGGGTGGAAAATTCCGTTGCCTCGCGTACCTCATACGGGGGAACGGCACCCTCTGAGGTGAAAAAACAGATTGCCCGCTGGACGGAGATCTTGGGATGAAAAAAGTTGCCATTGTGATGGTGCTGGGGCTTGCCGCCTGCGGCGCAGATGGGGAGCCTGTCACACCTGTTGCGCGCGCCGATATTTCGCTGTCTGAAAGCGGCCTGCATACAGCGACCCAAGTGGGCGTGCGCAAGGGCGGTTTATCAGTCAGCCTGGGGTTCTAAATGTCAGGTTTGCGGATCTTGTGGCTGGCCTTGGCGCTTTGGGGCACGATCCACCCGATGTGGTATTTCATCACGTGGTTTCAGGCCGAAGGGTGGAGCATCATGGCGATGGTCGATGCCTGGCATGTGAATGCGGCCACCTCGGGTCTTGTGTGGGATTTGACGGTCGCGGCGGTGGCGCTGACGATCTGGATCATTTCAGAAGTGGTGGTGCGGCGAAACTGGATCGCGTTGCTTGCGATTCCAGCCACGTTTTGCATCGGGGTGAGCTGTGGTCTGCCGCTTTATCTATATTTCCGGTCTTTGCCGGTAAAATGAGGGCGGCGCGCAAATTGCGCACCGCCGCGTGTGAAGAAAGCATTACCCCTCTTCGTCGTCCGGTTTGATTTTATCCCAGGTCTGTGTGTCAAAATCGCTGGCAGAGTGACGTTCGCGCAGTTGCAGCGATGCCTCACCAAAGGCTCGGTTGACCATGCGACCGCGCAACGTTGCAGGGCGATCATCAATCTTTTTGGCCCAGGCCATCACGTTTGTGTAGCTTTCAACGTCTAGGAACGTGGCTGCTTCGTAAAGCCGGCCCAGACACAATTGCCCGTACCAGGGCCAAATGGCCATGTCGGCGATTGTGTAGTCTTGACCCGCCACAAAAGGCTTTTCCGCCAATTCGCGATCCAGCACGTCCAACTGGCGTTTGGTTTCCATCGCATAGCGATTGATCGGATATTCGTATTTTTCGGGCGCGTAAGCATAGAAGTGGCCAAAGCCACCGCCCAAGAATGGTGCAGACCCCATTTGCCAAAACAGCCAGTTCATCACTTCTGTCCGCTCGGGCCCGGATTGAGGGAGGAACATGCCGAATTTTTCGGCCAAGTGCACCAGAATGGCGGCGGATTCGAAGACGCGCACTGGCGTGTCACCTGAGCGATCCCAAAGCGCCGGGATTTTGGAATTTGGATTGGCCTCAACAAAACCGGACCCAAACTGCGACCCGTCACCGATGTTGACCAACCACGCATCATATTCGGCATCTGAGACGCCCGCAGCCAGCAGTTCTTCGAACATCATCGTGACTTTGACACCGTTTGGCGTGGCTAGGCTGTAAAGCTGAAACGGATGTTCCCCGACCGGAAGATCCTTGTCGTGCGTGGCCCCTGCAATAGGGCGGTTGATCGAGGCGAAGCGACCGCCGCTATCTTGATCCCATGTCCAGACATCGGGCGGGGTATAAGTTGGATCGCTCATGGCGGGCCTTTCAAATTGTTTACCGATGTCATGGTAAGCACGATTTGCGGGGTCTCAAGGCCCCCACCGCAGAAGAACGTAGGGGCCAGAGTGCAAAGATGATCCCAAAAACGACAAAAGCCGCCAAATTGGCGGCTTTCGACATCAAAACATGCGGGCAATCAGCCTTGGCGGGCTTTGAACTTGCGCTGCGTTTTGTTGATCACATACACGCGACCTTTACGGCGCACGACCCGGCAGTCGCGATGCCGGTTCTTGAGCGAACGGAGCGAATTGCGAACCTTCATGGGCTCTCTCCTGTCTTGGCGCGTACCGGCGCCGGGTTACGTTGGTTCAGATGCACAAGGCATCTGAGAAATGCGGTGGTGGACGATACTGGGATCGAACCAGTGACCCCTTCGATGTCAACGAAGTGCTCTACCGCTGAGCTAATCGTCCGTACCGGTCAAATTTCGTGCCCCAGAATAAATGGGGCGCGGAAATCCGCGCCGGGTGGGGGTCGCTATAAAAGGTTCACTGGCGGGGATCAAGGCCTTTTGGAACCTGTTCATTCCGGTCTATCATATAGCTTGAGAGGAAGAGGTTTGCATGTCTGAATTCGCCTACGATGTTGTGCACCCGGACAAGCTGCGGTCGTGCGTTGTGTTTGCGTCACCGCATTCGGGGCGCACCTATACACAGGCGTTTTTGCAGGCCTCTATTCTGGATCAACATACCATCAGATCATCGGAAGATGCCTTTGTTGACAGGCTGTTTGATGTGTCGCCCAAGTTTGGCGCGCCTTTTCTAAGAGCGGGGGCGCCGCGTGCATTTGTCGATCTGAACCGTAGTTCGGATGAGTTGGATCCAGCATTGATTGAGGGCGTGCGCCGGCAGGGGCACAACCCTCGGGTGGCCAGTGGCTTAGGGGTGATTCCACGCGTTGTGGCGAATGGGCGCCCGATTTATTCTGGAAAGCTGCCCATGCGCGAGGCAACCCGGCGAATCGACGTATTTTGGCGGCCCTATCACGATATGATGCAAAAGCTGTTGGACCGGGCGCATCAAGTGCACGGCCAAGCCATTTTGGTGGATTGCCATTCAATGCCGCATGAGGCGATGGATGGTGTGGCGCGGTCAGCTGGCCAGCGGCCTGATATCGTTTTGGGTGATCGGTTCGGGGCTGCGGCGGATGCGGATATTGTTGATCGCGTTGAGGCGGCTTTTGCGGCGGCTGGTTTCGTTGTGACGCGGAATGCGCCTTTTGCGGGGGCCTATATCACGCAGGCCTATGGGCGCCCGTCGCGCAAACAGCACGCCATACAGGTCGAAATTGATCGCTCCATCTATATGGATGAGGCGCGAATCGAACCGAATGCAGATTTCGAAGATGTGCGCGCGCGTTTGAAAGGCGCGATTTCTGAAATCGCGCAGATCGGTCAAGAACGCGTGCCGTTGGCCGCCGAATAGGCGCAGCCTGTCAACGCAACGCCCGACCTTTTAGAATTGCATCATTGCCAAATCGTGCACGGATTTGATCCGTCGCTCTTTCTGCAGCAGATCGTTGGCTTGCCTCTGGGTCCAAAAGATCGCCGGAGATATCAGCGCCATCTGCTTTGCACAGATCAGACAGCCCACAACCGATCAAGCGATAGGGGCCTTCGTCGCCCACTTGATCGAACAAAGCGCGCGACGTGCGATAAACCGTATCTGCCATCTGTGTCGGTTCACGCAACGAAACGCGGCGGGTGAGCGTTGTGTGGTTCGCCCGTTTGAGTTTGAGAGTAACAACGCGGCCCGCGATATCTTTGGCCTTTGCGCGGTCCGCCACCTTTTCGGACAGACGCCAAATATGCCCGTCAAGCAACGCTGGATCAGATGTGTCTTCGCCAAATGTTGTTTCGTGAGAGATGGACTTCATCGGCTCATCCCGAGACACGCGGCGTTTGTCCTGTCCGCGCGCAAGATGCCACAACCGATACCCCATTGAGCCGAACCGCGCCGTCAGATCTTCTTGCTCCCAGCGCAAAAGATCGGAAAAGGTGCGGATCCCTGCGCTGTCCAGTGCGCTTTGTGCGGCATGGCCGACGCCCCAGATCAGGCGCACCGGTTTGTCATGTAAAAACTCTGCCGTTTCGGCTTTGCCAATCACCGAAAACCCGTGAGGTTTTTCGAGATCAGAGGCCACTTTGGCCAAAAACTTGTTGTGCGACAGCCCAACGGAGCCCGTGACGCCCAACTCATCCCGCATTCGTTTTACAAGCCTTGCCATCATGACAGCGGGGGGCGCGCCATGCAGACGTTTGGTGCCGGTGAGATCAAGGAATGCTTCATCAAGAGACAGCGGTTCAATGGCGGGGGTTAGATCTTCCATCATGGCGCGGATTGCGCGTGACACATCCGCATAGGCTTGCATACGTGGCGGTACGATCACCGCGTCAGGACACAGTTTTAGCGCCTGAAACATCGGCATGGCAGATCGCACACCACGAATTCGTGCGATGTAGCACGCGGTTGAAACAACGCCGCGCCTACCGCCGCCGATGATTAGCGGCTTGCCTTCCAGCTCTGGATTGTCGCGCTTTTCGACCGAAGCATAGAACGCGTCGCAATCCATATGGGCAATTGAGAGATCGAAAAGTTCGTCATGGGTCACGATTCTGGGCGACCGGCAGGTGGGGCACCTGGGCGCGTTTTGGAATTCGGATAGACAATCGCGGCAGAGGCTTGGCATAGGTCTGTGTCATGAAAGATAATCTAACGATACTCAAAGCGAGACGGTTTGCCCATGTCTGATGATTGGATGGGGGCGAAACTGGCCCTGTTTGTCGGCGACGAACTTGCCGTGCTTAAACGTGACGACGCGCCCGGCCTCTTGTGGGCTGATGCGTGGGACTTGCCTGGTGGTGGTCGCGAAGAAGAAGATCAATCGCCGCTCGCGTGTGTCCTCAGGGAAACCAAAGAAGAGCTGACGCTGGATGTTGCGCCCACTGCAATTGTGTGGGGGCGCCGGTATATCAACTCCATTGGACGGGGGGCTTGGTTCTTTGCGGGGCGTGTACCCGGCGACCGCGCCGCAGAATTGCGACTGGGTGCAGAAGGGCAGCGATGGTCTTTGATGCCTGTTGGCGTGTTCTTGGCCAGCACATGCGTGGTGCCGCAGTTCCAAGTAAGGCTAAGGGACTATTTAGATGGTGTTGCAGGCGACCCCTATTAGAAAGGCCCCCCGCTGATTGAGCGGGGGGAGGTGACGAACCTCAGGAAGAGTCCGGTCCGTCGGGGAGTATCACCTAGGGTAAACCTACCACTGGAAGGGGATTTCACCGAGTGTGGAATTCCAGACCCCGCAATATATCGTGGTCTGTGGCGCTTATCACACAGAACTTGGGGATAAGCCTGTGGATTTACCCTGTATGAAGGCAGTTTCTCCAGCTTGGCGAGAATTTACAATTCGCACGCTTGACGGGAAAATACTACCTTTGGGAGAATTTTATCGCTGTCCGAGACGTTGGGCGATCCGGTGAATGGTCCGAAGATTCTAATGTGGACCAGACGCCAAAACAACTGAACCACTGCGTGCGGCCAAAAACCGACAGCGTCTGTGCGGTTGGTGAACCCTATGCAACGGGCAATGCCAAAACCGCGTCAGGGAAGGTTTGCGACGATCGCTTGTGCGGTTTGTGCAGGACTGTTGGATTGGTAGATCGGTCGGCCAACTACGATATGGTCGGCGCCATCCTTGATCGCTTGCTCTGGGGTGGCGATACGTTTTTGATCCCCTGACGCGCTACCCGCAGGGCGGATCCCCGGAGTTACGATCAACTTGCCGTTTGCTTCTGGTAGGCTACGCACCAAAGCGGCCTCTTGTGGTGACGCGATAACACCATCAGCCCCGGCTTCGAGCGCGCGGCCTGCGCGTTCCATTACGATCTCTTGCACGTCGCCCGGCTGAATCAGGGCGGCGTCCAGATCGGAGCGGTCGAGCGACGTAAGGATTGTGACACCCAGGATCTTGAGGTTGGAACCAGCAGCCCCTTCTTTTGCGGCGCGCACCACATGTGGATCGCCGTGCACTGTGAGAAAGTCGAGATCGAATTGGGCAAGCCCACGCACAGCGGCTTCGACCGTATTGCCGATGTCAAAGAGCTTCATGTCCAGGAATATACGCTTGCCATGATCCTGCTTGAGCTCATTTGCCAAGGCAAGGCCCCCGCCCGTCAGCATTCCCAAGCCGATCTTATAGAAATTCACGGCAGGACCGATCTTTTGCGCAAGAGCTAATCCTTGCAGCGCGTTCGGCACATCGAGGGCTACGATTAAACGATCATCAGACATTGCACTCTCCTAGGGCCACGACCCTAGGCCGCCCTCATAGGGAAGCGGGCAGCGCAATGAAAGAGGATTAAGCCGCCAGATGCGTAGGTGCGACAATGCTCGACAGTAAGTGTTGCACATATGGATGAATGCCACGGGCGCGCATGCGTCCGGCCATACGGTGCATCTTGAAGGCCTGTCGGGATAAACGCCCGGCCGCGTCTTCGAATGCCAATGTGATCGGGCCTTCGATCATACACGCATAGCTGTGCTGAATGCCGCCGTCGTGCAGCGTTGCACGCGCCTCAAAGGCGCGGTTGGCTGCGTTATATGTCACATCGCTAAGTTCGACTTGAATAGGTGTCATTTCGGTGCCTGTTCTTGCTCTTTTCACATAATACGTGGGTATGCGGCGCATGGTTTCCAATCACGTCTGCGCGCGATCGGCGTGATATTGCTTGCACGCGTAGTCTTGTGTTGCCGGTGTCGGAGCCCCATTTTGGTGGGGAAGGCTCAAAAGCACTGTGCCTATTGTAGGGCGGTGCAGAGACGGGCGCTTATATAAGGAGAGACCGATGGACTTATCGAAGTTCACCGAACGGTCGCGCGGCTTTGTGCAGGCGGCGCAGACCATAGCGACACGAGACAGTCATCAAAGGCTGTCGCCCGAACACTTGCTGAAAGCACTGCTGGATGATGATCAGGGGCTGGCCGCCAATCTGATTGGCCGCGCGGGCGGGAATGCGGCGCGCGTATTAGATCATGTGGAACAATCGTTGGCCAAGATGCCCAAAGTGACGGGCGATGCCGCGCAGGTGTATCTAGACGGCCAAACAGCCAAGGTTTTGGCAGAAGCAGAAAAACTGGCTCAGAAAGCGGGCGATTCCTTTGTGCCGGTTGAGCGGATTCTAACGGCGCTGGGCATGATCAAATCCCCCGCCAAAGAGGCGCTAGAGGCCGGTGGCGTGAATCCGCAGGCTTTGAACGCGGCAATCAACGATATTCGCAAAGGGCGCACAGCGGATTCCGCATCGGCGGAAGACGGGTACGAAGCGCTCAAGAAATATGCGCAGGATCTGACTGCGCGGGCCGAAGAGGGCAAGATTGACCCGATCATCGGGCGTGATGAAGAAATTCGGCGTGCGATGCAGGTGCTGTCGCGGCGCACGAAAAATAACCCGGTTCTGATCGGCGAACCCGGTGTTGGTAAAACGGCCATTGCCGAAGGTCTCGCGTTGCGGATCGTGAATGGCGATGTGCCAGAGAGCTTGCGCAACAAAAAGCTCATGGCTCTGGATATGGGCGCGTTGATCGCGGGGGCGAAATATCGCGGTGAGTTCGAAGAGCGCCTGAAAGCCGTGCTGAATGAGATCAGTGCAGCGGCGGGTGAGATCATCCTGTTCATTGATGAGATGCATGTGCTGGTCGGCGCGGGCAAAACCGATGGCGCAATGGATGCGGCCAACCTGATCAAGCCAGCCTTGGCGCGGGGTGAGTTGCATTGTGTGGGCGCGACCACGCTGGATGAATATCGCAAATACGTGGAAAAAGATGCGGCGTTGGCGCGCCGGTTCCAGCCTGTGATGGTGTTGGAACCGACGGTGGAAGACACCGTTTCGATCCTGCGTGGCATTAAAGAGAAGTACGAACTGCACCACGGCGTGCGGATCAGCGATTCTGCTTTGGTTGCGGCGTCTACTTTGTCGCATCGCTATATCACCGACCGGTTCTTGCCGGACAAAGCGATTGATCTGGTGGATGAAGCGGCTTCGCGGTTGCGGATGGAGGTTGATTCCAAGCCGGAGGAGTTGGACGCGCTCGATCGGCAGATTTTGCAGATGCAGATCGAAGCAGAGGCATTGCGCCTGGAAGATGATGCGGCTTCGAAAGACAGGCTCGAAAAGCTGGAAAAAGATCTTTCTGATTTGCAGCAGCAATCCGCAGAGCTGACCGCGCAATGGCAGTCGGAGCGAGACAAGTTGGCCTCTGCGCGGGAGCTTAAAGAACAGCTTGATCGTGCGCGGGCCGAGTTGGAGATCGCGAAGCGCGAGGGCAACCTCGGGAAGGCGGGCGAGTTGAGCTATGGCGTTATCCCGCAGCTTGAGAAGCAACTGAGCGACGCTGAAAATCAAGAAACGGACGTTTTGGTCGAAGAAGCGGTTCGTCCTGAGCAGATTGCCGAAGTTGTCGAACGCTGGACCGGTATTCCGACGTCCAAGATGCTGGAAGGCGAGCGCGAGAAGCTTTTGCGGATGGAAGAAGATCTGCATGACCGGGTGATCGGGCAGGCCAGCGCCGTGCGTGCCGTTGCCAATGCTGTGCGTCGGGCGCGGGCGGGTCTGAATGATGAGAACCGGCCTTTGGGCTCGTTCCTGTTTCTTGGGCCAACCGGCGTTGGGAAGACCGAGTTGACCAAAGCAGTTGCCGAGTTCCTGTTTGACGATGACAGCGCGATGGTGCGCATCGACATGTCGGAATTCATGGAAAAACACGCTGTTGCCCGTCTGATCGGAGCGCCTCCGGGCTATGTTGGGTATGATGAGGGCGGCGTGCTGACCGAAGCGGTGCGGCGCAGGCCGTATCAGGTGGTCTTGTTTGACGAGGTTGAGAAAGCGCATCCGGATGTCTTCAACGTTTTGTTGCAGGTGCTGGATGACGGTGTGCTGACAGATGGTCAGGGTCGCACGGTTGATTTCAAACAGACGCTTATCATTCTCACGTCAAACCTTGGGGCGCAGGCGTTGAGCCAATTGCCGGATGGGGCAAATACGGCGCAGGCGCGGCAGGATGTGATGGATGCAGTCCGGGCGCATTTCCGGCCCGAGTTCCTGAACCGGCTGGATGAGACGATCATCTTTGATCGTCTGTCACGCAAAGATATGGACGGGATCGTCGATATTCAGATTGCTCGGCTGCTCAAACGGCTGGCGGCGCGGAAGATCACGCTTGATTTGGATGACGGGGCAAAGACCTGGCTGGCCGATGAAGGGTATGATCCAGTTTTCGGGGCCCGGCCGTTGAAGCGTGTCATTCAGACAGCTTTGCAGAATTCGTTGGCTGAGATGTTGCTAGCT
Organism: Paracoccaceae bacterium; assembly: GCA_013214665.1. GTDB lineage: Bacteria > Pseudomonadota > Alphaproteobacteria > Rhodobacterales > Rhodobacteraceae. The sequence continues at coordinate 11,904 of JABSSA010000448.1, forward strand.
GGGGATATCAAGGACGGCGACACGGTTCAGGTTTCCGCCGGGGCCGAAGGCTTGATTATTGGCGACCGGTTGAGCGCCACATCGAAACCGCGCCCGGATGATGCCGTGGTACATTAAATTTGCGGCGCCCTGCCGTTTTGGTGGGGCGCTCTATCTCTCTACACTATAGCTTGCGAAACGAACCCCGAGATAAACGAAGGTGTGGCAAGGTATGGTTCTTCCTCCTGATATGGTGATTTTTGATTGCGACGGTGTGCTGGTCGACAGTGAAACACTGACCAATGCGGCTATCCGTGACAATCTTGCGGCGCATGGGTTGGACCTGACTTTGGATAAAGTCATGGACCTTTTTGTCGGTGGGACCATCAAAAGCGCTGGCGAACAGGCGCAGCGGTTAGGCGCGCAATTGCCCGACAGCTGGGTGGATGCCATGTACGAAGAGATCTTTGAAAAACTGGCAACAAACGTAGAAGCCGTACCCGGCATCGAAACCGTATTGGCGCATTTGGATCAGGCGCAGATTCCCTATGCCGTTGGCTCCAACGGTCCGCACAAGAAAATGCAGATCACATTAGGGCGCACGAATTTATTGGGGCGGTTTGAAGGGCGCCTTTATTCCCGCGAAGATGTGGCGCGCCCGAAACCGGCGCCTGATGTTTATCTCAAGGCTGCGCGTGATGCCGGCATTGATCCAACCGCCTGTGTGGTCATCGAAGACAGCCCAAGTGGCGCGCGTGCCGCCAAAGCCGCGGGAATGGTGTGTTTTGGATTTGTGGCAGAGACCGCGGTTGATCGGTTACGGCCTCATTGCGACGTGTTTTTCGATGATATGGCAGTATTGCCGGCCCGTTTGGGCTTGGTTTAGCGAGAGTTCGAAGGCGTCAGACACGGTAGGTTACAATCCGGTGACTTATACGTGACCCCATGAAACGTGGTAAATGTGTAAACACCGCATAGCTACGGATTACGACAACAACGGAGAGATGCATGGCCCGCCGCTGGAAGAACACCCTGACCCATGACGACGTGACCCCAGAGTCGGTTTACTTGAACCGTCGTCAGATCATTGCCGGTATGGCTGGGCTGGGCATGATTGGCGGGACGAATATGGCCCAAGCCAGCACCGATCTTGAGCCGAATTCCTGGGAAGACATCACCCAATACAACAACTTTTATGAATTTGGCACACGCAAGGAAGATCCGGCAGCCAACGCTCATCAACTGACCACCAGCCCGTGGTCGATTGAGATTGACGGTTTGGTTGACCGCCCCGGCACTTATGATTTTGCCGAGATCATGAAGGCGATGACAGTGGAGGAACGGATTTATCGGTTCCGCTGTGTTGAGGCATGGTCGATGGTCATTCCTTGGAATGGGTTTGAGTTGAAAGATCTGCTAGATCTTGCCGGCGTCCAGGAAGGTGCGAAATACGTAGCCTTCGAAACTCTGCTGCGCCCCGAAGAGATGCCAGGTGTGCGCTTCCCCGTTCTGGACTGGCCCTATGTCGAAGGTCTGCGTCTGGACGAAGCGATGCATCCCCTCACCATCATGGCGACGGGGATTTATGGGCGTGACATTCCAAAACAGAACGGTGCGCCGATGCGGTTGGTTGTGCCTTGGAAGTATGGCTTCAAGTCGATCAAATCCATTGTGCGGATCTCGCTCGTGGAAGATGAGCCTCCAACCTCTTGGAACAAAGCGATCGGTCAGGAATACGGCTTTTATAGTAATGTGAACCCTGAGGTGGATCATCCACGTTGGAGCCAGGCTTCGGAACGGCGTGTTGGCGGAGGCCTGTTTGCCCGGCGTATCCCGACGTTGATGTTTAACGGTTACGAAGAAGAGGTTGCGCCTCTCTATGCCGGCATGGATCTGCGGAAGTTCTATTGAGGCTTAAACGCTAGAGTAATTGGTCACACGCTCGGTTTGCATAGTATGACAGGGACATCTGACACCAGCGTTTCTGCGCCAAAGCCCAGCCAGGTGCGTTTAGGCTTAGCGGATCGCATCAACCGTGCCGCGCGGCGTGTGCCCGTTTGGGCCGTCTACTGTGTTTATCTCTTGCCGGTGCCATGGCTCTTGTATCAGGGGAGTGTTGGCGATCTCGGCCGCGATCCCGTGAAACGCCTCGAACACGAGCTCGGTGAAATCGCGTTACAGCTCGTTATTATTGGTTTGGCGATCACACCGCTCAGACGGTTTGCGAGCATCAACCTCATCAAATTCCGTCGGGCCATCGGGGTATTGACGTTTGTATATGTCTGTCTGCACATCCTCGTCTGGGCAGTGCTTGATGTGCAAACGCTCGATCGGGTTTGGGCGGACATT
>JABSSA010000449.1 GCA_013214665.1 Paracoccaceae bacterium
ATCGGCAGACCAAGTGCAACAGTTGCGGCAAGGCCCGTCTGGATTGAAATCACTGCACCCAAGGCGGCAGAACCGGAGACGCCAATCAAGCCCGGTTCAGCCAGCGGGTTGCGCAAGTAGCCCTGCATCGCAGCACCTGCCAGTCCCAAACTCGCTCCGACCATGATGGCCAGGATTGCTCGGGGCAGTCTGATTTCCCTCATCACTAGAGTGAGCGGTCCTGCATCGCCTGAGATGAGGGCGTTCAGGCTTTCAAAAGCCCCTATTTGGGCTGGTCCCAAGGTGAGGGCGGCGATGAACAAGACCGCAACACCCAAGCTAAGCCCTATGGCCAGTCGTCCCACGGGTCAGTCCGCCAACATGTCTCGTCGGACTTTGCTTAGTCCTTCGATGGCCCGCAGGACGAAAGGTGTCCCGCAAACCCAATCGCGATCCGTGATTGTGCCGCTGGCGCTGTCTTCACGAAGGGCCTGAACAATTGGATGATCAAGAATTTCCTCGGACCGAGATGCTCCAGGATACCGCCGCCCTGTGATCAGGGCGTCGGGCTCCAGCATGGCAAGTACCTCCAATGGCAATATGCCGCCTGAAGCAAATCCTGCCTCCACAGAGGCATTTTCGAACCCTGCGGCGAACAGGATTTGCCCTGCCAGGGTTCTATCGCCCGAGGTGTATCCATTGGCATAGTAGAGTGCAGCACTTGGTCGCTTGCCGCTCACTGCGCGCAGGACATCAAGGCGTGTGTCGAAATCATCGATCAACGCTTGCGCGGCTTCTTCGCGGCCGAGCACGTGACCCATTTCTCCCAGCCGATCTCGCACCTCGTCCAACCCATAAGCAGGATTGAGCACCGCGACCGGGATACCCAAACGCTTCAGCATGTCCACAGTTGCCCGTGTCGAAAAGCTACCTGCGATCACCAGATCAGGCTGCATGAGGTAGATTTCCTCAGCGAGCCCGTGATTGATGTGGTAGTTTTTGGCTTCTTCGGCCATAGCCGACCCACGCGGATCAAAAGCCAAATATGACACCGAATGAAGCTGCCCAGGAGCCGCGACCATCATAGCCAATTGATCCGTGCACAGGTTCATTGAGACGACCCTGGCTGGAGTCGTGCCTAGAACGCGTGAAGTATCTAAATCCTGCGCCACGGCCGGAACAGCAAGTGCTCCGGCCAGAGTCACAGTTTTCCAGAACCTAGAACCGCGCATCAAGCCCGACGTAGAACGTCCGTTCACGACCCGCATAGCCCCAAACTTCCATGGCATCGTCATCAAAGAGGTTGGTCACACGACTCGTCAGCGTCACGTTGTCGTTGATGGCGTATCGGGCCGAGAGACCGACCGTCGTAAAGTCCGGCAAATCCAATGTTTGGAAGGAGCCGAAGAACTGTGTATCCGCATTCCCCGCAACATGACGAATATCTGCGCTAAACGTCGCACGGTCGTTGAAGGCTTTCAGGGTAGCCCCCAAAGACAATTCATGTCTCGGTCGGCGGATCTCAATACTGCCGTTAGGGTTCTCTGCATCGAGGTAGGTATATGACAGGCGCAGATCGAGTTTTTCAGTCGCAGCAACGCGTCCCGTCAATTCTAAACCCTCGCGCGAACTATCACCTGTCTGGTTCTCATATGTGAAGGTGCCTGGCCCTGTGCTGACGGAAGTGATTTCGTCAGTCAGCGTTTCATTGAAGTAGGTGACATCAAAAAACCCGCGTCCATCAAAAACTGGAACCTCCACACCTATGTCAAAGCTTCGGTTCCGCTCGGGGTCCAGGTTCGGATTGCCCGTGAACCCAAAGGAGTTTGCAAAAAGTTCAAAATAGCTTGGGTTCACGATGCCCGTGCCTGCAGAACCGTGTAGCCGGACGCCGTTGGCAAAGGCGTAAGACACACCGGCATTCCAAGTTGTCGCGTCCTCGAAAGGATCATTAAAATCTTGTCTTAGACCCGCTTGCAAGTCGAGGCCATTTGCAAAGCTACCCCGATATTCCAGCGCGATAGAGTTGGATTCGCGCCCAAATGCTGGGTTTGAGCTACTGGAGTCTTCTTCATGCTCTAACAACAAGTTGAGAATGTGGTTGGCGTCCGCAACAGCACGCCCATCCAACCCATAGCTCAACCGGTATTTGATCGCGTCCGTCGTCGTTTCGGTTGGCGTGCCGCCGCCAAAAGACTGTTCGTTTTCCGTCTTTTCTATAGCAAGCCTATGTGTGAGCCGCCCATCCAAGGTGGAAAGCTCTGCGAAAACAGACGCCGTCAGTTCGTCCCGCTCGCTGAATTGCGTCGGATCATCTACCACATACCCGTCAAAGGTTGCGGCGGTGCCATCGGTGCTATCAAACTCATAGTCTTCCTCGGATTTTCTGAGAGTAAATCCAAACTTCAGTTCTGGCGTGACCAAATAGTCTCCGTTCAAGATCAGAGTGCGCCGATCTGTGCCGTCTTTTTCACCGCCGTCTCCCGAGAAGTCCCAGCCCTGATCATTCGCGTCAGAGTAGCTGAGCGAGATGCCACCACGTTCGGTCCGCGTGGATACGAAACCTGTCGCGGTCGTGCCGCCCCCAACTTCGAAGGAGCCGCCGTACTCCTGCCCGATACCCCCCTTGCGGGTGATAATGTTGATGACACCCGCTGAAGCATTCGAGCCATAAAACACGGATTGCGGTCCGCGTAGCACTTCAATCCGTTCAATATTTGCAGTCTCAAGTCCGCTTAGGATGTACTCGCCGTCGCCTCCAGCTGCTTCGATGCCATCGATCAGAATGAGTGTGTGATTGCCTTCACCACCGCGAATACGCACTTGTGTGAAGTTTCCGCCAGAGCTGTTCACGGCAACGCCAGGCACAGCGCGCAAAGCGTCTTGCACTGTCTTCAAACCGCGGTCTTCGATTTCCTGCGCTGTAACCACTGTCGCGGCGCGCCCGTAGGCGTCGGCTTCAACTGGTGTCAGGCCGCCAGAAAGGATCAGAGTGCCGAGATCAACAGGCCCTTCTTGTGCAAGCGCGTTGCTGCCTGCCAGGATGGCGGTTGTTGCCATAAGAGTGGCATAGTTAAGTTTCATATTTCAGTCCCCCAAAGTCGGCCTTTTGGCCGATTAGTCCGTTGATGTCTTTGGTGGAATGCCCCCCCGCAGACGATGAAAAAAACGTCATCGCTACGGGTGTCCCGTTGCCCATGGCGCGCCCCGCGCCCGGACAGGATGATCACCTCGGCAGGTCTCCTGGCTTGCGGGTCGCAGCTTCGTCGGGCCTTCCCAAAACACCTGTAGGCGCATCAGTGGCAATTCCGACTTCGCTCACCGCTTACAGTTGCGGGGGCAGCCGCAGAGTTGACCGTTGTCTCACTGCGTTCCCTTTTCATCCAATGGAAAATTAACCATCAGAACCGAAGTGGACCCTGGTTAGGGTTTTCTGAGGTTTTGTCAAGGAAGTTAGGGCGACTAACGTGCTCGTGAGCAGCGCGTAGTACCATGTACGCCGCGTCTTGCGCCCCTTTTCAAAGAACAGCACCACGGTTTTCACACCCGCGCCTTGGAACACCTTGGCGGGGCAATCCAGTACCGTGTGCAAATCGCAGGTCTCCAGCAATTCCCGACGAAGGGCGCTCGCGTCGCCATTGCTCAGAAAGGTGTTCTTGATCACCACAGCAGCGCGACCCCCGGCGCGCAGTTTGCGGATGAAGTGCTGGATGAACAGATAGGCGGTTTCGCCCGACTTGATCGGAAAGTTCTGCTGCACTTCCGGTCGTTCACCCCCGCCAAACGGCGGATTGGCCAGGATCACGTCGTGACGGTCTTTTTCCTTATAATCCATGACGTTTTCACTCAGCGTATTGGTACGCCGAATGTTGGGGGCGGCGATCCCATGCAGGATCATGTTCATAATCCCGATGACATAGGCGAGCGACTTTTTCTCCTGCCCGTAGAAGGTTTTGGTCTGGAGCGTGTTGAAATCGGTGGCGGAAATATCGGGGGTCAGCATGTAGTCATATGCCTCACACAAGAACCCGGCGGACCCGCAGGCTCCGTCATAGACCGTGTCGCCAATCCGGGGATCAATCACCTTGATCATCGCGCGGATCAGTGGGCGCGGGGTGTAATACTCCCCGCCATTCCGCCCGGCATTGCCCATCCGCTTGATACGGCTTTCGTAAAGGTCGGAAAGCTCGTGTTTGGCCTCTTGTGTGTTGAACTCCAACCCGTCCACAATCTCCAACACGTCGCGCAGGGAATAGCCGGAACGAAACTTGTTGGTGATCTCCGAAAAAATCTCGCCGATCTTGTATTCGATGGTGTCGGGGCTGGTGGCGTTTTCCCGGTATTTCTTGAGCGTTGGGAAAAGGCTGGTGTTGACGAAATCGATCAGGTCTTCGCCGATCAGAAGGTCTTTGCGCTCGGTTCCGTCGGCGTTTTTCGGTGACGCCCATGATTTCCAACGTATGGCGTCAGGCAGGGTAGGGGCGTAGTCGCGCCCTTCCAGCTCCGCCTCGTCCTGCCGCTCCTGTTCAATGTCGTCGAGGTATTTGAGGAACAATATCCAAGAGGTCTGCTCGGCATAGTCCAGCTTGGACGCCAATCCTTCCTCGTTGCGCATCTCGCGGTCAATGCTGTTGAAGGCGTTTTCAAACATCGAAATCCCTGCTCGTTTTTCCCCAACCTAGTTTCAGTTGATGTCAGCAACAACGCCAGACTACGAACTGCGACGTTTCTTGATCAGTTCGGCCTGACGTTCGATGGAAACCGGGCAATAGGCACTGATCGACGTGACGACGCTGGAATGCCCAATGTTCTGAGAAAACGCTTTGAAGGCTTCGCGGGTCGGATAGTGGGTGTCGGCCCATTTCACCAGGGTCTTGCGAAACGCGTGCGGCGTGAACGGAGGAAGATCGGCGCGCGTGAAAGCTTCGCGGATCGCCTTGCGAAGAGCGTTGGCGTTCTTGTAAATCTCGCGTTTCAAACCGGTGATCTTGAACTCACCGTCAACTGGTTTGACCTCGGCGGGTGGGAACAGAGGATCGTCAGGCCCGAAAAGCTTGTCCTGTTTCAGGTGCTTCATCCAGTCTTTGAAGCAGGTCAGATATTCATCGTCGACGGGCAGAAAGAATGTCGTGAAGGTCTTTGAGTTCTTAGTCCGCACCTCGCGCGCATCCTGATAGACGCATTCATCGATCATGTTGATGTGTTTGAGACGCAGGGAAGCCACAGCGCCGTCGCGTGCGCCGGTCAACATGAAGAATGCAAAGAGTGCTTTGTTGCGGCGCTCAACATCCGAGGTTTCAGGCATGTAGTTGAAGGCGTGGCGAGCCATTTCCATTGACGGATAGGGCGTTTCACGTACCGCGCTTGCGACGCGGCGACCTTTGGCATCCATGTTGAAATAATCTGCGTCCGAATGTCGGATGCGCTGCTTGTATCCTGACTGACCGGCCAGCCAGAAAATGAAACCTTTGTTGGCCGCGAGAATGGTCGAGATTGTTGACTTGGAAAGGGGTTTTCCCGTTGCCTTGCTCACTTCGTCTTCCAACTTTTCCCGAAATTTGATCACCTGTTCGATCCGGAACTTCTTGAAACTGGCGAAATTGGTGCTGACCTCGAACCTCAGAATGCCGTCTGATGCCTTTTGAACCGTGTTAGCATCCTTGCGCATGGCGGCCTTGAGATACTTGAGATAGCGGCGCTTGATACGCTCGTTTTCTTCGTTCACTTTTCTCATGGGTGTTCTCCGATTGGTAAGTGTCAATTCAGGGGAGGGGTGGCGGTATCAGTTAGGCTTTGCTGTCAGGCTCTGTGCTGATCCGGAACGTAGCCGCGAGAGCTTTGTGCTGTTTGTGCGAGATCATCCGTGTGGCGGTGCCATTGCAGTGCTCGCAAACGCCCTTCAGGATGTCCGTTTTAGGGGAAACGGCGGACAACGTGACACGCATTCCATTCGGCTTACGTCCAGTACGACAAGACGGACAAAACAACTGATCGTCTTTCAAGGGCCGACGGGCGGAAGCTTTTTTGGCGCGAATGTATTCGCGGATCGCTGAACCCAAGATCAGGTACGGCTTGGAGGCCGTCATGGCCTCCAAATCGTCTTTGATCCAATTGCGGATTGTTGCCGGTGAGACTTTCAAAGCGCGGGCAGCTTCAAAAACGTCGTATGTGTCATTTGCCTTCACGGCCATCGGATTTACGCGTTTAGGCATTCTCATCGTCCTCGAACAATGCGCGGATGTCATCGACTTTCCACACCGTCGTGCGGGGGCCGAGTTTCTGAGGCTTTGGAAACCGACCTTCCTTGACGCCTGTCCACCAAGTGGACTTGGAAACCGGGATCGGGCCAATCGGGGCAAGAATTTGTGCAAGTCGCACAAATCCTGTTTTTGGGAATGTTGTGTCGTTCATTTGTGTTCAACCTTGTCCTGTGAAGATTGAACAGACCCTGCCTCGATGATTTTGCTTTGTACGGGACTGACGAAACCGCCGCCCTAAGAAAAATTTGTTATTGTTTTTGCTGAATAAATTTCGTTTTGATCGTTAACCGATTAGCTTTGTTCAGGCTTCCAGTCTGGTGAAACAAAATTGGCACCTATTCGAAGGTACTTGCGCACTGTGTCATCGCTTACGCTGATGCCCATCTTAGCTGCCGCATCGACAATCTCTTTGGGTGTTGGGCTGCGTAGGTCGCCAGGCCGGTAACCGTAATATTCAATGGCCATCACGGTGAACAATTGAGCAATCGTGTCCAACTCCCGTTTATGGGGCCTCTTAGCTGGTGGTGGATTTTCTGGGGAGCAATTCTGATCATCGGCGGGTTGAACGTACCTCGACGTGAACGCCTTTGGTACATCTAAACCGGTTAGATCAAACCATTCGAACAAATCCCTCGGATAGATACGACCAAATTCGAATTTCCTGGGGAACTGACGATCAAACTGCACACGCCGACGAAGCATGAATTGCAGTGATGGCCATAAATCCACACCCTTGTCAGCTCTTTCTTGCATTTTGTCGAGCTGCTGCTCGGTGAAATGTTTCGGTTCAACACCAAGCGAAAGAAGGAGAGCTTCCTGATTTGTGTAGTATGGTGATTGAGACCAATACTCGAAATCGGCAGTATAATCGGGATGGCCAAATCCACCGGCATACCAAGGCGGATCACTTCGGGTCATTTTTACGATTTCAGCCTCTTTGAACCGCTGCCAATCTCGTTCAATCGCGTTTGGTGCTAAGGGATCACTTGATACAAGCTCAAGAAATTGCCGGTCAGTGTAGTCTGCTAGATGTTTGCAACAATCTTCAACGACCTCGTTTCGAAGGCCGTAAATCTCTTCGAAGTTTTCGGGTTCGAATGGACCAATGGTTTTGATGGTATTGGGTGGTTTCCAATCCAGTAGTTTGCCAAGCTTCTTTCTAAGTAGCCGTTCCGAATGTGATTTCCGATCAATTTGATCTCTTGGGGTCATTATCGTCTTTCATCAAACTTAGTTGGTCCTAGCCTGCCCTCAATTCGTCCAAATATCCAGCCCACCAATCTGAAAGCTTAACCCGTTCATCCCAATGATCGCCCCGAGCGTAGGCGCGCCGCACTTCGTTCTTTTCGACATGTGCCAATGCTCGCTCAATCGCGTCCGGGTGCCAAAGGCCGCTCTCGTTGGCCAATGTTGAGAAGGAAGCACGAAATCCATGTGCGGTCATTTCATCGCTCGAATACCCCATTCGACGCAGAGCGGCGTTCAGGGTGTTCTCTGACATTGGGCGCTTCCAAGTGCGCAGCGAAGGAAACAGAAATTCACCATTTCCATTCATGCGGCGTAGTTCGTCCAGCAAAACAAGCGCCTGTTCGGGCAATGGAACAACGTGATCTCGCCGCATCTTCATCTTTTCGGCTGGTATCGCCCAAACCTTGTTGGCAAAATCTATCTCGGACCACTTTGCGTGACGTATCTCTCCAGGTCGTTGGGCAAGCAGCGCTAAGAGTTTAAGTGCGATCCGCGTATTGGCTTGACCATCGAATGCATCGATAGCGTCCAGAAGACCGCCAAGTGCCACGGGATCAGTTATCGCGGCTCTATGTACGCGTTTCGGTCGAATGAGGGCATCGCGCAACGCATAAGTGGGGTCCGTTTCAGCAATCCCACATGCAACGGCATAGCGAAAAACTGAACCAATACGGGCGCGCAGGCGGTGCGCCGTTTCATAGTTTCCCTTAGCTTCGACTTTTCGAAGCGTCTTTAGGATCATTGGAGCGGTGATTTCGGTCAGAGGTTTGCGACCAAAATCTGAGTTTGCCAGTTTCAGGTGATACTCAGTCTTGTCGAGCGTGGCTTTGGACTTGCCCTCTTTGCGTTGTTTCTCAAGAAAGGCAGCTCCGACTTTCTCGAATATCTGACCCTTAACTTCCAGCCTGACCCGCCTGCTTTCCTGTTTGGCTTCGTTTGGGTCTATGCCTTCGGCGAGTTTGGCCTTTGCCGCGTCGCGAGCTTGCCGCGCCTGCGAAAGACTGATGGCCGGATAGTCACCTATGACCAAAAGTTTTTCTTTTCCATCTATCCGATACTTGAAGCGCCACGACTTCGATCCACTTACCTTGATCAAAATATACAAACCTTCAAAATCGCTGACTTTGTACGGCTTTTCCTTTGGTTTGAGATTCCGAATCTTTATGTCACTGAGTGGCATTTTGGGGGTACGCTCATTTTGGACTTTTCATCGTACCCCCAGACATACCCCCATTTTGGGGGTACGCAGTCGGACGTGAAAAATCTGCATTGGACAAACAATCTCGACAACCTCCTTATAAACAAGGAAAAGTTGGATGTCACTGGGCTTTGAAAAACGGGAAAGTGGTGCCCCCACACGGACTCGAACCGCGGACCTACTGATTACAAATCAGTTGCTCTACCAGCTGAGCTATAGGGGCACTGGCGGGGCGGATACCGGATGCTGTGCGGCTGCGCAAGACGGAAAAAGCGTCATTGCTCAAATTCCTGTCAATCGCTGGCACTTCGCCGCAAACCCGGTATATCAAGACAAGCTCAAATCGGCTCAGAGGCTTACTTATGCAGATCGTCTTGCACGTTGGCGCACACTTCACCGAAGAAGATCGGCTGATGAAATGTCTGCTGCGCAACAAGGAAGATTTTGCCAAACGGGGAATCGCTGTGCCCGGCCCCGGGCGTTATCGCAAACTGCTGCGCGAGATGTTCACCGCGCTGCAAGATTCACCGCCCAGCGCCGAAGCGCGCGATGTGCTGATGGATGCGTTTTTGGATGATCAAACCGCTGATCGGGTGCTGTTGAGCCACGCCAATATCTTTGGTGCGCCGCGCGCGTGTCTGCGGGACGGGCGGTTTTACACGATGGCGCACGACAGGCTGCAGGCGCTGGCCCATATCTTTGAGCATGACCAGCTGGAGATCTTTCTGGCCATCCGCGATCCGTCCACGTTTCTGCCTTTGATCTTTGACGCGTCCCCGCAAGAAACGCTGCCGGAATTCTTGCGCGGGGCCGAACCCACGACGATCAAATGGTCCGAAACGATCCAGATGATGCGCGATGCCGCCCCCAATGCGGCGATCACCGTCTGGTGCAATGAAGATTCGCCTCTGATCTGGGCCCAGATTATCCGCGACATGGCCGGACTGGAGCATGGCGAAAAGATTGTGGGTGGATTTGATCTGCTGTCCCAGATCATGACGCAGGAAGGGATGCAAAGGTTCCGCTCTTACCTCAGCAGCCATCCCACCATGTCTGAAATGCAAAAACGCCGGGTGATCGCCGCCTTCCTCGACAAATTCGCGCTCGATGACGCGATCGAAGAAGAGCTGGATCTGCCCGGCTGGACGGATGAGTTGGTGGATACGCTGGGCGACATCTATGATCAGGATGTCTATGAAATCTCGCGTATTCCCGGCGTCACCCTGATCGCGCCTTAAGCGGCGGTGGGCGGCTATCTCAGCCGTTCATGCCCAGCGCTTCTTTATACATCTCCAACACTGCTTCTTCTTCGGCGATGTCGTCGCGATCGCGTTTGCGCAGCGCGATCACCTTGCGCATGACCTTGGTGTCATAGCCGCGTGCCTTGGCCTCTGACATCACTTCTTTTTGCTGCTCTGCGATGTCTTTCTTTTCCGCTTCCAGCCGCTCAAACCGTTCGATGAAAGCGCGCAATTCGTCCGCGGTCACCCGGTAGCTGTCTGGTTTGGAGTCTTCGATGATCGTGGCATCAGACATGTTGATCGTCCCTGCGTAGCCTGCTGTGGAGCGTGTGGTGGTAGCGACCCTAAGCCTTTCGCGCAAGCGGCTTCCGCGTTTGGCGCGTTGACGAACGCACCCCCCTGCGCTAGCCCCGCCGCCATGACCGATACGATTTCCATATTCACCATTCTCATCTGGGCCGGCGCGCTGATTTCCATCGTTGGTCTGACCGGGCTTGTCCTGTCGATTGTACAGGTGAACCGCGCCCGTCGCGCCAACCTGAGCGATGAAGATTTGCGAGCCGCCGTTCAAAAGGCGTTGCCCTTGAACCTCGGGGCATTGTTTCTGTCGGTGATTGGCCTCATGCTCGTGATCTTAGGGGTTTTTCTCGGACCGTAAGGAGGCGACATGACATATCTGCTTGGGCTATTGGGTGGGCTGATGATCGGCACGGCAGGGGCGATCTTGCTCTTGGGCGCGGGCCGGATCATGGGCGCAAGCGGTATCATCGGTGGGCTGGTTGATGGCACCGCTCTGCATGTCGCGCGCGAACGCCTGTTCTTTATTGCGGGGCTGGTGCTCGCGCCTGCATAGCTGTCCTTCCTCACAACCGTCGACACCAAGGCCACGTCCAATCTCGCGTTGCTGATCTTTGGCGGCTTGGCTGTGGGGGTTGGCACACGCATGGCAAACGGCTGCACCTCGGGTCACGGCGTCTGCGGCATCTCTCGGTTTTCGGTGCGCGGCATCATCGCGACGCTGGTCTACATCGGCGCGGGCATTGCAACGGTGGCGGCGATGCGCGCCGTGTTGGGAGCGGCGTAATGCGAAACGCAATCTCTTTGTTGGCGGGCGCACTCTTTGGCGCAGGTCTCCACATCTCGGGTATGACTGACACAACCAAGGTCCGCGGCTTTCTTGACCTCTTCGGGGCTTGGGATCCCACGCTGATCTTTGTGATGGGCGGGGCGATCCTGCCGATGCTGGCCGCATGGCGGCTGACGACCCGGCAAACTGCCCCGTTTACAGGCGGTACGTTTCCAAAGCCGTCAGACCCGGAAATTGACCGCAAACTGATCTTGGGCAGCGTTCTTTTCGGCCTCGGCTGGGGATTGGTCGGGCTCTGCCCAGGCCCCGCGCTGGCCTCGATCAGCTATGGCGGATGGCAAGGCGGTGTGTTCCTTTTGGCCATGATCGCGGGTATGATCGCCTCGCCCCGGATTTCCCGGCTAGGTTGGTTTGCCCCGCAAGCGACACATGAAAGGACCTAACGATGCGTCACATCCACAGCACCTATCACGTTTCCGATCTCAGATCAGTGTTGAGGATTTGCCAGCCATCAAAGCAGCAGGCGTGACCCGTTTGATCAACAACCGCCCGGATGGCGAAGTACCTCCGTCGCATTGCGGAGCCTCGATTGAAGCGGCGGCCAAAGACCACGGGATCGAGATTGTGCACCTGCCGATCACCCACACCACCATGACGCCTGAAAACGTGTCCAAACAAATGGAGTTGGTGGCCGAAGCCGAAGGCACGGTGTTGGCCTATTGCGCATCTGGCACGCGCTGCACCGTGATTTGGGCGCTGGGGCAAGTGGGTCAGATGTCTGCCGATGAGATCATCGAAGCGGCGGCTCAAGGGGGCTATGACCTTTCAGGCCTTCGTCCAAACCTGGGCTAAGGCTTACTGCGCGGCCAACGCCTGATCTGCGGGCAGCAT
>JABSSA010000045.1 GCA_013214665.1 Paracoccaceae bacterium
CCGTTATAGCGCGCGATCGCGTCGGCATGATCCACCGCCCGCTCGTTGTCTGGGGTATCCTCCCGGTCGCGGCTTTTGATGTCGGCGAGGCGGAACGCTGAAGTGGTCCCACCTTTTTGGACAGTTTTGCAGCTTTTCTAAGGTGTATCGGGTTTAGGTTTCATGCTGCTTTGTGCTCTTCCAAGCCTGCCCAATATGCATCTTCGGGCGTTTGCCGATCAAGCGCAGAATGGGGCCGCTCTGTATTGTAGAATGCCATCCATTTCTTGATGACACGTCTGGCCTGGAAGCCATCGGTGATCTCTTCGAGGTAGATCGCCTCCTGCTTCAGGGATCGCCACAACCTTTCGATGAAGATGTTATCGAGGTATCGGCCTCGACCGTCCATCGAGATGCGTACGCCAGCTTCGGTCAGCGTTGTGATCCAGGCCGATCCGGTGAACTGGCTGCCCTGATCTGTATTCATGATCTCCGGCGGGCCATGTTTGGCAATAGCCTCGTTCAGGGCTTCGACACAGAAGTCTGCATGCATCGTATTTGATAGCCGCCAACTCAGGACTTTGCGCGACGCCCAATCCATGATTGCCACAAGATACAGGAAGCCGTTTCAGACCGGCACAAAGGTGATGTCGGCGCACCAAACCTGGTTGGGACGATCAATTTGCATCTTTCTCAGCAAATACAGGAAGACCGGATGCTGCGGGTGCGGCTGGCTGGTTCTGGGCCGTTTGTAGATTGCCTCCAGGCCCATCATTGCCATTAACCGCCTGACCCGATGACGTCCGACAATCGTACCTTCCCGCCGCAAGTACGCAGCGATCTGACGTGATCCGAAGAAAGGGTATTTGGTGAACACCCGGTCGATCTCTTTCATCATCGACAGCGTGGCCGTGTCGATCCCGACCGGTGTGTAGTAGAACGCCGACCGCGACAGCCGCACCAGTTTGCATTGCTGACTGATGCTCAGGTCGGGGTGATCCCGCTGGATCATCGACCGCTTCTTTGCCGGGCTCATCGCTTCAGCCCTTCCGACAAAAAATCGTTCTCGACCGCCAACCTCCCGATCTTGGCATGCAGTTCCTTGACCTCTGCTTCGGTCGGGCCGTTCTGCTTACCGCCTGAGAACACATCGGCCATCCCGTCGATGGCTTGCCGCTTCCAGGTGCTGACCTGGTTCGGGTGCAACTGATGCTTCGCTGCGATCTCTTGCACGGTCTTGTCACCACGCAGGGCTTCCAACGCCACCTTGGCTTTAAACTGGTCTGTAAAATTCCGGCGTTTCGCCATTCTCGTATCCCTTCAAAGGTTTGGGATACACCTTAGGGTCAGGACCCATTGATTTCCGGCTGGTGACATGATTCACGGCTCGGAAAACGAGCGGTTAACATGTCTGATCTTTTCTGGTTGAGCGACGCGCAGATGGCGCGCCTTGAGCCCTTCTTCCCCAAGTCACATGGCAAGCCCCGCGTTGATGATCGACGGGTTCTGAGTGGCATTATCTTCATCAATCGCAACGGTTTACGTTGGCGCGACGCACCCAAGGAATACGGGCCGCACAAGACGCTCTACAACCGTTGGAAGCGGTGGAGCGACAAAGGTATCTTCGCTTCGATGATGGTAGGTCTGGCCGCCAATCACGGTGAGGAAAAGACTGCGATGATCGACGCGACCTACCTCAAAGCTCACCACACAGCGTCCAGTTTGGGCGTCAAAAAAGGGGGCGAGGCCGCCTGATCGGCAGGACGAAGGGCGGTCTGAACACCAAGTTGCACGCCATATGCGACAGCCAGGGCCGCCCGCTCAACCTGTTTATGACAGCTGGTCAGGTCAGCGACTACATCGGGGCGCGGGCTTTGCTGAGCAGTATTCCTGATGTTGACTGGTTACTCGGAGATCGTGGCTATGACGCGGATTGGTTCCGAGACGCGTTGAAAGACAAGGGGATACGCCCCTGCATCCCGGGCCGGAAACAACGCAAGGCGATCGTCCGGTACGACAAGCGACGCTACAAACGACGCAACCGTATCGAGATCATGTTCGGCAGGCTGAAAGACTGGCGACGCGTCGCAACACGATACGACAGATGCCCGAAGGTCTTCCTGTCCGCCATCGCCCTCGCAACTCTCGTTATTTACTGACTATTAGTCCTGACCCTAGCAAATCCTGCGATCCATCGTTAGGGTTCTGCATGGGCGCCGGCACCCCTCACTCGATAGGCACACTTCTTGAAATGGAAAGATGAGCGAACCGGCCCTGACCGTAAACGGCGGGTCGGGATGGGCTGTCTTTGCTTGTCTTCACGGAAGGGTGCCTCAGCCGGGCCAGCTTCTCGCTGTTCCGGTGTGCGACTCCCTGCGTCCGGTTGGCGGGCGAAGGCCGATACCCCATGAGGAAAATTTGAAATGACCATCCAAGAGCCCGGCTGGCTGCCGGGTCAGCAGGAGACGGATGCTGGCGAGCTGAGTCCTATTGGCCTTCTTTGCGACGGCATTCTCAGCGCTGTTTGCCAGCTTCCCAGCAGCCCTGATGAAGCCAAGTTTGAGATCGGCACTCGGATCAGCAGCATTCTGTCGCTGTTTTCCGAGACTGAAGGCGAAGTTCAGTCTGCAAAGCGGCGGATCTCTGCTCTCAAGAGTGATCTGCGCCGGGTGACGGAGCAACTGGCGGTGCTGCGCCAGGACTGAGCCTCCCCATCTGAACTGGTCCACCGCTATGTTTAGGAAACGGAGGATCAAGGATGGCAAACAAGCGACCGAAGCCAGAAGAGATTGTCTCGAAGTTACGGCAGGTTGAGGTGCTGATGGGGCAAGGCCTGCCCCGGCTGGATGCAATCAGACAGATCGGTGTTGTTGAACAGACCTATTACCGGTGGCGCAAGCAATACGGTGGAATGGGTGTAGATCAACTGAAGGAACTGAAGCGGCTTCAGAAAGAGAAC
>JABSSA010000450.1 GCA_013214665.1 Paracoccaceae bacterium
CCACGTGATCGAAGGCGCGGATGAGATTTTGATTGAATTCTTCCCTGGGGAAGGCCAGCCGGAAGAACGCCTGCCTGCCAAAGTGATCGGCACAGACAAGAACACAGACATTGCGCTTTTGAAGGTAGAAGCGGATGGCCCCTTGAAATTCGTACCTTTCGGCAATTCCGATGACGCCCGCGTTGGCGATTGGGTTGTTGCGATGGGTAACCCGCTGGGGCAGGGCTTTTCTGTCTCGGCGGGGATCGTCTCAGCCCGCAATCGCGCGCTTTCGGGCACCTATGACGACTACATCCAGACCGACGCCGCCATCAACCGCGGCAATTCCGGTGGCCCGCTCTTTAACATGGACGGCGAGGTTATTGGTGTGAACACCGCGATCCTGTCGCCCAACGGCGGTTCCATCGGCATCGGCTTTTCCATGGCCTCTAACGTCGTGACCCGCGTGGTTGATCAGTTGCGCGAGTTCGGGGAAACCCGCCGTGGCTGGTTGGGTGTACGTATTCAGGACGTGACACCGGACATCGCGGAATCCATCGGCCTCGACAGCGCCGAGGGCGCGATGGTCACATCCGTACCGGATGGCCCGGCCAAAGATGCCGGGATGCAGCCCGAAGACGTGATCCTCGAATTTGCTGGTGTGAAAGTCGAAGACACCCGTGGTCTCGTGCGTCAGGTGGGCAATGCGCCCGTCGGTGAAACCGTGCGCGTTCTGGTCTTCCGCGACGGCGAAACCATGACGTTGCGCGTCACGCTGGGCCGCCGCGAAGAGGCAGAAGGCGCCGTGCCAGCCGCCGCACCTGCGCCAGCCGAGCCCGAAGGCCCCTCCAGCCTCGAGACACTGGGTCTGACGCTGATGCCGCTCACCGACGAGATGCGCGGCGAACTGGGACTGGATGAAGAGGTGCAAGGGCTTGCGGTCACAAATGTGGACGAAGCCTCCGAAGCCTACGAAAAGGGCCTGCGCGCGGGCGACGTGATCACCGAAGCAGGCCAGCAGGCCATCGGCTCGATCAAGGATTTCGAAACACGGATGCAAGAGGTCAAAGACGCAGGCCGCAAATCGCTCCTGCTGCTGGTGCGCCGTGGCGGCGACCCGCGCTTTGTGGCGCTGGGGCTTGACAACGGCTGAGCCTGTTTTGAGATGTGAAGAAATGAAAAAGCCCCGGACCTGCGCCGGGGCTTTTTTTGCGCACGAAAGATGAAAGTCAGAGCGAAATCCGCCCCTCAATGACCGCGCACACATCGCCACCGATCCACAGATCATCTCCGTCGCAGGTGATGTAAACCCATCCGTCCCGCCCCACCATCCGGCCCTGGCGCGCTGTCCAGCGATCTCCCAGACTGGCCGCCCGCGCCCGCATCCATTGCGCGATCCCGGCCTGCAGGCTACCGGTCACCGGATCTTCGAACCCGCTGGCCGAAAAGGCCCGCACCTCATATGCGGCATCCCCTTCGGTTGCGGCCACCAGACCCAAGCGCTGACCGGCCAGCGTGGCATAGTCAGGCGTTGCCGCCCACAGAAGTGCCGCAGAGCTCAGCTCCAGCGCGCACCAACCTGGCCCGTTGTCGACCCATGCCCCTGCACACACGTCGCCGGGAGCAATCCCCACAGCCTGTGCAAGATGCGCAATGTCGGATGCGCTCAGCGCTTCCGCTCGCCGCAAAGGCGGGGCGAGAAAGGCAAAACGCGCCGCCGCGTCCCTGCGCACCCGGATCAGCCCGGCGGCGCAATGTTGGACGATCTCGGGGCCGGCATGGTTGTGGCTGTGCGCCCATACTGCCGCCGCGCCCAAAGTGGGATGGCCTGCAAAAGGCAATTCGGTCACGGGCGTGAAGATACGCAAGCTGTAATGTGCCCCGGTCACATCGGGGGGCAGTACAAAGACCGTTTCGCTCAGATTGGTCCAGGCCGCCAGCGCCTGCATCCTGTCATCCGGAAGAGGGCGGTCTAGCGTGACCACTGCCAAAGGGTTACCGCTCAGCGCGCGGTCAGAAAAGACATCGACCTGTGCAAAAGCCGCGCTCACCCCAAGCCCGTCTCCGCCGACACCGTCCAAAGCCCCAGCTTGCGCGCCGCCGCCACCGACAAAATACCCGAATCCAACCCCTCAGCCGCCTGATACCGGCGCACAGCGGCGCGCGTGCGCGCATCCATCCGACCGTTCACCGGCCCGTTATAGAGGCCGCGCGCGGTCAGCGCCCGCTGTACCGAGGCCACAAACCCTTCGGTCATCTGAGCGTTACACGGTGTCTCAAACCATGTCGCCTGACGTGGCTTCACAATCCGGGTCTGATCTTCGTCACGATACACAGGCGGCGCCTGAATGATCCCGTCTGAGGTGATCTGCGCCGGCTGTACCAGCACCTTGCGCTGTACGGTCTCCACTACAGCCGCGCTCTCCACCTTACCCCAGCAGGATCCCGGCGCAGCCCCTGGCGGCGCGATGTCGGTGGTCTGCAACAAGTCAGGTTCGATCAACGATGACGCCACAGGCGGTGGCGTGCTGCACCCTGCGGCCAAGGCCAAAGCGGCCAGCCCAAGTCGGATCTGTGATGTCATGCTCGCGCCTCATCGGCTTCTTTTGCGAAATCCTACCGTGAAACCGGCGTTTTGGCCAGTCTAACGCACCACCTTGGTCTTCTTCTGGAGACAAATACTCATCCCCCACCAGCCGTAAGCAACTGATCCAGCATGGCCGAGATATCCTCAATCTCTTCGGCCAGCACATGGGTCACGTTATGCGCCCGCTGCATCCGCCCCGTCACCCGCAGCATCCGGCCGGCAATCACCGCGCGGCGGAAGCGTTCGTAGATATGCCGCCAGACAATCACATTCACCACGCCGGTCTCATCCTCCAGCGTCAGAAAGATCACCCCCTTGGCGGTGCCGGGTCGCTGGCGCAGGATCACCAGCCCCGCAACAGCCACCCGCGCATTGACCGGCGGCAGATCCAGCTGATCGGCCCGCAAGCAAGAAGGGGGGCGGGGCCAGGTTTGATAGGCGGGGCGTGACGGTGCATCGGGATGGGCTGAGGCAATCTGCATGAGAACAAAAATAGAACAAATGAGATAAAACACAAGAGCGGCACGGATCGGTCGCAAAAGCTGCTGGCGTGTACAAACGGAGCCAGATAGGTTTTCGCAAGTTGAGGAACCAAGAGGCGAAGATGGCCAAAATTACCTATGTCGAACACGGCGGCAAAGAGCACGTCGTAGATGTTGAAAACGGGCTGACCGTGATGGAAGGCGCACGTGACAACAATATCCCCGGTATCGAAGCGGATTGCGGCGGCGCCTGCGCCTGTTCCACGTGCCATGTCTATGTTCATCCCGATTGGGTTGACCGGATACCGGCCAAAGACGGCATGGAAACGGATATGCTCGATTTCGCCTATGAGCCCGACGAAACCCGTTCGCGTTTGACCTGCCAGATCAAGGTCACGGATGCGCTCGACGGGCTTGTCGTGCAGATGCCCGAAAAACAGATATGATCCGCCAGATCGCCTGCGCGGCCGCTCTTGCGCTGAGCGCAGCGGCTGCCTGGGCTGAAAGCGTTGCGGTAACAGACGGCGATTGGACGGCGCGTTTTGACGAACCGACCAATCGCTATGGCCATGCGATTATGGGTGACCTACCGGAATGGGGCCGTCTGTGCCTGATCGGACCGGGGGCGGAGGCTTGTGTGCGTCTGCCACAGACGTCGGTGTTCGAAGATATCGCCCCGCGTTTGGCCGACGTGGACGGCGACGGCAGGCCCGAAGCGGTCGTGGTCGAAAGCGCCTTTTCCGCCGGGGCCGCGCTGGTGGTGTATCGGCTGGACAACGGCGCGCTGACGCGGATTGCCACGCCTCACATAGGCACGCGCAACCGCTGGCTCGCGCCTGCGGCCATCGCTGATCTTGATGGGGATGGCGCGGTGGAGCTGGCCTATATCGACCGACCGCATCTGGCCAAACGGCTGCGCGTCTGGCGGTACGTGGATGGTGCGTTGGTGCATGTGGCCGACCAAGGCGGGCTGACCAATCACCGCATCGGAGAGCCCTTTATCACCGGCGGTCTGCGCGATTGCGGGGAGGGGCCAGAGATCATCACGGCCTCAGCCACCTGGCGGGAGCTGGTGGCGACGCGATTGGTGAACGGACGGCTGGAAGCCCGCGCTCTTGGCCGGTTCAGCCATGCGGCTGCGGAAAACGCCGTCAATTGCCAGTAGAAAAATCCGGATCACCTCGTGATCCGGTTCGCGCCCGAACTGACCTTCGCGCCTGAGAGCCTATACTAGTCCGCGTTCACCCCGGTCAGCGCGGCGGCGAATTCTTCGGGGTCAAAGGCGTCCAGATCATCGATTTGTTCACCCACGCCGATGGCATGGATCGGCAGGCCGAACTGATCGGCCAGCGCCACCAGCACACCGCCTTTGGCCGTACCATCAAGCTTGGTCATCACAAGGCCAGACACGTCGGCCACTTCCTGAAAAATCTTGACCTGGCTCAGGGCGTTCTGCCCCGTGGTCGCATCCAGCACCAAAAGCGTGTTGTGCGGCGCGCTTTCATCATGCTTGCGGATCACCCGCACGATCTTGGCCAGTTCTTCCATCAGGTCGCCGCGATTTTGCAAACGCCCGGCTGTGTCGATCATCAACAGATCCGCTCCGTCACGCTGTGCTTGCGCCATCGCATCAAACGCGAGGCTAGCCGGGTCTGAGCCTTCGGGCGCGGTCAGCACGGGCACACCGGCGCGGTCGCCCCAGACTTGCAATTGCTCCACGGCTGCAGCGCGGAATGTGTCACCGGCTGCGATCACCACGCTTTTGCCCGCCGCGCGAAACTGGCTGGCGAGCTTGCCGATGGTGGTCGTTTTGCCGGACCCATTCACGCCCACGACCAGCACGACCTGTGGTGTCTTGGGATAGATCGGCAGGGGGCGGGCGATCGGCTCCATGATGCGCGAGATTTCCTGCGCCAGCAGGGCCTTGATTTCATCGACCGACAGCTTTTTGCCCATGCGCCCTTCGGCCATGTTGGCGGTCACGCGCAGCGCGGTGTCCACACCCATATCTGAGGCGATGAGCAATTCTTCGAGCTGTTCGAGCATGTCATCGTCCAGCGTACGGCGCAGCACGGGCGCATCGGCTTGACGTCGGAACAGACGCCCAAGCAGGCCGCCGCGTGCGGGGGCCGGTTTGGGTGTTGGCTCGGGTGCGGGCGCAGGCTTTGGTGCTGGTGCTGGTGCTGGTGCCGAAGCCGCTTCCGGTTGAGGTTCAGGTTCAGGTTCAGGTTCCGACACAGGTGCGGTTTCGACAACCGGCTCAGGCTCTGGTTCTGGCGCCGGGGCAGGGATCGGTTCAGGTTCCGGCTCTGGAATGGGCTCCGGCTCCGGCGCGGGGGTAACTTCCTCCGGCGCAGCGGGCACCGGATCTGGCACCGGCTCGGGCTCTGGCAGCGGCGCAGGCTCTTGCGGCACCGCTTCCGCTTGCGGAACGGCGATCTCTTCGGCGGTCAGCGTTGTTTCTTCGCCGCCATCTTCGACAATTGCTTCCAAGCCTTCATCCAGTTTGGAGGAAGATTTGAACAAACGGTCTTTCAGCTTTTTGAAAAACGCCATGTCATCTGCCTTGCTCGTTGCCCGATCTCTCTTCCCTATCGACCTGATTGCGACGGGGCAATGGCCTGCGGCTTATGTTGGTCACAGGCGCCCTGCAAATCCGTTGGCAACCGCCATAAAACCTGCAAACATCAGATATGTCTCACAGAGACCCCCTAAAAGAGGATGCGCCCATGCCTGTTTCTTTCCAGGTTATTTACCCGATATCGGACGGCAGTGAGTTTGATCACGCCTACTATGCGGACACGCATATGAAATTGGTGCAAGAGCATATGGGCGCACATATCGCGTCGGCTTTGGTCACCAAAGGTGTGGCCGGTGGTGCGGCGGGCGCTCCAGCAGGGTTCCACGCGATTGCGACGATGACCTTTGACGATGAGGGTGCGATGCAGGCGGCGCTGGCGGTTGGTGGGCCAGTGATGGCGGATGTGCCCAATTTCACCAATGTGCGCCCGCAGGTCTTGATTGGCGAAGTTGTAGCCTAACCGGGCATATGCCGCGCGCGGGCGCGAACAGAGGCGGCGGTGTCGGCCAGCGCGGTCTCCCGCGCCTTTTGGCCATCTTTTGCAAGCACCGCATGATTGACCCCAAGTGCAGCACGCAGGTTCAGGCTCCAGGCGCGCAGGAAGGGGCGTTTGTGAATAGCGAAACCGGTGGCCCATTTAGCGGCGGCTCGGGCCTGATCAGTGCTAAGCGAGGCGAGGTGCAGGCATTGGCAGAGGTGCAATTGTGCTTGCCACGCGCTTATGTCTGAAAGCGCGCTAATCAGGTTTGCAAGTGCGGGGGCGGGTGGTGTTGCGCCGTCTTCCAGTTCGGCCTTGATGATCCAGGTGGCAGCGGCGCTGATGTGCCCTTCGGAACTGGGCGACAAGCGCACCAATTCGGGCCAATAGTCAGCCATTTCGCCGCAAGCCTCGCGCGCTTCGGACAGGATCGTGACGGCCACGCCGTCAAACTCTAATAGCCGGTTTTCCAGATCGGAGCGTGTCATCCCATGATCCTAAAACATCGCGGCCCGCGAAGGTAAGCACGATCAGCGGCTTTCCTGCCAGAAGGTTGCAGTAGCCCCCAAAAAGCAAACGGGCCGCAAACTGCGGCCCGCCTGACAATCTTGGATGCGCAGAAGTTAGAGCAGCGCTTTGGCTTTCTCGGCCACAGCCTCTGCCGTAATGCCGAACTTTTCAAACAGAGTGCCCGCGGGTGCGGAGGCGCCAAAGCTGTCCATCCCGACAAAATTGGCTTTCGCCTCTCTGCCACGCTCACCCAGCAGCCAGCGATCCCAGCCCTGACGCACAGCTGCCTCAACGCCCACACGCACGGCCCCACCGGGCAGCACGCGCTTGCGGTAGGCCTCATCCTGTTCGGCAAAGAGCTCCATGCAAGGCATAGAGACAACCCGCGTGCCAATGCCCTCGGCCTGCAATGCGGCGCGGGCCTCCATCGCAAGCGACACTTCGGAGCCTGTGGCGATTAGGATCACCTGACGCTTGCCTTCGGCCTCGGCCAGAACATAGGCGCCTTGCGCGGTGAGGTTCTTGGTCTTGTGCTCGGTCCGCACGGTCGGCAGGCCCTGACGGGTCAGCGACAGAACCGATGGCGAGGATGTCATCGACAGCGCCAGTTCCCAGCTTTCCGCTGTTTCCACCGCGTCCGCAGGGCGGAACACATAGGTGTTGGGGGTCGCGCGGCTGATGGCGACATGTTCGACAGGCTGGTGCGTCGGGCCATCTTCGCCCAGACCGATGGAATCGTGGGTCATCACGTAGACGACCGGGATCTGCATCAGAGCCGACAGGCGCATGGAGGGGCGCGCGTAGTCAGTAAAGCACATGAACGTGCCGCCATAAGGGCGCAGGCCACCGTGCAGCGCCATGCCGTTCATCGCCGCGGCCATGCCG
>JABSSA010000451.1 GCA_013214665.1 Paracoccaceae bacterium
ACCAATTCGGCCCGGCCCATCATCATCGAAAAGAGCCCCTTGGCCGCGTACCCCATCGCGAACTCAGGATTGCGCTCCAGCAAGGCACCAAGATGTTCGGGGGTTGATTTGCCATGCGACAGGAAGGCCAAAATCATATTGTTCCAGTCGGCAAGATCGCGTTGATCACGCAAAGTTACCGTTGCATCGCAAATGTCAAATGTCATGCACTCAGCCCTGTTGTCACGTTTCACTGGCTTGTATGTAGCCCATGAATTTTCGTGGTGCATGACTTGCTGCGGAGTCACACGGAAAGGTGAAGACGCTCGGCAATTCTGTGATCAATTGTAGGCAAAGCTACCTGAAATCCGGCAGCTTTCTGCTCACGAGGGTGTCAAATCGCCCGTTGTTTCAGCAAGCATTTCAAGAACATCGTCCGTGTCTTCGCCAAAGCGCGGGGGTGCTTTGCGATAGGTGACCGGTGTCTTGGAAAATTTCAGGGGATTCCCCAACAATTCCACAGCGCCCCGATCGATATCCTCGCGCGGAACGGACACAACAGCGCCTCGTGCCTCGGCCTGCTCTGACCGCAAGGCTTGCGCGACGGTGTGGATCGGCCCGCCCGGCACTTTGGCGTTTGCCATGCGATCCAACAGATCCGACATCGTGACTTGCGCAATCGCTTGCGCCAGAATTTCCGTCAACGCGTCGCGATTTTCGATCCTGAGGACGTTGGTTGTAAACCGCGGATCTGCGCCCGCGTCGGCCAGCCCCAACAGATCGCAGAACCGCTGAAACTGTGCGTCATTGCCAACGGCGACCAGCACGTGACCGTCGGAACAGGCAAAAGCGTCATACGGCACGATGTTGGGATGCGCGTTACCGCGGCGCACAGGCTCTTCACCGGAGGTCAGGAAATTGCAGCCTTCGTTGATCAGCCAAGCCATCTGGGCATCTACCAGCGCCAGATCGATATGCTGACCCTCGCCGGTTTTGTCACGATGGCGCAGCGCCGCCAGAATGCCGATCGTCGCGTACATGCCACACATGACATCCGCGATCCCCACACCCACCTTTGTGGGTGCCCCTTCCGGATCACCCGTCAGCGACATGATCCCGCCATAGCCTTGCGCCATCAGGTCATAGCCTGGCAGTGCGCTATTGGGGCCGGTTTGCCCAAAGCCCGAGATCGAACAATAGACCAGCCCCGGATAAGCCGCGCACATGGTGGCGTGATCCAACCCAAACTTCACCAAGCCGCCGGGCTTGTAGTTTTCGATCACCACATCCGCGCGCGCCGCAAGCGCCTTGACCTGCTCCTGTCCTTCAGCGGTGCCCAGATCAATCGCCACAGACAGCTTGTTGCGGTTGGCCGACATGAAATAGGCCGACAGATCGGTGGCCTCTCCGGCCTTGTCCTTGGCATAAACCGGCCCCCAGCCGCGCGTGTCATCCCCGCCGGTCGCCGGGTTTTCCACTTTAATGACCGTGGCCCCCATATCACCCAAAAGCTGGGTACAGGTCGGGCCTGCCAGAATGCGGCTCAAGTCCAGAACAAACAGCCCGTCCAGCGGGCCTTTGGGGTGATCAGATCCGGCCATCGTAAGCTCCCCTGTCGATATGTGCGGCAATCACGGTGAACGTTTCCGCCCGCATCGCGTCTTCCAGTGCGGCGCGTAGTTCCTCGCGCGATCGCACATCCACGCCCGCGCCGCCAAAGGCACGCCCCATCTGGGCAAAGTCGTGGGTGGCGAAATCCACACCTGCGTTTACCATCTGGCGTTCGCGCTGTTTCTTTTCGATCAAGGCCAACGAGGCATCTACAAACACAAGGAAAATCGGGCGTGCACCGGTTTCAGACGCGGTCGCCAATTCGCCCGCGACCATCAGAAAACCGGCATCGCCGGAAAAGGAAATCACCGGGCGGTCGGGGCTGGCCAACGCCGCCCCAATGGCAAGCGGCACGGCACAGCCCATAGTGCAGAGCGCGGAAGACTGCATCAGCCCGCGCGGCTCGTAACAGGGCCACATCTGGCTGAGCAAAATACGGTGCGCGCCGCTGTCTGCCGTCGCCAGTGTGTTGCGCGGTAACACGTTGCGCGCCTCGTCCATCACGGCGGCAGGGCCCCATGTGTCATCGGTTGGGAATGCGGCGGCAAGTGCTGCCTTGGCGGTGGCGATCTCGCCCCCCGCCCAGG
>JABSSA010000452.1 GCA_013214665.1 Paracoccaceae bacterium
CGTCTCCGACATTGGG
The DNA here is from genome assembly GCA_013214665.1 of Paracoccaceae bacterium. Taxonomy (GTDB): domain Bacteria; phylum Pseudomonadota; class Alphaproteobacteria; order Rhodobacterales; family Rhodobacteraceae. The sequence continues at coordinate 17 of JABSSA010000452.1, forward strand.
CCGGATAACAACACGGTTCTGATCGAACGTTACTCCCGCTGGATCAGCAATTTCGGTTGGGCGGGCAATGCCCATGCTCTGCCAGCAGATAAAGCCGCAACGCCGGCTGGCCGATGAGCGCGGGCAATGCCCAGAGCCACAGCGCCAATGGCGATACAAACAGACTAAGCGCCAGCACCGCGTATAGCGCCAACAGAACCCGCGCCTCGCGCCGCATGGCCCCGTGCTGGCGCTGGGGCAGGTACGGCGCGTCTATGGTGCCAAAGGCGTTGCCCCAAAGCGTGCGCGCATTCCCCGACCAATACCCCCAGCCAGAAAGATAGATCAGATAGGCGCGCCAGGTCTCTGGCCGCCCTTCTCCCGCTAGCTCTGGATCGCGTTCGGGATCATTGGTGTATTTGTGATGCGCCAGGTGGAAATACCGGAACCACACAAACGGCAACATCAGAGGCAGCGCCACCGCATGACCCACCCAATCGTTGAGCCGCTTGTTGGCAAACGGGGTATAATGCGTGCATTCGTGGCTCAGCGTGAACAGAAACACGATCAAAATGCCCTGTACGGGAACCAGCGTCCCCCAAAACGGCACCTGCGCGGCAATCCCCCAAGACGAAAGCGCCAGAACACCGAGGTAAGAGGCCATATGCCCCAACCCGCGGCGGTCTGAACGCGCTGTTAACGTTGATTTAACGTCGCGCGGCAAAGCTGCAATCAATGTCACATGATCCATCAGGCGGAGCCGGGAATGTCAAAACCAGGGTCGGCCAGGGTGAAACCGCTGAACCGAAAACCGGGGGAAACTGTACAACTCACCAAGGTCCAATTGCCGGTGCTGCGTGCGCTTTGCCAATGATCTTTCGGCACGATGACTTGCGGCATGCCAATCCGCAAATCGCCCGATAATGTGTGGTCCATCTTTGGGCCATTTTCATCTGACGCCAAAGACAGCGTCAGCGGCGCACCGGCGTGGTAAAGCCAGATTTCCGTCGCATCGACGCGGTGCCAATGACTGTGCTCACCAGCTTGCAACAGGAAATAGATCGCCGTCATGCGCGCGCGCCCATCGCCCGGCTCTGCCCAGGTCTGGCGATAATGCCCACCTTCGGGATGTGGTGAGAGGTTCAGATGGTCGATGATCTCTTGTCCGGTCATACGCCCAAGGTATAGCGCGGCCCCTTTCGGAACAAGGTCAGCGACGATGTTTCGGGATGTGAAACCGCACCCATATCCTCACCGTTCCCCATTCTTTTGGACCAAAATACTCCAGGGAGCGCGAGGGACAGCGTCCTTCGCACGGCTCTGCGGTTAACCGCGCACAACGCGATAAATTAGGTTGCCTAAGTCAAAGGAAGATCAAAAAAGCGCAGCGTTTCAACATAGGCCGGATCAGGCTCATAGAAGGGATCGCAGGCCGCAAAGCCCATCCGCTCATAAAGCGTGATCGCCTCGGTCAACGTGTGGATTGTGTCGAGCACCATCCGCGCATAGCCATCTTCGCGCGCCGCAGCGATGCACGCATTGATCAACTTGTGACCCGCGCCAGTGCCGCGCAAGGTATCTTCAACGTATATCCGTTTGATTTCAGTCACTGTTTCCGAAATTGGGTAATACATCGCACAGCCGCCGATCACGCCGTCTCGTTCCGCCACAAAGATTTGCCCTCTGGGGCGTTTGTGAATGTCCGGCAAGCGGTCAATCAATGCGGCGTAATCGTCTTCGGCATAATAGGTTTCGACCATATCCGGCACATGCGCCGCGCGCGGCACCAGAAAAGATCGGTAATTCCAGCAAAGGCGCGCCAACGCCTCCGCTTCGTCCGGCAAGGTGATGGGGCGCACAATCACATCTGTCATATCCGCCCCCATCCTTTGATCACTTCAAGATGCTCGCACCGGCATAAAGCGCCGACGCACCCAAAGATTCTTCGATACGGATCAACTGGTTATACTTGGCCATCCGATCAGAACGGGACAGCGAGCCAGTTTTGATCTGCCCACAGTTTGTGGCCACGGCCAAATCCGCAATCGTCGCGTCTTCGGTTTCGCCTGAACGGTGCGACATCACATTGGTGTACCGCGCCCGGTGCGCGATATCGACCGCCTGCAGCGTCTCGGTCAGGGTGCCGATCTGGTTCACCTTGACCAACATGGAATTGGCGCAGCCGCGCGCAATCCCGTCGCTCAGCCGGGCAGGGTTGGTGACAAACAGATCGTCGCCCACCAACTGTGTCTTGTCGCCCAAAAGATCGGTCAGCGCGCGCCAGCCGTCCCAATCATCTTCCGACATGCCGTCTTCGATAGAGATAATGGGATAGTCGCCAACAAGCGCGGCCAGATATGCCGCGTTTTCCTCAGAGGTGAGTGTCGTGCCTTCACCGCTCAGTACATAGGCGCCGTCTTTATAATATTCGGTCGCCGCACAATCGAGCGCGAGGTAGATATCACTGCCTGGTGTATATCCGGCCTTTTCAATCGACTTCATAACAAAATCAAGTGCTTCTCGGGTGGAGCTGATGTCGGGCGCAAAGCCGCCTTCATCGCCGATCCCTGTGGCCAAGCCAGCCGCGCTCAGCTCGGCTTTGAGCGTGTGAAACACCTCGGCGCCCATGCGGATAGCGTCGCGCATATTCTCTGCAGCGACCGGCATGATCATGAATTCCTGGATATCGATTGGGTTGTCCGCGTGCTCGCCGCCATTGATGATGTTCATCATCGGAACAGGCAACATACGCGCCGATGTCCCGCCCACATAGCGATAAAGCGGTTGCCCAGTGTAATCCGCCGCCGCCTTGGCCGCCGCCAATGAAACGCCCAGAATGGCGTTCGCGCCCAACCGGCCTTTGTTGTCTGTGCCATCAAGCTCGATCATCGCCATGTCCAGCTCGACTTGATCCGTAGCTTCGGCGCCGACCAAGGCTTCGGCAATCTCACCGTTGACCGCGGCGCAGGCCTCCAAAACGCCTTTGCCTTTGTAGCGGTCCTTGTCGCCATCGCGCCGTTCGACCGCCTCATAGGCCCCTGTCGAGGCCCCAGATGGCACCGCCGCACGGCCAAGTGTTCCGTCTTCCAAGGTCACGTCGACTTCCACGGTTGGGTTGCCTCGGCTGTCCAGGATTTCGCGGGCATGGATATCAACAATAAGGCTCATCTGGTCTGTCCTATAAGCGGTTGGAAAAGGTTGGCTGACCTATAACAAGCGTCTGCCAATTGTAAACGCGTGGCGGCGGGTGCGATTGGCTCTGTGCCGGAAAAGAGGGGATTATCCCACTTTGTCCCGGTTTTTGTAGGAAAAATGCCTTAATTTGGGGCGAAATGCCCATGTGTGGGCGAGACCCGGTTAAGACGAAATTAACGCTGCCAATAGTTTTGTAAATTTCTTTGGTAGCTACTTATCCGTGTGTTAACTTTTAACGAAAAGAGCAGACTAAAGTGCCATCGTAATGCATGGCCAACAGCGTCGAACGACGATCCGACAAGGCCTGAGCCAATGACAAAAATAAGTGCCCTTTCCACGCAAGACGTTCAAAGTTCCTATCTTTCGCTGGACGTTGTTCAGACCATTCTCGACAATTCCGGGGTCGGGTTGTTCAACGTGGATCTGCGCACAGGTGTGTCCGTTGTGTCGAGCACGTGGAAAACCATGATCGGCATGGACCCGAATTCGTCAAGGCCACCACAGGCAGAGTGGCTCAAACGTGTGCATCCGGATGACTTGGAAAAAGTCAAAGAAGCCGACGCCGCATTGTTGGCGGGTCAGGTCGACAAGAGCAAAACCGTGTTCCGGTTCCGTCATATGGAAGAACGTTGGATCTGGATCCAATCAGATGCGGCCATCGTTGAATGGACCAGCACCGGCGAACCCGCCCGTTTGGCGGGCACGCATACCGACGTTACGGCGGAAATGGTGGCCAAGGAAATCGCTGAGATCCGCAATTCTGAAAAACAACTGATCCTGGAACGTTCGCCTGCGTCGACCGCTATGTTTTCACTTGATGGCATGCTGCTCTATTGCAACCAGGTGTTTTGCGACTTTGTTGGTTATTCCTCGGCTGAACTGTCTGGCATGCCGTATTACCGGTTGGCAAAGTTCGACTCCGATCCGGTTGTGGTTGGCAAATTGTTGGCGCTGCAGGCTGACGAACTTTCCGAGTTCGAATTTGAATGTAAGTTTTTGCGCAAGGATGGGAGCTTTCGCACAGCGCTGGTCAGCGCGTGCCGAACAGAAGATCAAACCGGTCACGTCAAACTGTTGTTCCAGTCCATCGACATCTCGGAACGCATTGAATTGGAACATCAAAAGGATCAATTCCTGGCCACCGTCAGCCACGAGTTACGCACGCCGCTCACCGCGATTCTTGGAGCATTGGCGATGCTCGAAGGCGGGTCGTTGGGCGAATTTGACGACAGTGTTTTGCGTGTGGTCAAGCTGGCCAACAAAAGCGCGGATCGGATGAATTCGTTGGTGAGCGATCTTCTTGATTTGCAAGCGCTGCAATCGGGCGAAGTCACGTATGATCTTTTGCCGATTGACTGCGAAAGCCTGTTGGAAGAGATGGGCCAAATAGCGCAACCCATGTTGCGAGAGGACCAATCGCTGGTGTTCGACGTCGAAGGGGGGCCAGACCTGCATGTCAAAGCAGACGTGAAGGGTATTGTACAAATCCTGGAAAACCTGTTGTCAAACGCGATCAAGTTCTCCCCGCGGGATGGTAAGATTGAGGTGACTGCAAAACAGGACGTTTCGGATGTTGTGTTGGAAGTTGCCGACAACGGCACGGGTGTGCC
>JABSSA010000453.1 GCA_013214665.1 Paracoccaceae bacterium
CAATCAATGCCCAGATCTACACGCGCGGCCACCCGCTTGATTTTGACGAATGGGCGCAAATGGGGTGTACCGGCTGGGATTATGCGGATGTGCTGCCATATTTTCGAAAAACCGAAAACAATGACAGTTTCGGCGCACCGCACCATGGGCAAGACGGTCCCCTTGGCGTTTCTAGACCAGCAGCACCGCTGCCGATCTGCGAGGCGTTTTTTGAGGCCGCGGCCTCACTGGGCATTCCATTTAACCCAGACATGGCCGGGGAGAGCCGCGAAGGTGTTGGCTATTACCAACTGACCCAGCGAAATGCTGTGCGCAGTTCGACTGCCGCGGCGTTTTTGTGGCCCGCGGCCAAGCGACCGAACCTGGAAATTCGCACCGGAGTCCACGTCAATCGATTGAAAGTGGCGAACGGCCGTATCACGGGGGTCGACATAGACGGCGAGACTATTGGTGCTGGTTCCGAAGTCATTCTGAGCAGCGGCGCAATCGGCTCACCTCGTTTGTTGATGCTCTCGGGGATTGGACCAGTTCGGCATCTCGAAGAGTGTGGCGTAACCGCCGTTTGCGATGCGCCAAACGTAGGCAACAATCTGCAAGATCATCTAGATCTCTTTACGATTTCGGCATGTACCGGGCCACACACCTATGATGCTTATGCATCGGGTTTAAACTCTCTAATCGCGGGCCTGCGATTTGCTCTGACGCGATCGGGCCCTGCCGCGTCCAGCCTCTTCGAGACCGGTGGTTTTGGGTTCGCAGATGAAGCCGCGCGTTCGCCGGACATACAGTTTCACCTCGGCCTTGGTTCGGGTATCGAGGCAGGCGTCGCCCATATGCCACGTGGCGGCGTGACGTTAAATTCTGCCTATCTGCGGCCAAGGTCTCGCGGGACTGTACGACTGCATTCTGCCGATCCCAAAGCGCCACCTTTGATCGACCCAAACTATTGGGCTGATCCGTATGACAAGGCTATGGGGTTGCGTGGCCTGCAAATGGCGCGGGAGATTCTGAGTTCCAAGCCGCTATCAGCGTTTATTGAGAGAGAAGTGCTACCGGGGCAGGGCTTGCTCTCTCAAGAGGATCTAATCGACTATGCCTGCTCGCATGCTAAGACGGACCACCACCCGGTGGGAACTTGCCGCATGGGCATTGATCCCGACGCCGTTGTTGATCCTCAACTCCGAGCAAACTGCGTGGATGGTCTTCGGATCGCCGATGCGTCGATCATGCCGAAACTCATCTCATCGAACACCAACGCCACGACGATCATGATCGCTGAAAACGCTGCGGACATGATCAAAACCGCGCATCAACTTTAGCAAGGACCTCTCTCATGGAAATGACATCAAACATAACCGCGATTTCCTGTGACGCCGCTCAGGAGCTCGTTACCCGTGCTATGGAGCATGCTCGGGTTCACGAGTGGAAAATCGCGGTAGCAATTCTCGATCCAACGGGCGCAATGGTCGCTGCAGCACGTATGGATGGTGTCTCTCCGACCATTTTGGACATCGCAACGGACAAAGCATTTACGGCGACCTTGGGTAAATCAACACGCGCTTTTTTTGAACGCATGTCATCTTCACCAGACCTTGCCATGGGGCTTCAAACACGTCCGAGATTGTGCGCTTGGGACGGCGGGCTTCCAATTCGTCAAAACGCCTCTCTCATTGGTGCAATCGGAGTATCGGGAGCTGCGGGTGTCGAAGACGTCGAATGTGCCCAAGAAGCGCTCAAATCACTTGGCCTTGATGGGTCGGACAAAATCTGAGTGTTGCTGAAGGCTCCAGGATAATTTTTCTCAAACCGTGCCGGTACATTGGCTAAAGGCGTATTGGTAGTGACGAGTAATCAACCTTTGTCGATGGCGAAGCTAAGGCGCTGCGTAGCCTTATCGGGGCACGATTGAAATGATGATTGCGTGAGAAATCAAAAATGCTCAACAACAGCTTGCCTGCCTGAGCGGTGACAATCCAGAAAGGAAATCCAACGTGAACAATCCAATTCGATGGGGTGTAATCGGTGCCGCTGGCATAGCACATAAGATGTTCCTTCCCGCGGCGGCGGCGGCGTCTAATGCTTCGGTGCGCGCCCTTGCAAGCCGATCCATGGGTAAAGCCCAAGAAATGGCAGATAAATTTGACATTCCAAAGGTTTACGAGGGGTATGATGCGCTGTTGGCAGATCCAGATATAGACGCCGTCTATATCCCACTGCCAAATAAACTGCATGTCGAAGCAACACTGTCAGCACTTGCCGCACGAAAACATGTGCTTTGTGAAAAACCCATTTCAATGAAGGCAGAAGAGGTCGCAAAGATCGCCGACGCCGCAACGGAAGCCCAGTGCCATGCGATGGAAGGCTTTATGGTCGCTTATCATCCGCAATGGGAACACGTTCGATCATGGATCGCATCCGGAGCCATTGGTGACATCAAGCATATAGAAGGGTGTTTCACCTATTTTCTCGATGACGCGGAAAACATCCGAAACCATGCCGATGGCGGGGCATTGCGTGATGTCGGCGTGTATCCGATCTTTGCGACACGATTGATCACGGGGAAAGAGCCAAAACGTGTCTTGGGACGTATGGTCTTTGACGACACCGCCGCTGCAGATGTGAACACCTCTGCGTGGATGGAATTCGATGGCTTTGACGCCAACTTCCATGTGAATACACGAGCTGACAAGAGCCATTCGATCATTGTTTATGGCACTCATGGTCGGATCGAAATGCCAACGTGCTTCAATCCTGCCGATGTAGGCGCTCAAAGTGTTTATTTGTTTAAAGGCGACCAAATCAGCGAAACCAAGACCTTCACAGACGTCTTCCAATTCGCGCTCCAGGTGGAAAATGTGAGCGACGTTTTCGCAGGCAACGCCACTGCAGTGGTCAGTCTTGAAAACTCTGCTGCCAACCAGCGCGTTGTTGATGCCATTATACGTTCTGCCGAAACAAATGGTTGGGTCGATGTTTGACGTTCACCAGGTTTGCGAAAGCTAAGGTTCCTTGGTTCAGCACATGGCTTCCCGGAATTGCCGGTATCAGGAGCGCGACGCGGGCAGCTCACGCTTCAGTGCGTGGTTTGCCGTGGGGCTTTGGGAAGAAAGGCTTAAGGCGCGCCATCTGTGCATTTGTTAGCCAGAATAGATCGAACATGTTCACCGCTCAATTTCTTGATCGGTGGATCGCCTATCAACACGCAATTCAGTAAGGTCTGAAACCAGAGGGCAGCCCAACGTCATTCGCCCATATTTTCAAGATTGGGCGTCTCTGGCTTATGTCTCACTTTTGCGAACCGCGACGATGGACGCCGGGTGGGGTACGGGCGCGCCCGAACCCAGTCTGTTCGCTATTTCACCCTTCAACCAGTTGTTGTGCTCTGCGGCGGGTCTGCGCTTTAAGTCCGGACCGTCATGC
>JABSSA010000454.1 GCA_013214665.1 Paracoccaceae bacterium
CACCTCTCGCGTGGTCATCGCGCCAACACCGGCCAAAACGGGTGTGTTTTCTGCGGCCTCGACCGCCGCATGAAGCGCCCGGTCCCGTTCAGCCGGGGTGAGGTACATATAGCTCCCCGTCGATCCCAGCACGCCCACAGAGGCCACAGCACTGCCCGCCAGCCGCGCGACCAGCTGTTGCAGGTGGGCCGTGTCAACAACACCGGCATCGTCCGCCGGTGTGACCGTGAATGCGCTGAGACCGGAGAGCAAGGTTACACCCCGGTTGCTGGAATGCCGGTCCGCTGTACGGGGCGCGGCGCAGTCAGGTCTTTCCAGCTCGACAAAGCTTTGTTCACTGATGTGTTCGGCTCCCGCTTTACGAACTTGCCGTGGCCTTCCTGCGTCCGCACCTCTCCGTCATGCACGGCCACCTGGCCACGTGTCAGGGTAAAGCGCGGCAGGCCTTTGACGTGCTTGCCTTCGAAGACGTTGTAATCAATGGCAGATTGCTGGCTGTCGGCGGTGATGGTCTTTTCCTTCTCGGGATCCCACACCACCAGATCCGCATCCGCACCCACCAGAACAGCGCCCTTTTTCGGGTAGCAATTCAAGATCTTGGCGATGTTGGTTGAGGTCACGGCGACGAATTCGTTCGGCGTCAGACGCCCCGTAGCCACGCCGTGAGTCCACAGCATCGGCATCCGGTCTTCCAGACCGCCTGTGCCATTCGGGATCTTTGAAAAATCGCCCACGCCATAGCGCTTTTGCTCGGTGGTAAAGGCGCAATGGTCTGTCGCGACAACGCTTAGCGATCCGGCCTGAAGCCCGGCCCAGAGGCTTTCCTGATGGCGCGCATCGCGGAATGGCGGTGACATCACCCGGCGGGCGGCATGGTCCCAATCGTCCACGAAATATTCGCGCTCATCCAGCGTCAGGTGCTGGATCAGTGGCTCCCCCCAGACGCGCTTGCCTTGCTGGCGCGCACGCCGGATCGCCTCGTGCGCTTCCTCGCATGAGGTGTGCACGACATAAAGCGGCACGCCCGCCATATCCGCAATCATGATGGCGCGGTTGGTTGCTTCGCCTTCGACCTGGCTTGGGCGGGAATAGGCGTGACCTTCGGGGCCGGTGTTACCTTCGGCGAGCAGCTTGGCGGTCATTTCTGCCACCACGTCGCCGTTTTCCGCATGCACCATCGCAATTGCGCCCAGCTCGGCCAAGCGGTTGAAGGAAGAGAACAATTCATCGTCGTTCACCATCAACGCGCCTTTGTAAGCGAGGAAGTGTTTGAACGTGTTGATGCCCTTGTCCTGCACGATGGATTGCATGTCGTTAAAGACCTGCTCGCCCCACCATGTCACCGCCATGTGGAAGGAGTAGTCACAATTGGCGCGGGTCGATTTGTTGTCCCAGCGTTTGACCGCATCCCACAGGCCTTCGCCCTGATTGGGCAGGCAGAAATCCACCACCATCGTGGTGCCCCCCGCCAGAGCCGCGCGCGTTCCGCTTTCGAAATCGTCCGAAGAATAGGTGCCCATGAACGGCATTTCGAGATGCACATGCGGGTCAATCCCGCCGGGCATCACGTAACATCCTGTGGCGTCCAGCTCTTCGTCGCCCTTGAGGCCTTGGCCGATCTCGATGATTTGGCCATTTTCGATGAGCACGTCGGCGTCATAGGTGAGGTCAGCCGTGACGATAGTGCCGTTTTTGATAACTGTGGTCATGAATGTGTCTCCCTGAAATCACCCGTCCCGACGCAGAGCCGGAGACCGATTTTATGTAATGTGGTAAGCCGTAATCCGGCTCACTCCACAATCTCCGCCGTTGCCAGCACCGCGTGCAATAGCACATCCGTGCCCGCTTGCGCCCATTCCTTGGAAATCTCTTCCGCCTCATTGTGCGAAAGCCCGTCCACGCAGGGGCACATGATCATGGCCGTTGGCGCCACATCGTTGATCCAGCAGGCGTCATGCCCCGCGCCAGACACGATATCCATATGCGAATACCCCAGCTCCACCGCCGCGTCTCGCACAGCGCCGACACATGTTTCGTCAAAGGCAGGCGGATCAAATTGGCCGACGATCTCACAATCAAAGCTCACTCCGATCTCTTCGCAAAGCTTGGGCGCACGTTCCATCAGCTCGGCGACCATTGCGTTGAGTTTGTCCAGCAGGTGGGTGCGCATATCGACCGTAAAGACAACCTTGCCCGGAATGATGTTGCGCGAGTTCGGATAGACGTCCACATGCCCAATCGCGCCCACCGCATTGGGTTGGTTCTTCATCGCGATCTCATGCACCAGCTCGGTCACCAGTGCCAAACCGCGGCCCGCGTTCTTGCGCATATGCATCGGCGTAGACCCTGTGTGGCTTTCCTTGCCCGTGATCGTGCATTCGATCCACCGCAGGCCTTGGCCGTGGGTGACTACGCCAATGTCTTTGTCTTCCGCTTCGAGGATTGGCCCCTGTTCGATGTGAAGCTCGAACATGGCATGCATCTTGCGCGCGCCAACGGTTTCATCGCCAACCCAGCCGATGCGCTTAAGCTCATCGCCAAAGGATTTGCCCTCCGCATCCACACGGTCATAGGCCCAATCCTGCGTGTGTTTGCCCGCGAAAACCCCCGATGACAGCATCGCGGGGGCAAAGCGGGTGCCTTCTTCGTTGGTCCAGTTGACCAGCACGATGGGGTGTTTGGTTTTCACGTCCAGATCGTTCATTGTGCGGATCGTTTCCAATCCACCCAGAACGCCAAGCACGCCATCATATTTGCCGCCCGTCGGCTGCGTGTCGAGGTGCGAACCCATGTAGACGGGCAGGGCATCCGGGTCTGTCCCGGCGCGGGTGGCAAACATGTTGCCCATGGTATCGAGGCCCATGGTCATGCCCGCGGCTTCGCACCATGTCTGGAACAACGCGCGTCCTTCGGCGTCTTCATCGGTCAGCGTTTGACGGTTGTTGCCGCCCGCAATCCCGGGCCCGATCTTTGCCATCTCCATCAGACTGTCCCACAGTCTATCTGGGTCGATGCGTAAATTTTTTCCGTGTGACATGACTAACCCCCCGAAGTTGCGATGCGTCTTCGATTCCTAACTTTCTGCTACGGTGAAAGGAATCTGCACGATCGGTCAATATTTTTTTGACCGCTCGTGCAGGAAAAAGCTATTTTTTTTGAACAGTCTCGGGCAGCATGCGGTTTTGTTAAGCACATTGCGAAAGGAATTCCGCGAGAGTTTTTGAGAAACTTGGCGGACCTGATTGGAATAAGGTACGGAGAATAGTGAATAAATCTGTCCGAGGCATACAAAGTCGCAATCGCGTCGAAGTCACCGCGCGAATCTTGTCGGCTGCCGAGCAGGTGTTCGCTGAATACGGGTATTCCGGCGCCTCGATTAGCCGTATCGCAGCCACGGCAGGTATCCCAAAGTCGAACGTCATCTATTATTTTGAAACCAAACAGGCGCTCTACCGCCGTGTTGTGGGCGAGATTTTTGACGTTTGGCGCGACGCGGCGGACACGATCACCATCGATAGCGATCCTTTGGATGCATTGGGCGGTTATATCGACACGAAGCTTGAGTTGGCGCGGACGCGGCCTTTTGGTTCCAAGGTGTGGGCCAACGAGATCATCCAGCGCGCACCGATTGTACAAGACTATCTGGAAGATGAGCTGCGCGCCTGGACGGATGACAAGATCGCCGTGATCCAGACATGGATCGACAATGGTCAAATGCGAGAGGTCAGCCCGCGCCATCTTCTCTACGCCATTTGGGCCAGCACGCAGCATTATGCCGACTTTGTCCATCAGGTAAAAACGCTGAACGACGGTAGCGACTTTTCCGATGTGCAATGGCAGGAAACAAAGGCGGCTGTGAAAGACATTCTTTTGCGCGGCGTTGGCAGCGGCGGCAGCTAAATCCCCTCAACACAATCTACGCTCCTTCCGAGGCCGGCGAAACCGGTTGTCGCGCACTCGTTATTGCAAATCATTCGCAATAACTTGACAAATTGCGAATGATTTGCATTTAAAAACGCAAGCGGAACGAACACGCGGAGCGGATATGCGGATTTTGGGAGCGGTGTTGGGCTTGGGGCTTGTCCTTTCGGGGCAATCCGCACTGGCCGATGGCAAGTTGAAGGTGGCCACCACCTTTACTGTGCTGGCCGATATGGCGGCAAATGTCGGCGGCGATGCGGCCGAGGTTGTGTCGATCACCAAACCCGGGGCCGAGATCCACGGATACGAGCCGACGCCTCAAGACATTGTGGGCGCGTTCGATGCCGATTTGATCTTGTGGAACGGGATGAACCTTGAGCTTTGGTTCGAGCAGTTTTTGACCAACCTGCGCGATGTGCCTGCGGTCACGTTGACCGATGGTATCACGCCGATCCCGATTGCATCCGGCAGTTATGAGGGCAAGCCGAACCCCCATGCCTGGATGGGGCTCGACAATGCGCTGGTCTATATCGACAATATCGCTCGCGCCTTTAGCGAGCATGACCCCGACAATGCCGCGACCTATAGCGCGAATGCCGAAGCGTACAAAAGCGAGCTGCGGGCCACTCTTGAGCCTCTGCGCGCAACCGTTGCTGAGATCCCGGAAGATCGACGCTGGCTTGTCTCATGCGAAGGGGCGTTCAGCTATCTGGCCAAGGATTTCGGCATGAAAGAGCTCTATCTATGGCCGATGAACGCCGATCAGGTGGGCACACCACAACAGGTGCGCGCGGTGATCGACGGGGTGCGCGCCAACAATATCCCGGCGGTGTTCTGTGAAAGCACAGTCAGCACCGCCCCGGCCGAGCAGGTCGCACGCGAAACTGGGGCCGTCTATGGCGGTGTGCTTTATGTGGATTCGCTCAGCGCCGCCGATGGACCCGTACCCACATATCTTGATCTGTTGACCGTGACCGCGCAGACCCTTGCCGACGGTCTCACCAGCGCGATGAACTGACAGAGGTTGATCACATGCGCGACGGCATCTCCACCGACATGAACGTGGACACGGACACCGCAGGTGGGCTGAGCGCGCAAAATGTGTCTGTCACTTATCGCAACGGGCATACAGCGCTCTGGGATGCCTCGTTTGCCATTCCCAAAGGCACCGTGACCGCGCTTGTTGGGGTGAATGGTGCAGGCAAATCCACATTGTTCAAAGCCATCATGGGCTTTGTCCCCACCTCGGCTGGTGAGATCCGCATCCTGGGTCGCCCGGTCAAAGAGGCGTTGCGCGACAATCTGGTGTCTTACGTCCCGCAGTCCGAAGAGGTGGACTGGGCCTTTCCGGTGCTGGTCGAAGACGTTGTGATGATGGGCCGCTATGGCCACATGGGCTTTCTGCGCCGCCCCAAAGCTGCAGATCACGCGGCGGTCGATGAAGCGTTGGACCGGGTGGATATGCGCGCCTATCGCCACCGCCAAATCGGCGAACTGTCGGGCGGGCAGCGCAAGCGCGTGTTTCTTGCGCGCGCTTTGGCGCAAGACGGGCAGGTGATCCTGCTGGACGAGCCATTCACCGGCGTCGACGTGAAAACAGAAGAACAGATCGTCAGCCTCTTGCGCGAATTGCGCGATGAGGGGCGGGTGATGCTGGTTTCAACGCACAACCTTGGCTCGGTGCCGGAATTTTGCGACCGTACCGTTTTGGTCAAAGGCACGGTTCTGTGCCACGGGCGCACCGAAACGACCTTTACCAAGGAAAACCTGCAAGAGGCATTTGGCGGTGTGCTGCGCCGCTTCACACTGGGCGGCAACGTGCTGCATGATGACGAAGACGCGCGCGAGGTGACAATCCTCACCGATGACGAACGCCCGTTTGTTCAATACGGCGACAAGACCCAACGCACGGATCAGGGCGGCTGATGGAGCTGCTGTTCGAGCCTTTCACCTATGCCTATATGGCCAATGCCATGTGGGTGTCGGCCTTGGTGGGCGGGGTGTGCGCCTTTCTTTCGGCGTTTCTGATGCTCAAAGGCTGGTCCTTGATCGGCGATGCGCTGGCGCATTCGGTGGTGCCGGGGGTGGCGGGGGCCTATATCCTTGGCCTGCCGTTCGCGCTGGGCGCGTTCATCGCGGGCGGTCTGGCTGCGGGATCAATGTTGTTTCTATCGGAACGCTCTGGCCTCAAGATCGATGTGATTATCGGGCTGATCTTTACCTCGTTCTTTGGGCTGGGCCTTTTCATTGTCTCGATCAACCCCATCGCCATTTCAGTGCAGACGATCACGATGGGCAACATTCTGGCCATCAGCCCCGAGGATACGCTGCAATTGGCGATCATCGGAATCGTGTCGCTGATCATCCTGACCGCCAAGTGGAAAGACCTTTTGGTCACCTTCTTTGATGAAAACCACGCGCGTTCCATCGGGTTGCGGCCGGGTCTGTTGCGCGTGGTCTTTTTCATGCTGCTTGCGGCTTCCGTCGTGGCGGCGATGCAGACGGTCGGGGCGTTCCTCGTCATCGCCATGGTCGTGACACCGGGGGCGACCGCCTATCTGCTATGCGACCGGTTTCCGCGCCTTATCGTGACGTCAGTTGCGATAGGCAGTCTCACCAGCTTTGTGGGCGCGTATGCGAGCTATTTCCTGAACGGGGCAACAGGCGGCGTCATCGTATGCCTGCAAACCGCGATCTTTCTTGCTGTGTTTTTTGCAGCACCCAAGCACGGCTGGTTCGCTGCAAGGCGCAAGGGGCAACAGGCGTTGGCGGCACGGGTGCGCCAGGACAGCGGAGCGGTGTGATGGACACGCAAACCCTGTTTTTGCCGTTTATGTTTCCGTTCATGCAGAACGCGTTCCTGATCTGTCTGATCATCGCGGTGCCCACGGCGCTTTTGTCGTGTTTTCTGGTGATGAAGGGCTGGGCGCTGATGGGGGATGCGGTCAGTCACGCGGTTTTGCCCGGCATCGTGCTTGCCTATATCTTTGGCGCGCCGCTTCTTTTGGGTGCGTTTGTGGTCGGTATGCTTTGTGCGGTTGCGACCGGCTTTCTGGCCAACAATTCCCGCGTCAAACAGGACACCGTGATGGGGGTGGTGTTTTCGGGGATGTTCGCGCTGGGCATCGTTTTGTACGTCGCATTCGAGACCAACGCCCATTTGGATCACATCCTCTTTGGCAACGTGCTGGGGGTAGGGGCCGAAGACCTGCGGCTTTCTGCTGCCATCTCCGCCGTGGTCGTGGCCGGGATCGTGCTGAAATGGAAAGATCTGTTGCTACACAGCTTTGATCCCGCCCAAGCCCGTGCGGCTGGCTTACCTGTGGGGCTGTTGCATTATGGGCTGCTTGCGGCCTTGTCGCTCACCGTTGTGGCCACGTTGTCAGCCACCGGGCTGATCCTTGCCATCGGGCTTTTGATCGCGCCTGGCGCCATCGCATTTCTGCTTGTGCGTCGCTTTGCACATATGCTTGTGGTTTCCGTGCTGGTCTCGCTCTGTGCCATGGTGGCCGGTGTCTACCTTAGCTTTTTCATCGACAGCGCGCCTGCACCAACGATCATCCTGATCCTGACACTCGTCTTCCTCATAGCCTTGTCTTTCCGCCTGGCGGCCAAGCGTCGGGCCGACGCTCAGGCGTGATTCTAACCTAGCCGTTTCACTGAGACTCACCCGTTGAATTGTGCGGGAAAAAAGGAAGGCGACGCCTTCTGTTCACAATCTTTTAGCTAAAATTGAGCGGATCACAGCAACAGTGATCCCGTGAAAAATAGATTGGAGCGGGATCCAAAACAGACGCACACTTTTGCCTTATTTCCGTCAAAAGCCCGTCGAACTCCGGGTGCAATTCGGCCTCATCAGCAAGCAATTGTGCGTTTGTTGACACGTTTTTAACAAGTTCCGTCATGTAAGGCGAAAACCATGAATTATACCCCAATACAGGGTACAGCTCACGAAGTCGGTTCCGAAGCTGAGGTACTCTCTTCCGTCAGAAAGATCCTGACAGAAGTCGAGTCCGCAGATATCCACAGCAGCTCGTCTTCGATCGCGGCGCCGTTCGTCAAAGCGATCACCAAGGAGACAAAAGAAGTGCGTCAGGCCCGGATTGCGTTCCCAAGCCTGATGTCCCCTGAGGAATCCGAAGAGAGCCTTGAATTCACGGATATGGGGCGCTTGAGCCGAATTGTGCGTGCTGTCAAAAGCCGCATCTTTTCGGCTCCGGTGCTCATCACGACCACTTTCCTGTTTGTAACGATGGCCTGGTATTATGCATAACGACGTTCTCCGTATGAAGCGCGCTTTGGGTATCAAAGCCAAATTGCGATATATCGTCTTGGCGGCGTTCTGCTTTGCCTTGTTTACCAATCCCGTCTCTGTGTTCCTGTTGGCTTTGATCGCGGTGTTCTTTGTGTGCACACTCATCAGCATCATGGGCGTGGATCGTGTCTGGAATATAATTGTGCGGCGCCTCGTGCAGATGCACGAGACTGATCCCGAGCGCGCAACGCTTTGGGTCGCGCGTTTGGAAAAAGTTGCGGTGTATACCGACGGCTTCCTCAACTTGTTCCCCAAGCGGTTTGTTGCGCCGCTTTATGCGCCGGACTTGTCCGTATCTGCTTCGAGCAAAAACGGTTCATAATTTTGCAGCCTCGCGGCGCTCATCGCGCCGCTTCTTGCGTAGGGTGGCTTGAAGTCTGCATCACCTGTCGTTATTTGCGCTTCAAAGCGATGCAAGGATAGCACATGGCCACCACAAACCCGCTCCAGTTCATTCAACAGGTTCGTGCCGAAGTCGCGAAAGTTGTTTGGCCGACCCGCCGGGAAGTTTTGCTGACCACTGTGATGGTTTTCATCATGGCCGCACTGACGGCTGTGTTTTTTGCGTTGGTCGATTTGCTGATCCGCAGCGGGCTTGAGCTGCTGCTCACCTCTTTCTAAGCGATCTAAAAATTCACCCTGGCATCTTGCAGTTGGGGCGCGAGCGGAGTATCCGGCTCGCTATTCCGGTGTTTGGCGCGTGGCGAGGTGAGTCTCGCGCCTAATTTTTATTTCATGCGGTCGGCCGGTGAGGCCCGCGAAGACAGGCGAGGAAACCCACGATGGCAAAGCGGTGGTATTCGGTCAGCGTTCTTTCGAATTTCGAAAAGAAGATTGCTGAACAGATCCGTACGTCTGTTGCGGAAAATGGTCTGGAAGACGAGATCGACGAAGTTCTGGTGCCCACCGAAGAGGTGATCGAAGTGCGCCGCGGCAAGAAGGTGACAACCGAACGCCGCTTTATGCCGGGCTATGTGCTGGTGCATATGGAAATGTCGGATCAAGGCTATCACCTGATCAGCAACATCAACCGCGTCACCGGTTTTCTGGGCCCCCAGGGCCGCCCGATGCCGATGCGTGATGCCGAGGTGAACCAGATCCTGAACCGCGTTCAGGAAGGTGAAGAGGCACCGAAGCTGATGATCAGCTTCGACGTGGGCGAAAAGGTTAAGGTCAACGACGGCCCGTTCGAAGATTTCGACGGCATGGTCGAAGAGGTCGACGAAGACAACCAGAAGCTCAAGGTCACCGTGTCGATCTTTGGCCGGGAAACCCCGGTGGAGCTGGATTACACCCAGGTCAACAAACAGACCTGATCCACGGGCCACAAACAAGGCGCGCCTGCGCGCCTTGTCCCTCAGTGAGACATTCCAGTTTACGGCACCTGCAGGTAGCTTTTGTGCGCCGGGTTCTGCAGGCTTATCCGGTCTGCGTGGCCATTAAGCTCTTTGTAATGCGTGATGCCCTTCTTGGTGTTGATCGCCGCAATCCGGTGCGACTTCTTCGGACGCCATCCAAGGCCAAACAGGATCGCCTGCCAGCTTTCCGGGCCAAAGAAGCTGTGGCTTGAGAAATCAAACGAGCTGGGCAGCCGCGATTGCCAGAGTGTGATGTAGCGTTCAAGAATGTCTGATTTTTCAGCCGCCACCGCGTCTTTCCAAAACGGCGTGTCTTGCCTGTCGCTCATTTTGTAGTGCATTTCGATAAAGGCTTCGACCTCATCAAAGAGGCCGGAATAGGCATCGCTGAACCAATCTGCGTGCAACGCCATATTGTCGTCATCCAGCCCTTGCAGCGCTTCCACAAAGAGACGTGCGGTATATTCCACGAAATAGAGCCCGGTGGATTCCATCGGCTCCAGGAACCCGGCAGACAGGCCAATCGCGCAGCAATTGCCGATCCAGCTTTTGTTCATCCGGCCCACACGCAGCTTGAAATGCTTGGCGCGGTCTTCGTCGATCTGGCCGGGATAGGCTTCGCTGAATTCGCGGAAGGCATCATCGGCAGAGATGTGATCGCTGGAATAAACATATCCGCGCCCGCCGCGCGTTTGCAGATCAATGTCAAAGGTCCAGCCGCTGCTGCGCGCGGTTGCTGTGGTGAAGGGACGGGTTTTGATCTCTTCGCCATGGACCTGACAGGTGACCGCCGAATCCACCAACAGCCGCGCGCTGCTGCTTTGGAATTCCGCGCCAAGCGCGGAAATCAGGCGCGCGGCAAAGCCGGTGCAATCCACCCAAAGATCGGCCTTGATCTTTTTGCCGTCTTTCATGTGCAGCTGGGAAATCTTGCCGTCGTTCACCTCCACGTCGTCCACGTGGGAGACTACATGCTGGACGCCGCGTTTGATCGAAATCCCCTTGAGGAAATGGGCAAAGGCGTTGGCGTCCAGGTGATAGCCGTAAGGCACGACACCGGTATATTCGCGATCCTCCACCCGGCGCGGGGCGACGCCCCGTCGCGCCAGGCGGCTTTGGATGCCGGCCCAATTGTCATACCGCGACA
>JABSSA010000455.1 GCA_013214665.1 Paracoccaceae bacterium
CAATTCTGTTTGACACGATCACAACGGGCAATTTCATGGGCTTCGACGTCTGGCTTGATCATGACCAGGATGGAACGTTGGAGTTCCACTCCAACTTTGGCAATCTGACGTTGAACCTGAGTGAAGTTGGCATTGAAGACAGCGTTATGGATGCTGGCGGATTGGGCCAAGAGCTGAAGGTTTTCCGCTTGCCGTCGGAAGTGATTGGCAACTCTCTCAGTTTCTCGCGCCGCCTGAACGTGAAAGAGACGGGTGATACACCGATCTGGATTTCTGCCAAAACAGAAGACGGATTTCAGGCTTGGTCGACACCAATTTACCTGCACCGTTAAACGCTGACTCTTGCGGAAAGCGGTGGCAGGCAGGCTTGGCATGAGGGGGCAGGGTGGTCGTTTCCATACCTGCCTTCGTCAAGGCGTTCGGAACCAAATCTGACATTCGGTTCTGAAGTCGTTCTTTGAAAGTGTCAGCCAAGAGCGATCAGAGGCCATTGGTTTGTGTAGGGTGTGCTGATCAACGCAAGGGTCGCTGACCTATACTTGGCGTTTGTTCGAGCACAGCAAGCGATGCCAGCAGGAACCGCATTTGGGCCGGGCAGGGGGCGGACGAGCTTTTGGTTGTGTCCGTTCTGTCATTCCTGACCAAGCGTGGAGCAGTCTGGAACCAGCATGGATCAGTCGGATGTCATCTCCCTCAAGGCGCCCCCAAAAAACGAGGGCGCTTTGGCGATCACAGCAAGGAGGAATAAAGCCTGTTCTTTGCCACAAAAGGGTGAGGCAGGCGGTTTAGGCTTACCCACGCAGTATCGTTCCCTCAGGGTCGAAGGGCGGTTCTTTCAAGATCGTGGCCTTGTGCGGTTTGCCCAGCACCATGACATCGACCTCGTCACCGGGCTTTGCGTCTTTCACATAGCCAAGAGCCAGAGACATACCGACGGAATACCCATACGCGCCTGACGTAACCCGCCCGATGCCTTTTCCGTCTTTGAAGATCGGCTCACCGCCTGTTGCATCCGCATTAGACGCGGTCACTGCAGCTTCGTCCAAGTGTAGCAAAACAAGCTCTTCGCGGGCGTCTTTTTCAAGAACTTGCAGCGCGGCCTCTTTGTTGAGGAAGTCTTTGTCCAACTTACACAAACGCGCTAGCCCAACCTCTTGTGGCCAGTATTCGGGGCTGTATTCCCGGCTCCAAGAGCCATAGCCTTTCTCCACCCGAAGGCTCATCAATGCGCGGCTGCCTACGGGGCCCGCGCCGAACTCTTTGCCTGCGTCCAAAAGCGCCGCATAAAGTTGCGTCTGATCCTCCGTTTTGCAGTGCAATTCCCAGCCCAGATCGCCCGTAAAGGAAACTCGTAACGCCAGACACTCCACGCCTGCCAGCTCGATCATCTGCGAGCGCATGAATGGGAAATCTGGCGTCGCAAGAGATGCGTTGGTCAGGCGCTGCAAAAGCTCTCGCGATTTCGGCCCCGCGACGTTGAAGCCACACATCGCCTCCGTATGGCTTTCAAATGTCGTGCCAGCAGGCAGCGGGACCGCCTTGAAGAACCGCTTGTGATAGCGCTCTGCCAGTCCGGAACCAATGATCCAGAATTCATCCTCCGCCACACGTGTGACGGTGAAATCCCCCGCGATGCCCCCACGTTTCGAAATCAGAGGTGTTAGGCACGACCGGCCCACCGCCTTGGGCATCGTGTTGGCGAAAAGCGCATTCAGATAGTCGACAGCGCCCGGACCTTTACAGATGTATTTCGCAAAGTTGGAAATATCGATAATGCCCGCCCGCTCACGCAACATCTTGCATTCCTCGCCTACAGGCCCCCACCAATTCGGGCGTGTAAAGCTGTTGGTGTCTTTTGCCCCCGGCGCATCAGCAAACCAAACGGCATGTTCCCAACCCACATTCAGACCAAACACCGCTCCCATGTCTTTTTGCATGTCATAGATCGGGCGCACACGCGCGGGG
>JABSSA010000456.1 GCA_013214665.1 Paracoccaceae bacterium
ATGCCATAGGCCTTTGAAAAGGTCCGCATACGGATCACCCGCGGATCATCCACCGCGATCTCGGCCGCCGTACCGGCGGGGGCCGTGTCGATATAGGCTTCGTCCAAGACCAAAATCGCCCCATCCGGCAGCGCATCTAATGCCTGCGTGATCGTCGCACCATCATGCCAGGTGCCCATCGGATTGTCGGGATTGGCCAGATACACCAGCTTGGCGTCAACCTCCCTGGCCTTTGCAAACAGAGCCTGCGGATCTTCATGATCATCGCGATAAGGCACCTTGTGCAATATGCCGCCAAACCCAGCCACGTGATAGTTGAAGGTTGGATAGGCACCATCCGAAGTCACAACCGCATCGCCGGGGCCAACAAACAAGCGCGCCAGATAGCCCAAAAGGCCGTCAATCCCCTCTCCCACGACAATGTTTGCCATATCCACCCCATGATGCGCAGCCAAAGCGCGGCGCAAATCATAGTTTTCCGGATCCCCATATTTCCAAACCGACGTAGTCCCCATGGCGGCCTGTACGTTGGGCGATGGGCCGAACACGGATTCATTCGCCCCTACACGGGCATCAAAAGCGCGGTTCATCGCTCTTTCTTGCGTTTCAGGGCCAACGAACGGAACGGTGGATGGCAGAGCGGCGGCAAGGGGGGTCAATCTCAACATGTCATTGGTTATGCCGCTATCACCGCAGCCGGGCAAGACATGCCCCCACGTTTCACTGGCCCAAAGGGCGCGACTTCGAAATGATCCCTCCAGCACAAGGAGGACATACATGACCCGCGTCAGCGTCACATACGAAAATCACATCGCCCACGTGCGCCTGACCCGCGCCGACAAAATGAACGCAGTCGATCACGACATGATCGCCGCCGTCATCGCGGCCGGCGAAGAGGTCGCCAGCTCAGAGGCCCGCGTATGCGTTCTGTCCGGGGAAGGCCGCGCCTTTTGCGCAGGCACAGACATCAGTGCCATAGGAGAAATGGGCGCGCGCAACCCCGCCGACGGTCTCATGCCGCGCACCCACGGCAACGGGACAACCAACAAATTTCAGGAATTCGCCTTGATCTGGCACCGCTTGCCCATCCCTGTGATAGCGGCGCTGCACGGACCTGTTTTTGGCGCGGGCTGTCAGCTGGCTCTCGGGGCCGACATCCGCATCGCGGGTCCTGATACCAAAATGGCCGTGATGGAGGCACGATGGGGCCTCGTGCCGGATATGGGCGGCATGGTGCTTTTGCCCAAAATCCTGCGCAGCGACCTGCTGCGCCGCATGACATACACGGCGGAGCAGCTGGACGCGGACACCGCACTCTCGCACGGCCTGGTGACCGAAATTGCCAAAGACCCGCTGGCCACAGCCCTCTCTCTCGCTGCTGACATCGCCGCAAAATCGCCCTCTGCCATGCGCGCGGCAAAGCGCCTGATCGAGGTTGCGGAAACACAGCCCGAAGCTGAGGTATTGTTGGCCGAAAGCCGCGAACAAGCCGACATGCTTTCTGGCGCAGACCATAAGGAAGTTGTTGCCGCTGCGCTCGAAAAACGCCTGCCGGTTTTCAAATAGACGTCGTCATGGGGCTTTGCCCCCAAACCCCCAGAGTATTTACCTCCAAAAGAAGACCTGGCGCGCTGCACCTTCTTTTGGATCAAAATACTCCGGGGAGCACGAGGGGCAGCGCCCCTCGTTTCTGACTTCAAAGTTCGCGCAAACGGTCGAGTGCCTCTTTAAGCTTGGCATCTTCCTCTTCGCGTGCCGCCAAGTTTGCCTGGGTCTCTGCGACCACCTCGTCCGGCGCGCTGGCCACGAATTTCGGATTGTTCAATCGCCCACGCAGCCCGCCCAATTCTTTAGCAAGCTTGCCTAACGTCTTTTCAAGACGGGCCTTTTCTTCTTCGATGTCGATCACGTCCGCCAATGGCAGACCAAACGCGCCGCCCGAGACACCCAAGGTAACTGTGCCTTTCGGGAACGAATCAACGCTTGTCAGCTCTTCAATCCGGGCGAGGCGTTTGATCATCGTCTCATTGGCGATCCAGTAGCTTTGCGCCGTTTCGCTCAATCCTGTAACAACCAGCGGGATATAGGCCCCCGCGGGCACATGCATCTGCGCACGCGCCGACCGGATGCCTTCGATCAGGCTGATCACCCAGGTTAGCTCCGCATCCGCCGCCGCATCCACGTGATCTTGCGTGGTGTATTCTGGCCATTCCGCGTGGACGAGCATTCCGTCGCGCGCTGCCGTCTTTTCCCACAATTCTTCGGTGATAAACGGCATGATCGGGTGCAGCAGGATCAGGCATTGATCCAGCACCCAGCGCATCGTCTGCCGGGTTTCATCCGCTGTCGCCTGATCCTCACCTTGCAGAAGCGGTTTGGACAATTCCACATACCAGTCACAGACCTTGCCCCAGACAAAGGCATAAAGCCCGTTGGCTGCATCGTTAAAGCGGTAGTCGGTCAGCGCCTGATCGACCTCTTGCCGCACTTTGGCGGTTTCGCCGATGATCCACTTATTCACCGCGGCTTTTGGCGCCGGGGCGGCAGGCGTGATTTTGTAGACGCCGTTCATTTCCGCGAAACGACAGGCGTTCCAAAGCTTGGTGCCGAAGTTGCGATAGCCCACGATCCGGTCGCGGCTGAGTTTCAGCACGCCGCCGATCGCCGCCATGGAAGCGTTGGTGAAGCGCAGGGCATCCGCTCCGAATTCGTCCACGATCTCCAGCGGGTCAATCACATTGCCGGTGGTTTTCGACATCTTCTTGCCCTTCTCGTCACGGACAAGCTGGTGCAGGTAGACCGTGTGGAACGGGATCTGGTCGACGACAGCAAGCTGCATCATCATCATGCGCGCGACCCAGAAGAACAGGATGTCAAAGCCAGTGATCAGGACGTCCGTGGGGAAGTAGCGCTGCATTTCTTTCGTATCGTCAGGCCAGCCCAGCGTTCCGATGGGCCAGAGGCCGGAGGAGAACCATGTGTCGAGGACATCGGGATCGCGCGTCAGAGCTACACCAGCACCCGCTTGCTCTTGAGCTTCAGCTTCTGACGCGGCGCAATATTGGTTGCCTTCCTCATCGAACCAAACAGGGATCTGGTGCCCCCACCAGAGCTGACGGGAGATACACCAGGGCTCGATATTCTCCAGCCAGTGATAATAGGTCTTCTCGCCGCTTTCGGGGATGATCTTGACCTCCCCCGACTTCACCGCATCCAGCGCCGGGCCAACGATCTTGGAGGCGTCGACAAACCACTGATCCGTGAACATCGGCTCAATGACGACTTTGGAGCGGTCGCCAAAGGGCTGCATGATCGGCTTGGCCTCGACAAGCGGGACAACCGGCATCGCCTCGCCCTCTTCCAACACGGGAGGTTTGCCGCCCAGCCGCGCATCATCTGCCGTGGTCATCACCGCAAGACCTTCGGTAGTGATCTCCTCCACCACCTTTGCGCGCGCGTCAAAGCGGTCCAGCCCGCGCAGGTGATCGGGGATCAGGTTGACCGCATCAATCTCGGCCTCGGTGAAGTCTTTGCCGCGCGCATATTCCTGCGCCAGCCCAGCCGCTTCGGCGTAAGGCGCGCCATCCGCGCGCATTGCGCCGCGCGTGTCCATCAGGCGGTAGCACGGGATGCCGCCGCGCTTGGCAACTTCGTAGTCGTTGAAATCATGCGCGCCGGTGATTTTCACCGCACCTGAGCCAAAATCAGGATCAGGGTAGTCATCCGTGATGATCGGGATCTGGCGGCGGTGCTCTTTCGGTCCTACGGGAATTTCGCAGAGCTTGCCCACGATCGGCGCATAGCGCTCATCCGACGGGTGGACCGCAACCGCGCCGTCGCCCAGCATGGTTTCAGGCCGGGTGGTGGCGATGGAGATATAGTCGCGCTCTTCTTCAAGCGTGACATTCCCGTCTTCGTCCTTTTCGACATAGGTGTATGTCACCCCATCAGCGAGCGGGTATTTAAAGTGCCACATGTGGCCCGCAACCTCGATATTCTCGACCTCAAGATCGGAAATCGCCGTTTCGAAATGCGGATCCCAGTTCACCAGCCGCTTGCCGCGATAGATGTAGCCCTTGTTGTACATATCCACGAAGACCTTGATGACGGCATCGTGGAAATTGGCGGAATTCTCGTGGCCCACACGCTGATCACCCGGCGCACCGGCCATGGTGAAGGCGTTGCGCGACCAATCCAGTGAACAGCCCAGCCGCTTGAGCTGGTCAATGATGGTAAAGGCGTATTCGGTTTTCCAATCCCAGACCTTGTCCAGAAACGCCTCACGCCCCAGATCGCGGCGCGACTGGTTGCTTTCGGCTTTCAGTTTTTTCTCGACCTGCAACTGCGTGGCGATGCCCGCGTGGTCCTGCCCGGGTTGCCAGAGCGTGTGGAACCCGCGCATGCGATGCCAGCGCACCAGAATATCCTGCAACGTGTTGTTGAAGGCGTGGCCCACGTGCAGCGCGCCTGTCACGTTCGGTGGCGGGATCATAATGCAAAAGCTCGACGCTTCCGGCTTGGCATTAGCGCCTGCCACAAAGCATCCGGCCTCTTCCCAGGCCTGATAAAGGCGGGCCTCGGCTGAGGCGGCGTCGAAGGATTTGTCGAGGGCCATGGCGCATGCTCCTGAAGCTGGGTTCGGGCGGTCAGATAACGCGCAGCGCAGGCAAGGGGAAGGGGGTCAGAGCCCCCTTCGCAGCAGGTGACGCAGAAATGCCGTTATGTCTTGGCGATCACCGCCGCCGCGGCCTCCAGCGCGCCGGAGCCATGCGGGATATCCAGCGCCTTAAGCCCGGCGTCCATACCGCCCAGCATCCCCATGATCATATGGCCGTTCACGTGGCCCATGTGGCCCAGGCGAAAGAACCCATCGGCCTTGGGGTCAGAGGGATCATCCATGCCCAACCCAATGCCCAACGTCAGCCCGATCTTGCTTTGCACCCACTCGCGCAGCCGCGTGCCGTGCGGCGCGCCAATACGCAAGGCTGTGACCGCGCGGCTGCGATGCGCCGGGTCTGCGACATTCATGGTCAGCGGCCCGCCAACGTTCCAAGCATCGCATGCAGCCCAGATGGCACGGGCCAGCAATTCGTGGCGCGCCCAGATTTGCTCCATCCCCTCGGCATGCATCATATCCAGCGCGACACGCAGGCCATACACATGCTGTGTTGCGGCCGTTCCATCCCAGAATTGATAGGGCTCTTCCGCATGCGCGCGGGGTGTCCAATCCCAATACCGGCTGACGCGCGGCATGGCGGCGCGCACCTCTTCTGCCCTGTCGTTGAAAAAGACAAAAGACATGCCCGCCGGCACCATCAACCCTTTTTGACAACCGGCTACCATCACATCGACGCCCCAGGCGTCCATTTCAAAGCGGTCACAGCCCAAAGACGCGATACAATCCGCCATCAACAGCGCCGGATGCCCGACCTCGTCCATCATGGCGCGCAAGGCTGGGATATCACTGCGGATCGAGGTTGACGTATCTACGTGCACAGCCAGAACGGCTTTGATCTTATGCTCTGTATCGGCGCGCAGCACGTCGCCAATGCGCGCCACGTCCATTGGGGATTGTTTGCCGAAATCCAAAATCTCGGCATGTGCCCCGACACCTTCAGCCATATCGGCCCACCCATGGGCAAACCGGCCAGTGGCCGGCACAAGAACAGTGTCGCCGGGGGCAATCGTGTTGGACAAGGCCGCTTCCCACGCTGCGTGCCCGTTACCGATGTACATGGCCACATGATGCGCTGTTCCGGCCACGCGGCGAAGATCCGGCACAAGGCTGCGTGTGATATCGACCATCTCACCGCCATAGATATTTGGCGAGGCACGGTGCATGGCCTGTAGCACCGCATCAGGCATCACGGAGGGGCCGGGAATGGCCAAATATTCACGTCCGGTTTGGACCGGTGAAGGAGTGGACATATTAGAGACTCATCTTTTGGATTGGCCGGACCCTAGCCTAGCCATCGGCAGCGTCAATCTTTGCGCGGCGCGCGATACGATTTCGCAAGGGCTTCGGGCGACACGCCTGCAAAATAACGCATCAAAGTCCACAGATTGCGCGACCCGCGTCCAATCCAACCTTGCGCGCGATACTTTTCGGCGCTCGTCACCGCCACAGCATCCAACGCGGTCAATTGCCCTTTCAGCGCACGGGCCATGGCCACATCTTCCATTAAGGGGATATCCTGATACCCGCCCACAGCCTCATAGAGCCCGCGCCGGATCAACAACCCCTGATCGCCATAAGGCAGGTCAAACCGGCGCGCCCGGAAATTGGCCCAAGCCGCCACCGGCGCGCCGCCCCGATCAAAGGCCAGTTTGAAATATCCTGCATATTCCGTACTCAGATGCGCCCCCACTGGCCCGGTCCAGCCCGGCGCCAGCTGCGTGTCAGCATGAAGGATCAGCAACCAATCGGCCTTGGCCCGCGCACAGCCGCGCCGCAATTGCGCCCCGCGCGATGCGGGCCCGGTGATCACCTCACCGCCCCAATCGCGCGCCAGATCAACCGTCTGATCCTCAGAGCCCCCATCGCTCACGATAAGCTCACGGATCAGCCCGATTTCCAGACCTTCCACAAGGCTGCCCAGACAGCCGGGCAACGCAGTGGCCGCGTTCAAAGTGGGAATGATGACAGAAATAGGAGCGCGCATGGTCTTTCAGGTGTTTGCGAAGGCCTATATAGGGCGGATCAGCAGGAAGGAACACCAATGTCCGAACGCACTATCTGGCGCATCAGCGGGGCAGATGCCCGCAAGTTTCTTCAGGATCTCGTCACCAACAATGTGGACGGGATTGATCAGGGGCTGGTTTATGCCGCCCTCTTGACCCCGCAGGGCAAATATCTGGCCGATTTCTTTCTGGCGCAGGATGCAGAGGGCATTCTATTGGACATTGATGCCAACATCGCACCACAGGTGATGCAGCGCCTTGGCATGTACAAACTGCGCGCCGATGTGGAGATCGCGGAAACAGCCCTGCACCTGCATCGCGGCCTTGGCGCGGCACCAAACGACGGGTGGGCCGACCCGCGTCACCCGGAGCTGGGCTGGCGCGCGTATCGGGCCGAACCGTCAGAGCCGGCCGCCACAGATTGGCCCGCGCTTTATATCGCGCATTCGGTGCCGCAGACCGGGGTGGAGCTGCACGCGGACAGCTACATTCTCGAAATGGGGTTTGAGAGGCTGAATGGCGTGGATTTCCGCAAAGGGTGTTATGTCGGGCAAGAAGTGACCGCGCGCATGAAGCATAAGACCGAGCTGCGCAAAGGCCTTGCTCAGGTGCGCCTCAGCGGTGACGCAGCCCCCGGAACGGAGATTTTTGCAGGTGAAAAGCCCGTGGGCCTGTTGCATTCCGTCGCGGGCGAACGCGGGCTCGCCTATCTTCGCTTTGACCGGGCCAAGGGGGATATGCACGCGGGTGACGCGCAGATCTTTTGGGACGGTGACACGTCAGAGCAGGGCTAACTGCCCATGCTCAGCTACCAGCATATCTACCACGCCGGAAATCTGGCGGATGTTCAAAAACACGCCCTGCTCGCGTGGATGCTGGCATATCTGACGCGCAAGGACAAACCGCTGTCTTACATCGAAACCCACGCGGGCCGCGCGCTTTATGATCTGGCTTCTGACGCGGCGGTGAAAACCGGCGAAGCGGCGCACGGGATCCGCGCGTTGCGCCCGCTGCTGCCACCTGATCATCCTTATGCCAAAGCGCTGGCGCTGACAGAGGCGGCAGAGGGGCCGATGGCCTATCCCGGCTCCCCCCTGATCGCCACGCATCTGCTGCGCGCGGGCGATACGATCCACCTGGCCGAACTGCACCCGGCAGAGCACCGTGCCCTATGCACCGCCCTGCCCCGCGCCCATGTGCATCTGCGCGATGGGTTTGACACCGCCCATGCCCTTGTACCGCCCACGCCACGGCGGGGCCTGATGCTGATCGACCCGAGCTATGAGATCAAAGATGATTTCAAGACGATCCCCGGACATCTGCGCAAATGGCACCGCGCGTGGAACGTGGGCGTGATCTGCGTCTGGTATCCGATTTTGCGCTCCGGCGCGCATAAAGACATGTGCAAGGCGTTCGCGCGGGATTTCCCCGATGCGCTGAACCATCAGATCCATTTTACGCCCGCGCGGGATGGCCACGGGATGACAGGTTCGGGCCTTTTTGTGATCAATCCGCCCTTTGGCCTTGCCGAAGCGGCCCGGGAACTGGAAACTTTGTTCAAAACCGGGGGCGTCTGGCAAAGCCCCTGACCGGCAAAGGACAGATGGCCCATGTTTGAACGATTGTTCCCAAGGCGCGAAAAACACAAACCCAGCCTGCCGCAGCCCAATGCCCAGCTTGCGCTTGGCGCGTTGCTGGTGCGCGTGGCCTTTGCCGATCGCAGCTATGACGCCCGCGAGATTGCCGCCATCGACCGCATTCTGGCCCAGACCTTTTCCATCGGCCCAATTGAGGCCGCGAAGCTGCGCGCCACTTGCGAAGCGCTGGAGCGGGATGCGCCCGGCACGTCGGACTTCGCGCGTATCTTGTGTGAAGAGGTCAGCTATGACGCGCGCAAAACCCTGGCCGCGTCCATGTGGCAGGTGCTGCTGGCCGATGGCGACCATGCCGAGATCGAAGAAACCATGCTGCATCAGCTTGAAACCGCGTTAGAGATTTCAGCGGTGGACAGCGCCGCGCTGAAAACAGCCGCGACACAGTGAATTGCCCCGCCGTGCGGCCATGCCTATATCGGAACAATGTTTGCTGATTTTCTAAAGCGCCTCACCGCGCCCGACCCCGCCCCGTTGCAAGAAACCGATGCCCGCCTTGCGCTGACCGCGCTTTTGGTACGGGTGGCACGATCCGATGGCGCCTATGCCAGCGAAGAACAACATCTGATCGACGCGATCACCGCCGAACGCTACGGCCTTGATGCGAGCGCTGCGCAAACTCTGCGCAGTGAGGCCGAAACCCTAGAAGCCGAAGCCCCCGACACAGTGCGCTATACCCGCGCCATAAAGGATGCCGTGTCTTACGAAAACCGCCTCGCTGTGGTGGAAGCGCTCTGGAAAGTCGTACTGGCCGACGGCGTGCGCGCGAAAGAGGAAGACGCGCTGTTGCGGCTGGTTGCCAATCTGCTGGGCATTTCCGATCCCGACAGCGCCCGCGCGCGCCAAAAAGTCAGCCGCGGATGATCGCCAGCCTGCCAATGTACTGGCGTTCTGAGAATGCTGTTGCGTGGCAGCAGTACTGGCACCGCGTTCAGGCCAACGCCACCAGCCTTGGCCTGCCACCCCTGACCGCCCCCGAAAATCTGCCGATTTCCTGGTATGATCACTGGCTGCGCGCCGACCTGATCCTTTCGCAAACCTGCGGCTTGCCGTTTCGCACAAAGCTCAAAGGCAAGGTCGCCTATGTCACCACGCCCGATTTCGGCCTCAGCGATTGCGCGCCCGGCCATTATTGCTCCGTGGCCCTGCGCCGGAAAGGCCAGCAGGATGGCTGGCGTCTCGCTCGCAACGCGGATGACAGCCAATCAGGCTGGGCCGCCGCGCTGGATTATCTGACAACGCAACACCGCGATGCCTATTCCCAGATCATTGACACCGGTGCGCACGCGGCCTCCGCCCATGCGGTTGCGGACGGGCATGCCGATATCGCCTGTGTGGATGCGGTGACATGGCGCCTGATCCAGCAGCATGACGACGTGGCCTCCACACTTGAGGTCGTCGCCTCAACCCGGCCAACCCCGGCCTTGCCCCTGATCACATCGCTGGATCAAAACCCTGACCCGCTGCGCATCGCATTGCGGGCCGGTTTGGCGGACACGCCGGAGGAAGACAGGCAGGCGATGGGCGGATTGCGCGGCTTTGTGGATCTGTCGCCTGAGGATTATTTCCGCGTTCCACTTCCCGCCACGGATTAAATCAACGCCAATCGGACAGATTGCGGAACGTCATCGCAGAATCCACGTGGACAAGCGCCACAAATTGCGCTTCATGTTTGGGTCAATGAAATTTCTGCCGGTATCTCCGTGAACGCCACACCCGTTATCGAAATCCGTGATCTGCACAAATCCTACGGCGCGCTGGACGTGCTCAAAGGCGTAAGCATTTCGGCCCAACGCGGCAATGTGGTGTCCCTTATCGGCTCTTCGGGGTCTGGCAAATCCACCCTTCTGCGGTGCTGCAACCTGTTGGAAGACAGCCAGCAAGGCGACGTGCAGTTCAAAGGCGAACCCGTCAGCTGGAAAGGCACCGGCCACGCCCGCCGCCCCAGCGATGCGGCACAGGTTCTGCGCATCCGCACCAATCTCAGCATGGTGTTTCAGCAATTTAACCTGTGGTCCCATATGACCATCCTGCAAAACGTCATGGAAGCCCCGGTGCAGGTGCTGGGCCGCGACCCGAAAGAGGTGGAACAGGCGGCTCGGAAATATCTGGATCAGGTGGGCATTGGCGATAAGGGTGACAGCTACCCCGCGCAATTGTCGGGTGGCCAGCAACAGCGCGCCGCCATCGCCCGCGCGCTGTGCATGGAACCCGAAGCGCTGCTTTTTGATGAACCCACATCTGCGCTTGACCCGGAGCTGGAACAGGAAGTTGTCAAAGTGATCAAGGATCTGGCCCGCGAAGGCCGGACCATGCTGATCGTGACGCATGACATGAAACTGGCAGCCGACGTGTCCGATCACGTCGTCTTTTTGCATCAAGGGCTGATCGAAGAGGAAGGGCCACCCGACACCCTCTTTGGCGCGCCCAAATCAGAACGATTGCGCGGATTTCTGTCTGCAACCCGCGCAGCGTAACTCCAAAACCAAAAAAGGGAGACCACCATGAAATCCATCATTCTTGGCACCGCCGCTCTGGCCCTGTCTGCAACCTTCGCGCTGGCCGACGGTCACGGTCAGATCCGTATGGGCACCGAAGGCGCCTACCCTCCGTATAACTTCGTCAACGATGCGGGCGACATTGACGGCTTTGAAATTGAGCTGGGCAATGAGCTGTGCGCACGTGCCGAACTGACATGCGAATGGGTGAAAAACGATTGGGATTCGATTATCCCAAACCTCGTGTCCTCCAACTACGACACCATCATGGCCGGCATGTCGATCACAGCCGAACGTGACGAAGTCATTGACTTCACACAAGATTACTTCCCACCAACCGCCTCTGCCTATGTTGCCACATCTGACAGCGTTGACCTGAGCGGTGGCGTGGTCGCGGCGCAAACGGCCACCATTCAAGCAGGCTACATCGCGGAAAGCGGTGCAACGCTGGTTGAATTCGCAACACCCGAAGAAACCGTGGCCGCCGTGCGCAACGGCGAAGCGGATGCAGTCTTTGCCGATTACGACTACCTGCTGCCGCTGGTCGAGGAATCCGGTGGTGAGCTGACGTTTGTGGGCGACCGTGTGCCTCTGGGTGGCGGCGTTGGCATGGGCCTGCGTGAAAGCGACGGTGAGCTGAAAGCCAAATTCGATGCGGCGATCACGTCGATGAAAGCTGACGGCTCCCTGAACACACTCCTGAAAAAGTGGTTCGGCGACGACACGCAAACATACTGATCTGGCACAGACCAGTTCGGGCAAAGGCTGGCACCTCCGGCCTTTGCCCTGCTGAACCGCGATGTTTTCTTACTGCACTGATCCAGAAACGCTGAACCGCCTGCCGTGGCTGACCTGTTATCTCACAACAGGCGTCCATATCACGTGGTACATCAGCTTTTTGAAAGTGATTGGCCTGTTGCTGATCACCGCGCCCGTGGCTTTGGCTTTTGGCTTTTTCGGCGCCATGTCGGCGCGCTCATCCGTGCTGCCGCTGTCGCTCTTTGGCAAAGGCTATATCGCCATCGTGCGCGGTGTGCCTGATATCGCCTTCTTTCTCTTTTTCGTCATCGCATTGGATCAGGGTTTTGAGTGGCTGCGCCACACCGTGCTCTGCCCCGATTGGGAAGATCCGATCCGCCAAGGCAATGATTTCCTCGTCTGCCCGCAAGCCAAGCTGCCGCTGGGCACCGCGCCTCAAGTGGTGCACGAACTATATTCCTTCCTGCTGGCCATCATCACCTATGCGCTGGTCTTTGGCGCTTTTGCTGCCAACGTGATCTTTGGCGCGATGCAAGCGGTGCCCAAGGCCCAGCTGGAAACCGCCGCCGCCTATGGCATGAGCCC
>JABSSA010000457.1 GCA_013214665.1 Paracoccaceae bacterium
GCCCTGCGTCTCATCGAGGATATGATCGATGGTCGGGTGCAGATTTTCACGCTCTTTCAGCCCGTTCTTCACCTCACAATAGGTCGGAATGTTCTCCATCGGGCCGGGACGATACAGCGCCACAAGCGCCACGATATCCTCAATACAGGTGGGTTTCATCCGCTTGAGCGCGTCAATCATGCCCGAGCTTTCCACCTGGAACACCGCAATCGTCTTGCCCGCTGCATAAAGCGTATAACTCGCCTCATCATCCAGCGGGATGACGTTGATATCGTTTTCGGTGCCCGGTTTCGGCTCGTATAATTCGGTGCCATCCGCCGCGATATGCAACGGCCGCATCGCCATGATCTGATCCACCGCGTTCTGCACCACGGTCAGCGTTTTCAGGCCCAGAAAGTCGAACTTCACCAGCCCCGCCTGTTCCACCCATTTCATATTGAACTGGGTCGCCGGCATGTCAGAGCGCGGATCCTGGTAGAGCGGCACCAGCGCATCCAGCGGCCTGTCGCCAATCACCACACCCGCCGCATGGGTCGAGGCGTTTCGCAACAGCCCTTCGACCTGCTTGCCATAGGTCAAAAGGCGGTCCACCACCTCCTCTTCCCGGGCGGCTTCACGCAAGCGCGGTTCATCTTTCAACGCTTTTTCGATGGAGACAGGTTTCACCCCCTCCACCGGGATCAGCTTGGACAGGCGATCAACCTGCCCGTATGGCATTTGCAACACGCGGCCCACATCACGCACCGCCGCCTTGGACAGCAGCGCACCAAAGGTGATGATTTGGCCCACCTTGTCGCGACCATATTTTTCCTGAACGTACCTGATCACCTCCTCGCGCCGGTCCATACAAAAGTCGATATCGAAGTCCGGCATCGATACGCGTTCAGGGTTAAGGAACCGTTCAAAGAGAAGCGCATAACGCAGCGGATCCAGATCGGTGATCGTCAGCGCATAAGCCACCAGCGATCCCGCCCCAGAGCCCCGCCCTGGCCCCACCGGAATATCCTGATCTTTGGCCCATTTGATAAAATCCGCAACGATCAGGAAATAACCCGGAAAGCCCATGCCCTCGATGATCCCCAGCTCGAAATCGAGCCGCTTTTCATATTCCTCGACCGAAGCCGCATGGGGGATCACATCCAGCCGCGCCTTCAACCCTTCCTTGGCCTGGCGGCGCAGCTCTTCCACCTCATCATCGGCAAATTTCGGCAGGATCGGATCCCGCCGATAGGCCATAAAGGCACAGCGCTGCGCAATTTCCACCGTGTTTTCAATTGCCTCCGGCAGGTCCGCGAAAAGCGCGATCATCTCGGCCTGGCTTTTGAAATAATGCTGCGCGGTCAGGCGGCGGCGGTCATCCTGCTGATCCACATAGGCGCCTTCGGCAATACAGATCAGCGCATCATGCGCCTCGTACATGTCCGATTTCGGGAAATAGACATCGTTGGTCGCCACCAACGGCAGCTCCATCCCATACGCCATCTCCACAAAGCCACGTTCTGTCAGCCGCTCGGCCTCGGGCTGGCCCGCGTCACTGGGATGGCGCTGCAATTCCACATAAAGCCGGTCACCAAAGATCCCCTTAAGCCGTGCCATAAACGCCTCGGCCAACGCCCTCTGTCCCAGCTGCAAAAGCTGCCCCACCGGCCCGTTCGGCCCGCCCGTCAGGCAAATCACATCCGCCGCATTGGCCGCCAAATCCTCCAGCGTGACATGCGGCAAAGCCCCGTCACCGCGCAGATACAGATGCGAGTTGAGCTTCATCAGGCCTTCATAGCCCGCCTCTGTCTGGGCCAGCAAAACCACCGGCGCAGGCGGCTTGGGCCGCTCACCGGGATGCACTTCCTGAAAGGCCAGATCGACCTGACAGCCAATGATCGGCTGCACGCCTGCCCCGGCCATGGCCACCGAAAACTCCAAAGCGGCGAACATGTTGTTGGTATCGGTCAACGCAAGCGCCGGCATCCCTGCCCCCACACACAGCTTCGGCAGCGTTTTCAGCCGCATCGCTCCTTCCAAAAGAGAATATTCCGAATGGGTGCGCAGATGAATGAATCGAGGGGCCTGTGTCATGCCGCCAAGGTTAGGCGCTGCGCCGACACAGTTCCAGCCTCAGCGTGGCACGACGATGACTTTCTCACCCCACATCAAGAAAGCCATCACCGTCCCCGTCAACCTCACACCACATCGCTTGCATTCCTGCGCCAAGACAGATTAGCCTATCGCCAATTGGCCTGCCCCTTTCTACGCCGCATCGAGGGGGGCGATTGACACGGCACAGGTACCGCGGCGGATACAAGACATGGACGTCACCTTTCTTCTGAATGGAAGTCAGGTCACTGCAAAAGATGTCGCGCCCACCACCACACTCTTGGATTGGCTTCGCGAAGATCAGGCCCTGACCGGCACGAAAGAAGGCTGCAACGAAGGCGATTGCGGCGCGTGCTCTGTAATGATCACAGATGACAGTGGTGCGCACGCGCTCAACGCCTGCATCCTCTTTCTGCCTCAACTGCATGGCAAAGCGGTCCGCACCGTCGAAGGCATCGCCGCACCAGATGGCACGCTGCACCCGGTTCAAGAGGAGATGATCACCCATCACGGCGCGCAATGCGGCTTTTGCACACCCGGTTTCATCACCACCATGGCCACCGCCCACACCAATGGCGCAACCGATCACGAAACTCAGCTTGCCGGCAATCTCTGCCGCTGCACCGGCTACGCCCCGATCCTCAAAGCTGCCAAGGCGGCAAGCGAGGCTCCCGTACCCGCCCATATGCACGACACCCCCCTTCTTTTGGATCAAAATACTCCGGGGGAGAAGCCAAAGGCGTCGGGGGCAGAGCCCCCCACCACCATTGACGCACTCGCGTGCTGGTATCTCGATCATCCCGCCGGCACGCTGATTGCCGGGGCCACAGATGTGGGGCTTTGGGTGACCAAAGGCTTCCGCGATCTGGGTCCGGTGGCCTTTTTGAACCGCATTCCTGATCTGCGCGGCATCTCGGACGGGGGCGATCATTGGCGCATCGGCGCGATGACCACGCTGACCGATCTTTTGCCCTTCATGGCCACACATCATCCGTCGTTTGCCGAGATGATCCGTCGGTATGGCTCCACCCAGGTGCGCAACGCGGCCACCATCGGCGGCAACATCGCCAACGGCTCGCCCATCGGCGATGGATCCCCCGCCCTGATCGCGCTTGGGGCTTCGCTCCACCTGCGCCGGGGCGACGCGCGGCGCGAGATTGCGCTAGAGGATTTCTTTGTGGCCTATGGCCAGCAAGACCGGCAGCCGGGCGAATTTGTCGAAGCGATTTCTGTGCCAAAACAAGACGATCACCTCAGCTGCTACAAACTCTCTAAGCGCTTTGATCAGGATATCTCGGCCGTCTGCGGCTGCCTCTGGATCAAGCTGGACGCAGGTCACGTGTCCGAGGCGCGGCTAGCCTATGGCGGCATGGCGGGCACGCCGCAACGGGCGAAAAACGCCGAAGCCGCACTGCTCGGTGCGGCGTGGACCCGTGAGAGCGTCGAGGCCGCGATGGCCGCCATGACGAAAGACTTCACACCGCTCAGCGACATGCGCGCCTCTGCGGCTTACCGGATGCAGACCGCGCAAAACATGTTGCTGCGCCGCTATATGGAAGACAGCGGCCAACAGGCTTCGGTGTTGGAGGTGGCCCCATGAGCGTCGCCAAGCCTTTGCCCCATGACGCCGCGCGGCTGCATGTGACGGGCCAAGCCCGCTATGTGGACGATATCCCAACCGCCGCCGGGGCCCTGCATCTGGCCTTTGGCTGTTCCAAGGTGGCTCATGGCACGCTGCAAAGCTTGGATCTCGCCGCCGTGCGTGCCGCACCCGGCGTTGTCGATGTGCTCACCGCCGCCGATCTGCCCTTTGCCAATGATGTCTCTCCGTCGGCCCATGACGAACCGCTGCTCGCCACAGACAGCGTGCACTACGTGGGCCAGCCGCTCTTTTGCGTGATCGCAACCTCGCATCTCGCCGCCCGGCGGGCTGCGGGTTTGGGTACGGCCAAGATCGAACCCTTACCGCCTATCTTTGATGTCGAAACCGCCTTGGCGCAAAACAGCCGCTTTGAAGATGGTCCGCGCATTTACGAGCGAGGGCAGGCAAACACCGCGCTCGAAACCGCCCCCATCCGCCTCTCAGGTCAAATGGAGATTGGCGGGCAAGAGCATTTCTATCTCGAAAGCCAGGCCGCGCTCGCGGTGCCGGGCGAAGACGGGGATGTGCTGGTCCATTCCTCGACCCAGCATCCCACGGAAATTCAGCACAAGGTGGCCGAAGCGTTGGGCGTGCCGATGCACGCCGTGCGTGTCGAGACGCGCCGCATGGGCGGCGGGTTTGGCGGCAAGGAAAGCCAGGGCAACGCGCTGGCTGTCGCCTGCGCCATCGCCGCGATGCGCACAGGCCGCCCCTGCAAGATGCGCTATGACCGCGACGATGATATGGTCATCACCGGCAAGCGCCACGATTTCCGCATTACCTATGACGTGGGCTTTGACGCCACGGGGGTGATCACCGCGCTCGATGTGCGTCACGACACGCGCTGTGGCTGGGCACAGGATTTGTCGCTGCCCGTCGCGGACCGGGCGATGCTGCACGCAGACAACGCCTATTTCATTCCCAACATGCGCGTCGAAAGCCACAGGCTGAAGACCAACATGCAATCTGCGACCGCGTTCCGCGGCTTTGGCGGGCCGCAGGGTATGCTGGGTATGGAACGGATCGTGGATCACGTGGCAGGCCATCTGGGCCTTGATCCGATGGCCGTGCGCGAGCGGAATTTTTACGCGACAGGCGCAGCCGCTCCGCCGCAGTCCACCCATTATGGGCAAGAGGTGGATGATTTCATTCTGCCCGGTCTGATCGCACAATTGAAAGACAGCGCGGATTACGACGCGCGCCGCGCGCAGGTGGACGCCTGGAATGCCGAACATGACGTGTTGAAAAAGGGGATCGCGCTGACCCCCGTGAAATTCGGTATCTCGTTTACACTGACCCACCTCAATCAGGCGGGCGCGTTGGTGCATGTGTATCAAGATGGCTCCATCCATCTGAACCACGGCGGCACAGAGATGGGGCAAGGCCTCTTTCAGAAAGTGGCGCAGGTGGCGGCGGATCGTTTTGGCGTGCCGATGGCGGCGGTCAAGATCACCGCGACTGACACGGCCAAAGTGCCCAATACATCCGCCACCGCGGCGTCCTCCGGCTCTGACCTGAACGGCATGGCCGTGCGCATCGCCTGCGACAAAATCCGCAATCGGATGGCGGCACATCTGGCAGAATTGCATCAATGCAATGTGGCCCAGATCCGGTTTGAGGATGGGTACGTGATCACGCCTGCCCAAAGCTATACCTTCGCTGAGGCCGCAAATCTGACTTACGTCGGCCGTGTCGGCCTGTCGGCCACCGGGTTTTACAAAACCCCCGACATCCGCTGGGACCGGATCAAGGGCGAGGGGCGACCGTTCTTCTATTTCGCCTATGGCGCGGCCATCTCTGAGGTGGTGATCGACACGCTCACCGGGGAGAACCGCATTTTGCGCACCGATATCCTGCATGATGCCGGCGCGTCGCTGAACCCCGCGCTCGACAAGGGCCAGGTTGAGGGCGGCTTTGTGCAAGGTGCAGGGTGGCTCACGATGGAAGAGCTGGTCTGGGATGATGCGGGCCGCCTGCGCACCCATGCGCCATCGACTTACAAGATCCCCGCCGCCTCTGATGCACCTGACATCTTTAACGTGGCACTTTGGGATGGCGAAAACCGGGCCGACACGATTTATAAATCCAAAGCGGTGGGTGAGCCGCCCTTTATGTTGGGCATGTCGGCGTTCTTTGCGTTGTCACATGCAGTTTCGGCCTGCGGGCCCGATTATCCCGACCTTCAGGCGCCAGCGACACCCGAAGAGGTGTTGGCCAGCATTGCACGAGCAAAAGGCGTATGAGGTGGGATAGCCTGACGCATCTAGTGGGCCAGCATGGGGCCATCGCCCGCATTCTGGTGGTGGAGACCAAAGGCTCTGTTCCCCGCGAAGTAGGCGCTATGATGGCCGTCTGGCCTGAGGACAGCGCAGGCACAATTGGCGGCGGCCGATTGGAATGGGAGGCGATGGCCACGGCGCGCAAGCGGCTGGCTGAGGGTTCTGGGGCAGCGGTATCGCGTCATGCGCTGGGGCCCGAGCTGGGGCAATGCTGCGGCGGGGCGGTCACGCTGTTGATCGAAGTGCTGACGCCAGAGACACTGCCGGATGCAGCGGAAGCTGTACGCCTGACCCCACCGCCCCAAGGGCCAGATGCCAAGGTAGATGCCGCCCGCGCGCGCATGGCTGCGGGGGACAGTGCCACGGACGTTCAGCTTGTCGGCGATGTGGTGGTCGAACGGACACAGCCCCGCGCCGAACCCCTCTGGATCTGGGGAGCGGGCCACGTGGGCCGCGCGCTTGTGCAAGTGCTGCATCCGCTAGAGGCCTTGGCCATCGACTGGATCGATACCGGTCAAGATAGGTTCCCCGCGCAAGTCACACCCGGCGTGACACAGGTGGTGGCCAAAGACCCGGCCCATCTGGCGACGTATGCCCCGGAAAACGCACACCATCTGATCGTGACCTATAGCCACGATCTGGACCTCGATCTGTGCCATTGGCTGTTGCAACGCCCATTTGCCTCGGCTGGCCTTATCGGATCGGCAACCAAATGGGCGCGATTTCGTAAGCGATTAATGTCTTTGGGCCACAGTCCCGAAGAAATCGAGCGCATTACGTGCCCGATTGGGGATCCATCGCTGGGCAAAGTGCCACAAGCCATTGCCGTATCGGTGGCATCAGGGCTATTGAAGCGTATCGCGCGTCAAGACGCGAGGGGGACGGAATGACGACACCACTGCTGAAGCTTGCTGGATTGCGCAAGGCCTATCCCGGTGTGGTGGCAAATGATGACGTGTCGCTAGAGATACAGCCCGGCGAAGTGCACGCGCTGCTGGGCGAAAACGGCGCAGGCAAATCCACTCTGGTGAAAATGATCTATGGTTTGGTCAAACCAGACGCTGGTCAGATGATGCTGTTTGGCAAGGCATTCAAACCTGCCAACCCGCGTGCTGCCCGCACCAACGGTGTCGGCATGGTGTTTCAACACTTCTCTCTCTTTGACGCGCTCAGCGTGGCGGAAAACATCGCGCTTGGCATGGATAAGCCGCCTGCGATGCGAGATTTGTCGCGCCGCATTCGCGAAGTGTCTGACACCTACGGCCTGCCGCTCGCACCCGAACGAATTGTAGGCGATCTTTCCGCGGGTGAACGGCAACGCGTTGAAATCATTCGCTGTCTCTTAGGCGCACCACAGCTTTTAATCATGGACGAACCGACAAGCGTTCTGACCCCGCAAGAGGTTGAGATCCTCTTTAAAACGCTGCGTCAGCTGTCGTCCGAGGGCACCGCGATCCTGTATATTTCGCACAAGCTCGAAGAGATCCGCGCGCTGTGTGACACCGCCAC
>JABSSA010000458.1 GCA_013214665.1 Paracoccaceae bacterium
ACTGTTGCTCTGGGCGCGCTGGCGCGCCGTGGCTGGGATCGGTCTTTCGTCTGGATGGCTGTGGCCATGCTGATCGGCAATGTGTTGATCTATGTTCCGGGCCTGCTGTGGCTTGGCCAGCTTTACGGCTGGGACAAGCCAATTCTGGAGTGGGGTCTGACGCCGTTCCTCGTGGGCGATGCGATCAAACTAGCGCTGGCTGCTTTGATCCTGCCAGCCGCATGGAAACTGGTGGGCAAAGCCCGCACCTAATTCGAAAAAGGGCGCAGCGTTTGCTGCGCCCTAGTTCTTTTGCCCTAAGCCAATTCTGTCTGAACCGTGCTGGACCGCTCCAGCGTTCGATGAACTGGGCATTTATCCGCGATCTCCAGCAACTTTTGCCGCTGCTCCTGATCCAGCTCCCCTTGCAACGAAATCCTGCGCACCCAATGGTCGAGCTTTGTGGTCTGGCCGGGCGTCGCATCTTGTGCGTGGACTTTGTCGTGGTGCACGTCGACAGAGACGTGGTCCAAAGCCCAACCTTTCCGGCGCGCGTACATGCGAATGGTCATGGAAGTGCACGCCGCCAATCCCGCGCTTAGAAACCCGTAAGGCGATGGCCCTCGATTGGTGCCGCCATAAGCCTCTGGCTCGTCGGCCTGCATGTGATGGGATGGGCCGCTTAGAATATCCTGCAAGAACCCATCTGGGTCCGCCTCAGCGGCCCGCACGATGCCTTCGGGCGCGCCGGGCGGCGGGGCAGGGGGCGACAGGTCAAGATACCGCGATGCCCAGCTGGCGATCACGTCAGCGGCGTATTCGGCATCTTGCGGCGCACTGATCAGGTGATCTGCGTCATCCAATGTGACAAAGCTCTTTGGGTGTTTGGCCGCCATAAAGATCTCGGCCGCGTTGTCGATCGACACAGTGTTGTCTCGCGGTGCGTGCAGCACCAGAAGGGCTGCATCCAGCTGTGCCAGACGATCTTTCAACGTTCGGTTCTGCAGGTCTTCGACGAAGGTCTTTCCGATCTTGAACGGACGCCCTCCCAATGACACCTCGGCGGATCCGGCTTCCAGAATCTGGGGAATGTCTTGTGAAAAAAGATGCGTCACATGCCCGGGGTCTGATGGAGCTCCCAATGTTACGACGGCTTTGATCTGACGAATGTCAGGTGCCGCCGCCAAAACGGCTGCACCGCCAAGCGAATGCCCGATCAATATTTCAGGCGCCATGCCGCGATCTGTCAGAAATGTGCAAGCTGCGTTCAGGTCTGCGACGTTAGAAGAAAAGTTGGTGTTTTCGAACTCTCCACCGGAATGGCCCAGACCGGTAAAATCAAACCGCAAGACGGCGATCCCTTGTCCCGCCAATCGCGCGGCAATCCGTCGCGCGGCGGCGATGTCTTTGCCACAGGTGAAGCAATGCGCAAAAAGCGCTGTGGCGAGGTGTGGCCCATCGGGCAAATCCAGTCGGGCGGACAATGTATCGCCCGCATGACCGGGAAACGTGACACGTTGCGTTGGCATGGCGGCTCCTCTCTCGAAACCAGCATGACGTGCCGCGCGGACAATGAGAAGAGGATGTCACAGGCTTCACAGCCTAGTGTTGGCGCATCTAGGGTGATCTACCCATGCGTGTCGGGCGAATTTGCTTTCTCAAATCGATGACACCTGTCCGCGGGCGTTTCTCGCGAATCTATTGAGGTGAGATTCGGATCGCGACGGTTCAAAGTCTCAATTGGAGTTATTTTTCCGGAATTAGAATTAAAATGATGGGTGATTTTCCGGGAATTCCAAATCCATTTGTGACTTGTGAAAGGTAATATTGAGGAACAAACGTGTTTCAATTGTGGCGCGAATGTGGCGCGCGCTTATCTGGGCGCGTAGGTGGGAAAAATTATTAATAAAAACAGAGACTTATTTCTCGTGAGTGTCGGTGAATTAGGTGGTAAATTTATCACCCATCTCGGGTACATTTTTGTAATCAATCGGTAGTGTTTTTGTCCAATTGAGCAAAACTGCGCCTATGAATAGAACTACCTCATCGAAAGACGAGTTGGTCCTTCGGTAAGCGTAAAGAGTAAATCGCGTGTGTTAGCGGTTAATTCGGTAAGCGAGTAACAAGTAAAGTTCCGTGTGTTTGGAACGTTTTTTACCTAAATGCTGTGGATATTGGGCCGGGGTTTGCTACCCCGGCACTTGTCCCAGATTGGTACGAGTTCTCGGCCGAGATTGTGTTTCACTCAGCTTGTGATTGTTTGTGATGGGGCTTTTTAAGCCCCTAACAATCGTGAATCAAACGGGTACTTGGTCAGGTTTTCATATCCATCTTCAGTGATCAGCACCTGATCCTCCAGCTTGATGGAAAAATCCCCGCCAACTTCGCCAACCAAGGCTTCGACGCAAAGTGTCATCCCAGGCTCTAGCGGATAGTCAAACGCGCCTTCCACGGCTTTGTCTGGGTAGGCGACCAAAGGCCATTCGTCGCACAAGCCAACACCATGCATCAGGCAACCGTATTTCTGCTGTTGGTACTTGTCAGGTAAGCGGTGACAATTCGCGGTCAGCTCTGGGATTGTCACGCCGGGTTTGAGCATCTCCATATTCGTCTGGATATGCTCGACCGAAATCTGCATCGCTTCGATCATATCAGGGCGCGGTGGCTCATCCCCGATCCACCACGTGCGCGAAATATCGACGCAAATGCCGTAGCTGCCGACAAGATCGGTGTCGAAGGCCAAAATCTCGTTTTGGCGCGTGATCCGCGGCCCGCATTCCTGAAACCAGGGGTTTGTGCGCTGGCCGGTTGCCAACAGCCGTGTTTCGATCCATTCGCCGCCCCGACGAATGTTTTCGGCGTGCAAAACGGCCCACACATCGTCTTCTGATGTTGTGCCATCGCCGACATTTGCAC
Organism: Paracoccaceae bacterium; assembly: GCA_013214665.1. GTDB lineage: Bacteria > Pseudomonadota > Alphaproteobacteria > Rhodobacterales > Rhodobacteraceae. Next base: position 2,896 of record JABSSA010000458.1, read on the forward strand.
GGGCAAAATCCTCCATCGCCTGCACGGCTGTTTCGCAAGCGTGGCTCGCACAGCGCATGGCTTTAATCTCTTCGGGCCCTTTGACCGACCGTGATTTTTCGGTCACCTCTTCGCCGTCCATCACCTCAAACCCGGCGCGTTCTAGTGAGCGCAAACCGTGCAACATGATCTTATCGACCGCCAATCTGGTGTTGTCGCCCCCGTGCTCGCGGATCAAATCCCGGATTTCCTTGGCGAGATTATCCGCCGCCGGGCCGATTTTGTCGCCGCGATCAAAGTAGAACAGATCAGCGCCAGACCGGGCTTCGCGAACAAGTGGGTTGAATTTGGACAGGAACGGCGAGTTTTTATAGTCCCACAACACCATATATCCATCGGCACAAAGCAGACAGGCGCGAAACGGATTGTGCGTGTTCCAAAGCTGCATGTTGGTCGAATCTGTCGCGTAGCGGATGTTAAGCGGGTCAAACATCAACAGCCCACCATAGCCGCGATCCACGATGTGGCGTGTCAAACGCTCCCAACGGAATTTGCGCATCTTTTCCAGGTTGGGCAATTCCAGCCCAGCAGCGGCCCATTCATCAAAGGCCAGTTGGGTTGGCCCAATCTCAACCCGGTCGTTGTCATTCGGACTGCCATCGCCCAACGTTGTGCCTTTGCGCGGATCAATCTTGCGCGTATCGCGAAAATGCGTGTTCATAGGTGGACCTCTTTTCTGCCTTGGCTGCAGCTTGGGGTGATTTTTTGAGCGCGTATTGTCGATTACCGACGTGTTTCAGCGTCGTTTTTTGGAAAGGATTCCCGTGACCGCATTGCAGCATACGCTTCCGAATGACATGCGCGGAGCCGTTGGGTTGCCCGGCACCAGACCGGAAAATGGCCCTTGGTTGCGGGTAGATGAGGCGTTTTCCGACCAAATGGCCGTACGCACCCGTTTGCTGCAAGAGGTGCAAGACGACGTTGTCTATTGCGAAAAAGATGCGCAGGATGCGGTGATTGAACTTCTGAGCGAGGCGATCGAGGTGGCTTGCACCCATCTCGGCTATGCCCGGGAAGGTGACGGCATTCGCCGGCCCGATGGGCGGTTGATCAACCTCGCAAACCCACTTTCGGCTTTGGGTCACCTCTTTCAGAACGATTTCGTCGTCATGGAAAAACGCGGGGACGAACATGCACTCACGGCTGCGGTTTTGTGTTTTCCAGCCAGTTGGTCACTTGCAGAAAAAGCCAGCCACGGGCTTTTGCGTATTCACGCACCGGTGGCCAGCTATGACGATCAGATTTCAAAACGCGTGCAACGTTTGTTCGATGGAGTGCAGGTTGGTCGCCCATTGTGGCGGTTTAATCGCCTTTGGTACGAAACGGCGGAGCTCTACCAACCACGTACAGAAGACGGGCGCCGAGATCTGGCACGGGAAACGCATTTCATGCGGTGCGAGCGCCAAACACTCGTGCGTATGCCAAAGACACAGGCGGTGGTTTTTGCAATTCACACATATGTGCTGCCCAAAACCACAGCGCTGGAACAGCTTGAGTTAAACGATCCGGCCTAGGCCGTCATCAAATCCTCTCCGTGCCGCAGCACGGCATATGTCAGCATGGCCAAACCGACGGCGGGTGTGACAAACACAAACGCTGTGGAAAGCGCATAGGCGCTGAGCTTCATTTGCATCGACGGTTGCGGCGCATTGGTTTGATACACCACAGCGCGTAACTCGGCCAAAACGTCCTGATCCGATCGGGGCAGGGCACGTGCGCGGTCTTGCTTGTTTTTCAGATGCGATATCGCGGCGTCAGTATTTGCGGCGGCTGGTCCCGTCAAAAGAGCGGGCTGCAAATTTGACGTGGCAAAGGCAGGTGCGTCGCCTGCGTCTTCCAGATCAGCCGCGACGTTGTCCAGAATATCTGAGACCAATGCGCCTCGGGCGGATTGCCACAAAATCACGTCATCGTCGGCAAAGGGTGCCACCATGCGCACCAGCGCTTTGGCAAAGACGTCGTTGATCGCCTCAGTTGGATCGAACGGCAAAATGTCGGGATGTGCGCCAAGTGCAAGGATCAGGTACGCCTTGTCGCTCAGCTTTAGCCACGACAGGCCAACGCGGATGCTGTCGTGATCAAAGAACGTCAGATCATCACCATCCTGCAAACAGGCGCGCCTTTGTGCGGGTAGCCTGCTCAGTGCGGCGTCAAGGCGCGCCGTACTGCGGGAAAAGGCATCCAGATCGGTCGGGTCCACCGGCAAACACGCGATGATGATGTTCGAGCTCTTGGTCATGCGATAGGTTTGACGTTCAAATGTGTCCAAAAAGGGATGCAGTTGAGAAATGTTAACGAAATCTTAATCCGATTTCGCACCCGAGCCTTCAGCGCTATTGAAGCCTGTTCCATCTTACCCCCCTTATCGCCAGAAACCGAATCCTGGCGCGCCAAGATCCGGCCCTGTGTGACCCACTGCTTGTACGGGACTAGTACAAGATTGCGGCGAGCGCGCCCGAGGTTTCCAGCGACATGGCCAGAACCGTCAACGCGATCACCTGTGTTGCAAATCGGAAGTCTTCGCCTTTGAAAAGGCTTACGACACCCAGCGCGAGGGCCGCTGGGAGCGCGACAATGCCAAGTGCAAAGGTCATCAACCACACTGACAACCGGCGCATCTCCGTTTCCGGAACGGCGTCGTCGCCAAATTCATCCGCGAGTTCTTCGCGCGTGGGTTCATGCCGAATGGCATGGGCAACGGCTGCGTTTGCAGGCGCAGGCACCTTTATGCGTCGCTTTTTGGCACCTTCATTGCATGTGCACTGCGCGGGATCGCGCAAGCTTAGCTCAAAAGGGCGCAAATTTACGATCGCGGCCGGAGCCTCCTCCGCAGGTTCTTCGGCCAACATGGCCTGAAATTCCCACGGCGAAATCAGCGCGTCAGGTTGCAGCCAAGCGACGGTTTCCGGGGTCATTGTTTTCAGAACGGCATGCACAATTTGTGCCAACCATCCTTCGGCAACAGCCTCGGTGATGTCCGGTGCGGACGTTTCAAGACTGAGGTTCAGCCAGTTGAAATCACCATCGCGTTCAATTTCGATAAAAACCGTACAATCGTTACAACTCAAAACAGCGAGCATGGGGTTATCGTTGGGCAAAGGCCAGTTTTCAAACCCAATGTCCGCGAGCAGCAGCGACAAGTGAGCAGCAGTGCTTGCAGTGTCGAATGTCTCTCCGGGCATATGGAAAGCCAATCCGGCATGCAGCACCGACTGAACATTGCTTGTCTTATGAAGTTCAACGGTCATCGCAGAAATGATCCTTGTCGGTTTATCCACCCAGTAGGATCACGCTAGAAACGATTTGTGATCAGATTGCGACGCGACAAAGAAATGTTGTTGCCGGACCTGTGACACAGCTGTGATCGAGCCGTGTCGAAAATGTGGCGCTCCGGTTAAAGCGTGGTTAAATTCAATATAGTGTATTGTTTTATATAAATTTTTTTGGCCGTCTGTGATGGCTAGAGCGGGTTCTCTGATTGCAATTCTGGGCTCGGTAACCGCCATTGGCTTAGCTGAATTTGGCAATCGTAATTCGAATTTTGCGACTTCGTGGCGTTGAGCGACCGGCCTCGTGTGTCAGCCTGAAACAAAAAAGGGCGCCCTGTTTCCAGAGCGCCCAGTCAGCTTAACGGGGAAAACGTTAGCAGCTGTAGTACATGCCGAACTCAACCGGGTGCGGTGTGTGTTCGTATGTTTCGATCTCTTCCATCTTCAGCTCGATGTAGCCTTCGATCTGGTCTTTGGTGAACACGTCACCGGCCAGCAGGAAGTCCATGTCTGCTTCCAGCTCTTCCATCGCTTCACGCAGGGAGCCGCAAACCGTTGGGATACCGGCAAGCTCTTCAGCAGGCAGATCATAGAGGTTCTTGTCCATGGCTTCGCCTGGATCGATCTTGTTCTGGATGCCGTCGAGGCCAGCCATCAGCAGCGCTGCAAAGCACAGGTATGGGTTTGCGGATGGATCTGGGAAACGTGCTTCAACACGCTTGGCCTTTGGGCTTTCGGTCCATGGAATACGCACACAGCCCGAACGGTTACGTGCGGAATAGGCGCGCAGAACAGGAGCTTCGAAGCCAGGGATCAAACGCTTGTAGGAGTTTGTCGATGGGTTGGTGAAGGCGTTCAGCGCTTTCGCGTGCTTCAGGATGCCGCCGATGAAGTACAGAGCTTCGTCGGACAGGTCCGCATATTTGTCGCCCGCGAAGACAGGCTTGCCGTCTTTCCAGATCGACATGTTGCAGTGCATACCTGTGCCGTTGTCGCCTGCGATTGGCTTTGGCATAAACGTTGCCGACTTGCCGTAAGCGGCGGCCACGTTGTGGATGACGTACTTGTATTTCTGCAGCTCGTCGGCCTGCTTGGTCAGGCTGTCAAAGATCAGGCCCAGCTCGTGCTGACAGGAGGCCACTTCGTGGTGGTGCTTGTCGACCTTCATGCCCAGACGCTTCATGGTCGAGAGCATTTCGGAGCGCAGATCCTGGCTTTCGTCGGTTGGGTTTACTGGGAAGTAACCGCCTTTGACGCCTGGGCGGTGGCCCATGTTGCCCATTTCGTATTCAGTGTCTGTGTTCCAGGACGCGTCTGTCGCGTCCACTTCGTAAGACACTTTGTTGATCGAATTCGAATAACGAACGTCGTCAAACAGGAAGAATTCCGCTTCTGGACCAAAGAAGGCCACATCGCCGATGCCGGAAGACTTCAGGTAGGCTTCGGCCTTTTCCGCTGTCGAACGTGGGTCGCGCTCATAAGCTTCGCCTGTGTCAGGCTCAACGATGGAGCAGTGCAGGCAGATGGTCTTTTCTGCGTAGAACGGATCAACATAAGCGCTGTCCTGATCTGGCATCAGCTTCATGTCGGAAGCTTCAATTGATTTCCAGCCTGCGATGGAGGAGCCGTCGAACATGAACCCTTCTTCGAGGAAGTCCGCGTCCACCTGGTCAGCCATGACCGTCACGTGCTGGAGTTTGCCGCGTGGGTCTGTGAAGCGGATATCGACGTATTCCGCCCCTTCGTCCGCGATCATTTTGAGAACATCTGTGCTCATCGTCTATTGGTCCTTCCTGGATGGAGTGATGTTGGTGTTACAGCGCGTCGGAGCCGGATTCGCCGGTCCGGATACGGATCGCCTGGCTGACGTCCGACACGAAAATTTTGCCGTCCCCGATTTTTTCGGTCTTGGCGGCGTCCACAATGGCAGAGATGGCCGCATCGGCCTGGTCATCGTCCAAGACGACCTCGATTTTTACCTTTGGCAGAAAATCGACAACGTACTCCGCGCCGCGATAGAGCTCTGTATGCCCTTTCTGGCGGCCAAATCCTTTGACCTCAATAACGCTCAGACCTTGAACGCCGACCTCTTGAAGTGCTTCTTTGACTTCGTCGAGTTTGAAAGGTTTGATGATCGCTTCGATCTTTTTCATGCGGATCTCCTCGCGTGTTATGTTTCGGGGTCAGATCATTGCCGGTTTTGGGCGTCCATCGGATAGCGTAGCTTGGCCCCCAAGGGCAGGGGAATCTTGAAGGTCACGCATTATTTTTGTGCGATATGATTATTTTTTGAGCAAAAGTGAATCGAGAGGGGTGTCCTGATGAATGACGTGCTGACTGCGGCGCAAATGCGGGCCATCGAAGAGGCTGCCATCGCGTCGAAGGACGTTACCGGGCGCACGTTAATGGAACGAGCGGGACGCGGTGTTGTTGAGGCA
>JABSSA010000459.1 GCA_013214665.1 Paracoccaceae bacterium
CTGATGTTGTGCTGGCCACCAAACACTCCGGTGCGGGCATGGCCTATGTGCGCAACGGCGCGCCCATTTCATCGGAGACCATCGCACAGACGTTGGAGGGGTCTCTCAAACGACTGCAGACGGATTACGTGGATCTGTATCAATTCCACTGGCCCAACCGTGGATCTTACATGTTCCGCCAAAATTGGACCTATGATCCGTCTGGCCAAAAGCCCGACGAGGTGATCCAGAACATGGAAGACTGTCTGGGCGCGTTGCAGCGCGAGGTGGAGCGCGGCACCATTCGCGCGTTTGGCCTGTCAAATGAAAGCGCTTGGGGAACAGCGCAATGGCTTGCCGCCTCTGAGCGAAACGGCGGGCCGCGCGTTGCGTCCATTCAAAACGAATATTCATTGTTGTGCCGACTGTACGACACCGACCTTGCCGAACTTTCCGTCAACGAAGACGTCGGGCTTTTGTCGTTCTCGCCGCTGGCGACGGGCCTGTTGACGGGCAAATACCAAAACGGCGCCGTCCCGGACGGCAGCCGTATGTCGTTGTCCCCCGAACTGGGCGGGCGCAAAACAGAGCGCGCGTTTGTGGCATCGCAAGCTTATCTGGATATCGCAACTGAACATGGGCTGGATCCGTCGCAAATGGCGTTGGCTTGGTGCCTGACTCGGCCGTTCATGGCGTCTGCGATTTTTGGGGCAACAACTATGGAACAGCTCGATATTGCTATCGGGGCAGCTGAGGTCACGCTGTCGCAAGACGTGATGCGCGCGATTGACAAGGCGCATCAGGCCCATCCAATGCCGTATTGATCACAACACCCTCTGGTAGCGCAGTGAACGGCGGGGCTTGAGAGGGCGCATTTTTCTGCCTAAGAGCGGGAAGATTTGGACAGGGACGACAAGGGATACGCCAGTGGAAAAGACAGTCGTAAACAGCTGGAACGAATGGGATCCGCTCAAGCGCGTGATCGTCGGGCGCGCGGATGATTGCCATATTCCACCGGAAGAGCCCGCGCTGGACGCAAAAGTGCCAGAAGACAGCGATATGCGCGGTCAATGGGGGCGCCGACCACAGGAAACGATTGATCGTGCAAACGAGCTTTTGGACAATTTTGCCGCCCAGTTGCAGGCACGTGGGATCAAAGTGGACCGCCCGACGCCATTGGACCACGCCGTGCCCGTCACCACACCGGATTTTCATACGGACAGCCAGTTTGGATGTATGCCACCGCGCGACGTTTTGCTGACCGTGGGGTCGGAAATCCTTGAGGCGACGATGTCGTATCGGTGTCGGTGGTTTGAATATCTGAATTACCGCCCGCTGATGCAGCAATATTTCGAAGAAGATCCTCAGTTCCGTCATGTTGCCGCGCCAAAGCCGCGTCTGACGGATGCGGATTATCATCCCGACTATCTCAGCGAAAAGATCGGTGTGGAAAAGCGGCTGAAGTGGACTGCGGAGAAGTTTTTTGTCACCACGGAAGAAGAACCTTTGTTCGACGCTGCCGACGTGCTGCGCTTTGGCAAGGATCTGGTGGTGCAGCATGGGTTCACCACAAACCTCAAAGGTATCGAATGGTTGCGCCGGCATTATCGGGATCACCGGGTTCACGCGGTGAATTTCCCAGGCGATCCCTATCCGATCCACATTGATGCGACCTTTACCCCGCTGCGTCCGGGTTTGATCCTGAACAACCCGCAGCGCAGGTTGCCCGATGACCAGCGGGATATGTTTGAGCAAAACGGGTGGGAAATTGTGGATGCGGCCCAACCGGCCCACAATGCGCCACCGCCGCTGTGCTATTCCTCGGTGTGGTTGTCGATGAATGTGCTGGTGCTGGACCCAAAAACTGTTTGTGTCGAGAAATCAGAGGTTTATCAGGCGGAACAGATGGACAAGCTCGGCATGGAAGTGGTCGAGGTTGAGCTGCGTGATGCCTATGCCTTTGGTGGCGGCCTGCATTGTTGTACGGCGGATGTGTATCGCGAGGGCACGTGCGAGGATTACTTCCCGAGCTTGAGCTAATCACTGGATGCGCGGGACGTTGGACCGCGCATTTGAGTATTTTTATCCAAAAGAAGACCGGGCGTTCAGCGAGAGCTGCGCATCTGCGATGGTGTGTGACCGGTTTGGGCTTTGAAGGCGCGGCTGAATTGCGGCTGCGTCGCAAAGCCGGTGCGAAGCGCCACTTGGCGTAGAGGCATCTGTGTGTCGCGCAACAGGCGCTCTGCTTCGCTGAGGCGCAGGTGCAGGTAGTAGTGCTTGGGAGACATCCCAATCGCGGTTTGGAACCGGAGCTGTAGCGCGCGGATGCTGAGACCAAGGCGCGCGGCGACGGATGGAATGGGCAGCGGGTCTTCGAGATTTTGCTCCATCATCTCATGCGCTTTGTGCAGCAGGGGATTGTTGGGCACTTGAGGTGGCTGGCGCACTTGTGGCGATTGCGCGGAGGGGTGAGCTGCGTGAATGAAGCTGCCTGCGACTTTGGTTGCAACCTGATCGCCGATTTCCCAAGCCAGAAACTGCAACATCATATCAAGCGCTGGTGCCGCACCGCCGCTGGTCAACGTGGTGCCGGACATGGCATAACGCGCGTTTACCACGGATACATCGGGGAACCGATCTGCGAAAACTTCCAAGTCTTCCCAGTGAGTTGTCGCTGTTTTTTGATGGAGTAAATCCGCAGCGGCCAGCATCCAGGGTCCTCCGTCGACCGCAAGGACCCAGCGAGCGTGTTCCGCAAGGCGCCGCAGCGATGCGCATGTGGCGGGGGTTGCGTGCAGCTCAAGGTCAAACCCCGCCACGACGATGAGCACGTCGCAAGGCCCCAGTCTGGAAACGGGATTGGGGGGCAATTCGATACCGGAAGTCAGAGTGATCGGCGCGGTGGTTGGGGTGGCGATATCCCAATGAAAGAGCGCGCGCCCGGCTTGTCGATTCGCTGCGCGCAGCGGATCGATTGCGGCCGAGAGGGACAGCATATTGGTGCTGTCAAAAGTGAGGATCACAACGTGGCGCATTTCTTGCGCATTTTGACTATTTCTTTGCGTATTTTGTCAACTCCACACGTGATGTCCATGAGAAGGTACCGGCAATTCTAGTTAGGAGCCCCGCAATGCCGCTTTCCATGAACCGTGACGTTTTCATCACCTGCGCTGTGACCGGATCAGGAGGCACACAGGATCGCAGCCCACACGTGCCGCGCAGCCCGAAAGAGATTGCTGACAGCGCCATTGCAGCGGCCAAAGCCGGGGCGGCGATCGTGCATTGTCACGTGCGCGATCCTGAGACGGGCGCGCCGTCGCGGAACCTGAGCTATTACCGGGAGGTGACGGATCGCATTCGGGATGCGGACGTCGACATGGTGTTGAACCTGACCGCCGGGATGGGCGGCGATATGATTTTTGGCGGGACGGAAACGCCGCTGCCGCTAGCGAACAGCACGGATATGGTCGGGGCCTCGGAGCGGGTGGCACATGTGGCAGAATGCTTGCCAGAGATCTGCACGCTTGACTGCGGGACGATGAACTTTGCCGAAGCCGATTATGTGATGACCAACACGCCGGGCACCTTGCAGGCGATGGCGCGCATGATGACTGATCTTGGCGTTAAGCCCGAAATCGAGGCCTTTGACACAGGGCATTTGTGGTATGCCAAGCAGCTGGTCGCAGACGGCTATCTGGATGCGCCGGCCCTGGTGCAATTGTGCATGGGCGTGCCTTGGGGCGCGCCGGATGATTTGAACACCTTCATGGCCATGGTGAACAACGTGCCAGATGACTGGACCTTTTCGGCCTTTTCATTAGGGCGCAATCAGATGGCTTACGCTGCTGCCGCCGTGTTGGCGGGGGGCAATGTGCGGGTTGGCCTGGAAGACAACTTGTGGCTCGACAAGGGTGTTTTGGCGGAAAACTATCAGCTGGTGGAACGGGCGGTGACCATTGTGGATAACATGGGCGCGCGGGTGATCGGACCGGAAGAGGTGCGCACGAAGCTGGGGCTGACCAAGCGGGCACCCGCGCGTTAAGCGGCTGGCCGCGCAATTGAGTATTTTTATCCAAAA
>JABSSA010000046.1 GCA_013214665.1 Paracoccaceae bacterium
CCGCGCGCCGCGTTTGGGTCTGAGGCACGGTTTCCGGGTGAGACAATCCTGGAGGATTGGCCGGACGAGGCGCTGAACGCGTGGGGGCTCGACGCACGTACAGCCCTCGTTTTGTTGACCCATGATCCCAAACTGGACGACCCGGCGTTACACATCGGTCTGGCGTCGGATGCGTTCTATATCGGGGCGCTCGGTTCCAAAAAGACGCACGCCAAACGCGTGGCGCGTCTGACAGAGGCAGGATTTGACGAGGCGGCCATTGCACGGATTTCCGGGCCTGTTGGATTGGACATCGGCGCCCGCAATCCGCCGGAAATCGCGGTATCGATCCTGTCACAGATGATCCAGACGTTGCGGGCGGGCTGATGCAATTCGGCGCGATTCCAGTCGCAGAGGCGCAAGGGGCGATCCTGGCGCATTCCTTGATGGTTGCGGGTCGCCGTTTGGCCAAGGGCACGTGGCTTGACGAAAGCCACGTTGCGCACTTGCGTAAGGCTGGGGTCGAGACGGTCACTGTCGCGCGGCTGGAGGCGGGCGATATTGAGGAAAACACCGCCGCGATGCGCCTCGCCACCGCGCTGGCCCCAGATGCAGAGGCGTTAGGACTGCGCGTAAGCGCGGCCGGCGCAGGGCGCGTCAACCTTTATGCGATGGGGCCAGGTGTTGTGCAGCTCGATATCGCGCGCATCCACAGGTTGAACGCGGTCGATGCCATGATCACGACAGCCACTTTGCCGGATCTGATGCGGGTCGACCCGGGCACGATGGTGGCCACGATCAAAATTATCTCGTACGCCGTACCGGACGCAGCGCTTGCCCAAGCCTCTCGCGATATGGGCGGAGCGATCGCGATCCGGCCGCCGCAGTTCAAAACAGCGACGATGATCGAGACGAGCGTTCCCGACATGCCCAAATCCGGCAAAGGGCGCGCGGCCATGGCCGAGCGGATGCAACGCTTGGGCGTTTCGCTGACCGACCCAGTGCTTGTGCCCCATGCAGAAGCGGACCTTGCTAACGCCATCGCCGCCGCCGAAGGGGAGGTGATCTTTATTCTCACCGCCTCAGCAACGTCAGATATGCACGATATTGCGCCCTCCGCCCTCCGCGTTGCCGGCGGGTCAGTGACCCGATACGGCTTGCCAGTCGACCCCGGCAATCTTCTGTTTTTTGGCACCTGCGCAGGCAAACCTGTGATCGGATTGCCCGGTTGTGCGCGTTCTCCTGCGCTGAACGGGGCAGATTGGGTGCTGGAACGGTTGATTTGCGGCTTGGAGCTTACTCAGGCCGATATCGCGCAAATGGGCGTGGGGGGATTGTTGAAGGAAATTCCCACACGCCCGCGCCCACGCAACCGTAAGTATAAGGTAGGTGATTGAGTTTATTCTGATCTTGGTTCGCAGTTTTTGGTTCTCAAGTGGGTCTTCGCGTGGTTTAGTTCTGGAATCAAAACACATAACCAAGCCAGGGAGGCTACGGATGGCTAAGGTCAATATGACCGTCAACGGTAGTCCCGCGTCAGGTGACGTAGAAGGTAGAACCCTTCTAGCGTCGTTTTTGCGGGACCAACTTCACCTCACAGGAACACATGTTGGCTGCGACACATCGCAGTGTGGCGCATGTGTTGTTCACGTAAACGGCGAAGCCGTGAAATCTTGCACTATGTTGGCTGCAGAGGCCGATGGTGCAGAGGTCACCACGGTGGAAGGCATGGCAAATGCCGACGGTTCGCTCAATGTGATTCAGCAAGCATTCCAGGATCACCACGGCCTGCAGTGCGGTTTCTGCACGCCAGGTATGGTGATGTCGGCTGCGGCATTGTTGAAAGAAAACCCCAAGCCGACCGAGGCGGAAGTGCGCACCTATCTGGAAGGCAATATTTGCCGCTGCACTGGGTATCACAACATCGTCAAAGCGATCATGGCCGCGTCCGGACAAGACGTTGGAGCCATCGCTGCGGAGTAACTCGGTTCGCGCCGCGGGGGCCAGCCCCCGCACCCCCGGAGTATTTTTCTCCAAAAGAAGGGGAGGGCGCGGCTATCAGGGAGGATTGGCATGCCTAAAGACAGTGGCATTGGCGCGAGCACAAAGCGCCGTGAAGATATCCGGTTTCTGACCGGTCAAGGAAACTATACAGACGACATCAACATCGCCGGGCAGGCGCATGTGTATTTTCTGCGCTCAGACATCGCGCATGGGACGATCAACAGCATAGACACAAGTGCCGCAGCCGCGATGCCGGGTGTTGTGCGGGTGTTCACCGGTGCCGATTTTGAAGGCGTAGGTGGCATTCCATGTGGGTGGCAGGTGACGGACCGGCATGGCGAGCCCATGCAGGAACCAGCGCACCCGGTCATCGCGCAAGGCAAAGTGCGTCACGTTGGTGAGATTGTTGCAGCGGTTGTTGCCGACAGCCTGTCGCAAGCGCGCGACGCGGCCGAAGCGATCGTGCTCGACATTACGGACCTGCCTGCTGTGGTCGACATGAAAGCGGCCGTTGCGGAAGGCGCCACCAAGGTGCATGACGATCTGACATCGAACCTGTGTTATGACTGGGGCTTTGTTGAGGAAAACAAGGGCGCTGTGGATGAGGCCTTTGCCAATGCGGCGCATGTGACGACGCTTGAATTGGTCAACAACCGGCTTGTGGCCAACCCGATGGAGCCACGTGTGGCCGTTGGCGATTACACGCGGCACAATGATGAATCCACGCTGTATACCACATCGCAGAACCCGCATGTGATCCGGCTCTTGATGGGTGCGTTTGTGTTGGGCATTCCTGAGCACAAGCTGCGCGTTGTGGCACCGGATGTGGGCGGCGGCTTTGGCGCCAAGATCTTCCATTATGCGGAAGAGGCGTTTTGTACCTTTGCGGCTAAGGCCTGTAACCGGGCGGTCAAGTGGACCTCGTCGCGCTCTGAGGCGTTCATGTCGGATGCGCATGGCCGTGACCATGTGAGCAAGATTGAGCTGGCGCTGGATGCGGAGAACAACTTTACCGCGTTGCGCACCGAGACCTATGCCAACATGGGCGCATACCTGTCCACATTCGCACCATCGGTGCCCACTTGGCTGCATGGCACGTTGATGGCGGGTAACTACAAGACACCGCTGATCTATGTGAATGTGAAGGCTGTCTTTACCAACACCGTGCCGGTGGATGCTTATCGCGGGGCGGGTCGCCCTGAGGCGACGTATCAGTTGGAGCGTGTGGTGGACAAAGCTGCGCGTGAGCTGGGCGTGGATCCGGTGGCCTTGCGCCGCCAGAATTTCGTGACCGAGTTCCCCTATGAGACTCCCGTTGCCGTGGCCTACGACACGGGCGATTACCACGCGACCATGGATCAGCTGGAAAGCATGATTGATCGCGAAGGCTTTGCCGCGCGGCGTGCGGCCAGTGAGGCCAATGGTAAGCTGCGGGGGCTGGGCGTTAACTGCTACATTGAGGCTTGCGGCATTGCGCCGTCAAACCTGGTGGGTCAGCTGGGCGCGCGGGCCGGTCTTTATGAAAGTGCCACCGTGCGGGTGAACGCCACGGGTGGTTTGGTGGTCATGACCGGTTCGCACAGCCACGGGCAGGGGCATGAGACCTCCTTCCCACAGGTGATTGCGGAGATGATCGGCATCGACGAAAGCATGGTGGAAATCGTGCATGGTGACACGGCCAATACGCCGATGGGGATGGGCACATATGGCTCACGCTCGATCGCGGTTGGGGGCTCTGCCATGGTGCGGGCGGCCGAAAAGATCATTGCCAAGACCAAGAAGATTGCGGCGCATTTGATGGAAGCCTCTGAGGCAGATATCGAGTTGAAGGACGGCGCATTCTCGGTTGCGGGCACGGACAAATCCGTAGCCTGGGGCGATGTGTGTCTGGCCGCTTACGTGCCGCACAACTATCCGCTGGAAGACATTGAGCCAGGCCTCGAAGAGACCGCGTTTTATGATCCGGCCAACTTCACCTATCCGTCGGGCGCTTATGCCTGCGAGGTGGAGATTGACCCGGAAACCGGCAAGGTCACGATCGAAAGCTTTGCAGCGGCGGATGATTTCGGCAACGTGATCAACCCGATGATCGTGGAAGGCCAGGTGCATGGTGGTCTGGCACAGGGGATCGGGCAAGCCTTGCTTGAAGCCTGTGCTTATGACGAGAACGGCCAGCTTTTGACCGGGTCTTACATGGATTACGCCATGCCGCGTGCCGATGACCTGCCGAACTACCAGGTGGATCATTCCTGTGTCACGCCGTGCACGCACAACCCGCTGGGTGTGAAGGGCTGCGGTGAGGCCGGGGCGATCGGTTCTCCGCCGGCGGTGATCAATGCTGTGGTGGATGCGCTGCAATCGGGTGGCCACGCGGTGGATCACATCGATATGCCGGTGTCGCCGTCGCGCGTTTGGTCAGCGATGAACAGCTAAGAACGAGGAGAGGCGCGGGGATTTCATATCCCCGCGTCCGTTCAAAAAGATTTGGAACCCAAAGAAGGCAAACAAGCCTTTGGCAGGGTGAAGGAGACAGAAGATGTATAACTTTGAATTTGTGCAGCCTGGATCGGTCGCGGATGCTGCATCCGCCATGGCCGGCGAGGACGCACAGGCATTGGGCGGCGGTCAAACACTGCTCCCAACGATGAAACAGCGCCTGGCAAGTCCGGCAACGCTGGTGAGCCTCACCGGTATTGCGGATATGAAAGGTGTGAGTGCAGCGGACGGTGTTCTGACCATTGGCGGTGCAACAACCCACGCCACTGTCGCGTCTGAGGCGGCGGGTAGCTTCCCGGGGTTGGCGGGGCTGGCAAGCCACATTGGCGATCCGGCTGTGCGCAATCGCGGCACGATCGGCGGCAGCCTGGCCAACAATGACCCTGCGGCGTGCTATCCCGCAGCTGCGCTTGGCACGGGGGCGACGATTGTCACGAACACCCGCGAGATTGCGGCGGATGACTATTTCCAGGGTATGTTCTCGACCGCTCTGGACGAGGGTGAAATCATCACATCCGTGCGCCTGCCAATCCCGCAAGCGTCGAACTATCAGAAGTTCGTGCAGCCTGCGTCGCGTTTCGCGCTGGTGGGTGTGTTTGTTGCAAAATACGCCGACGGTGTGCGTGTGGCTGTGACTGGTGCCTCGGAAGAGGGCGTGCACCGCTGGACCGCTGCAGAAGAGGCTCTGTCGGCCAACTTCTCAGCCTCCGCCATCGAAGGTCTGAGCGTTGCCGCAGACGGCATGATCAACGATTTGCACGGCACGGGGGCGTATCGTGCGCATCTGGTCGGCGTGATGACCAAGCGCGCGGTTGCTGCTGCGAGCTGATTTTTGCGCGCCCCGGTCCTGAGAGGGTCGGGGCGTCGCCATCCCAGTGACACAACTGGCCAACAAAAAAGCCCCCGGCGACGGGGGCTTTGGCGTTTCAAAAGGGGGGGATTTACCCTTTTTGGGGTAAAGGTCCGATCATCATCACCATCTGGCGGCCTTCGAGCTTGGGCATGTTTTCCACTTTGCCATGCTCTTGCACATCATCGGCCACACGGTGCAGCAATTCGCGACCAAGGTTCTGGTGCGCCATTTCGCGGCCCCGGAAGCGCATGGTGATCTTCACTTTGTCGCCGTTTTCCAGAAATTTGAAAACGTTGCGCATCTTGATGTCATAATCGTTCCGGTCGGTATTCGGGCGGAACTTGACCTCTTTGATCTCAATGGTCTTTTGCTTTTTGCGCGCTTCGCTTTCGCGCTTTTGCTGTTCATATTTGAACTTGCCAAAATCCATGATCTTGCACACGGGTGGTGCGGCATTGGGCGAAATTTCGACAAGGTCCAACCCGGCTTCTTCGGCCATATCAAGGCCGCGCGACGGGGTGACGACACCTACGTTCTCGCCATCTGCCCCGATCAAACGAATTTCTGGGGCACGGATTTTGTCATTAACGCGCGGTCCGGTCTCTCTTTGAGGCGGTGCGTTGTGTGGTCTACGAGCTATTTTGCTATTCCTTTGATGATACTCACCTAAGCCAGCAAATTATACGCAGCCTTCGGTGCTTTCAAGCCGCTTGGTCACCAAGGCCCACAAATACAAGGGCAATCCGAGTGCGCCACGTTGATTTGAAGAGACTGTTCTTACCATGTCACAGCTATCGAGGCAGGACCTTAGATGGTCCGGGCGAGGATGCCGCATGGGTGTCGGCGATTGCGCCTAGGCAAGATTGCGCAAGACCAAAGGATTTTGGCGAAGCCATCGGACGATTGTTGCCAGTTGAAGGCGCGCCGTGCGTTTTCGCTTTCGAGACAAGCGGTATGCGCGTAGTCGGCGCATGACGACTGATCTGTGGTTTGAAAGGACAAAACCATGAAAGCGACAACTTGGGTGGCCCTGGCCATTTTCCTGGCGGCTGGTGCGTATTTTTTGTTTCTAGCCCCTAGCGCAACACAAGAAGAAGCTGTTGCCCCCGCTGCGGCCCCCGCGGTGGAGGCACCGGCTGCGCTAGAAACTGCCGAAGAGACAGACGATACCCCGGTGGATGTGGTTGAAGACACGGCGGAGGCGGTTGAAACCGCTGTCGAAGAGGCCGTGGATCAAGCCGCTGAGGCTGTTGATGCGGCAACTGAAGCGGCCAGTGAGGCCGTTGACGCAGCGAACGATGCGGTCGACACAGCAAGCGATGTCGTAAGTGATGTTGCCGAGGCGACGACGGACACTGCCGAAAGCGCGGTTGAAGCCGCAACAGAGGTTGCAAGCGACGCAGTGGAAACGGCGACAGGGGCCGTGACGGACGCGACAGAGTCCGCAGCCGGTTCAGCATTGTCAGATTTGTTGACCGTAGATGGGTTCGATTTCGACAAAGTGATTGAGCTTATCGAAGGCTCTGACGCGATTGGCTCGCCGCAAAAGCTGGTTCTGTCTAATGCCATCGGGCAAGCGCGTGATAATCCTCAGCTGTTGGAGCCGGTTCTGCAGCAGTTGCGCGACGCTTTGGGCCTGTAAAAACAACAAAGCCGCCGCGCGTAGGGACGCGCGGCGGCTTTTTTGAAAAGACCGTCAAATCAATCGAGGAACGCTTTTTCCACCACGAATTGCTGTGGCTTGGAATTGGCACCTTCGACCAAACCATAGCCTTCCAGCATTTCTTTGAGCTCCAGATTAAAGGCCATGTTGCCACAGATCATGGCGCGGTCCGTTTCCGGGTTTAGCTCCGGCACACCGAGATCCGAAAATGCTTCACCAGAGCGCATAAGATCTGTGATCCGGCCCATCTTTGGGCTCTCTTCCCGCGTCGTGGTGGGGTAGTAGCGCAGCTTTTCGTGGAACCCTTCGCCCATCAGTTCGGCCAGCATTTCATCGGTCCGAATGGAGTCGATCAGCTCTTTGCCATAGGTCAACTCACCCACTTCGCGGCAGGTATGGGTGATGATGATCTCGTCATAGTCTTCATAGGTTTGCGGTTCGCGCAAAAGAGAAGCGAACGGGGCAAATCCGGTGCCTGTTGCAAAGAACCACAGGCGTTTGCCAGGCAGCAAGGCGTCATGCACCAACGTGCCAACCGGTTTCGGACGCAGGATGAGCTCGTCACCGGGTTGGATGTGCTGCAACCGGGAGGTCAGCGGGCCATCCTGAACTTTGATCGAATAGAATTCCAATTCGTCATCCCAAGCCGGAGAGGCGATGGAATAGGCGCGCAAAATCGGCTTTTGCTTGCCAGTCTTTGGATCAGGATCGCCCATCAGACCAATCATGACAAACTCGCCTGAGCGGAAACGCAAGGAGGCGGGGCGGGTCACGCGGAAGGAAAACAGCTTGTCTGTCCAATGCGTGACCGCAGTCACGGTTTGTGCATCAGGCAGGGTCGGGGCTTTGACGGCGGCGTTTTGGTTCACAGGGGTCAGCTCTGTCATCAGTGTGTCAACGCAAGCTTACACTCGCGCCCTTGTTTTGGGAGGTTTTTTGCAGTGGTACAAGCAGAAATTGCGCTAGACGGCAGCACCGAATTGGCTGCGTACGCGCGATTGATAATCATGCGCGGTCCATTCTGCCCGAAACACCCATTCGTTTTCAGGTTGGCGTGCCGCCAAGGATTGGCTGATTTCGACCTCATCAAAGCCACAGCGGCGTGCCATCGCGTATTGATCCGAAATCACATGCCCACGCGCGCGCAGCCGACCTTTATAGCCGCGCAGGCGCAGTGTGCGGGCGATGGTGAAACCCCGTCCGTCTGCAAAGGATGGAAAATCCACGCGGATCATCGCGGCTTCCAACGGAATTTGCTCAGGATCGGCATCCGAGGGCACATCCAGCGCCACGCTATTGGCCGCCGCATCTGCGAGTGGAATGTAATCCTGGGTCCAGGTATCCGGGCCAAACCCGGTGTCAGTTACGATAATGGTCATTTGGAAACTCCTGTGCGGACCATTTTTCCATTTTCGAAATGGATGCCGCATTCTTCTTTCGATTGACCGCGCCAGCGGCCCGATCTTGGATCTTCGCCTGGGGCCACGGGGCTGGTGCAAGGGGCGCATCCGATGGAAGGATAACCCTGCGCCACCAACGGATGCCGGGGCAGGCGGTTTTCAGTCATGTAGTCTTGCACGTCTTCCGGGCGCCAACGCGCCAACGGGTTCACCTTCAAACGCCCGGTTGCGCTGTCGTCTTCGAAAAACGCAAGAGCCGCGCGCGTCCCAGATTGGTAGCGCTTTCGTCCGGTGATCCACCCACCAAAAGGTGCCAGAGCCTTTTGCAATGGCCGGGTTTTGCGCAGATCACAACAGGCGTCGGTGTCACGCTGATGTAGGCGACCGTCTGGATCGTGGTGTGTTACCTCTGTGTCTGCTGCGCGGATGGTCCGCACATCTCGCAGACGCAGGCGTTCGCATAGCTCCATCTGATACACCAGCGTTTCAGTGAACAGCATCTGCGTATCAATAAAGAGAACAGGCAAATCGCGCGTCACCATCGCCGCGAGGTGCAGCAAAACCACAGATTCCGCACCGAAACTTGAGACCAAGGCAAGTCTTGGTTCCACGTCCAGCGCGGCCCGCAACACATCCTGCGCGCCGTGATGTTTCAGACGCTGGTTAAGCGCCTGAACATCCCACTGCGCAGGTCGTGCGTCTTGGGGGTGGTCAAGGGTGACAGAAGACATAAGACTTTACTCAGCGGCCACAGCAGGGGCCGGGGGATAGAGAACCGCTTTGAATGGCTCCATCCCGATCCGGCGGAACGTTTCGATAAACGTCTCTTCGCTTGAAGCACGCAGATCGAGATATCCATGCACCAGCCGCTCAATAGCTGGCAAAATGTCTTCGGCCGAGAAACCGGGGCCAGCCCGTTCGCCGATCGCGGCTGTTTCGGTGTGATCGCCACCCAACGTGATTTGGTAGTTCTCTACGCCTGCGCGATCCAGCCCGAGGATGCCGATATGGCCCACGTGATGGTGCCCGCACGCGTTGATGCAGCCCGAAATCTTGATCTTCAGTTCGCCAATCTCGTGCTCCAACTTGAGTTCGTCAAACCGGGTCGCAATCTGCTGGGCGATGGGAATCGAACGGGCGGTGGCCAGAGCGCAATAATCCATGCCGGGGCAGGCAATGATATCCGAGATCAGCCCGATGTTGGCGGTGGCCAACTCGGCTTCTTTGAGGGCTGCGTGCAGGGCCGGCAGGTCTGCTTTGTGCACATGGGGCAGAATGACGTTTTGCTCGTGCGAGATGCGCAGCTCGTCGTGGCCAAAGCGTTCGGCCAGATCCGCCATGACGCGCATTTGGTCCGCGCTGGCGTCGCCCGGCGTTTGACCGTGCTTTTTGAGGCTGATCGACACGATGGCATAGCCATCTTCGCGATGCGCGGTCAGGTTGGTGTCAGCCCAGGAACGGAAAACAGGATCTTCGTGATAGGCGGCCTTGAACGGCGCTTCGGATTTCTGCACGAAATCAGGGCCCGAGAAATGCGTTTTGATTTCTTCGAACAAAGCGGCGTCCACGCCTTCAAAGCGTGGTTTGACCAAAGCAAAGCGTTCGGCAACAAGCGCGCGGATTTCGTCAATGCCATGCTCGTGCACGGTGATCTTGATCCGGGCTTTATACTTGTTGTCGCGGCGACCGATCTGGTTCCAGACGGAGACAACGGATTCCAGATAAGGCAGCAAATCTTCCTGCGCGACAAAATCGTTAATGACTTTGCCAATCATCGGGGTCCGGCCAAGGCCACCACCCACAACCACTTCGTAGCCAATCTCGCCATCGCGTTCGACAACGCGAATGCCGATGTCGTGCGCCTTGATCACCGCACGGTCATTTGGGCTGCCTGTGACCGCGATTTTGAATTTACGCGGCATGAACTGGAATTCCGGGTGATCGGTCGACCACTGGCGCAGCAATTCAGCAATTGGGCGCGGATCGGCAATCTCGTCTGCGGCGGCACCGGCAAAATGGTCTGCGGTCACGTTGCGGATCGTGTTGCCCGACGTCTGGATGGCGTGCATCTCAACTTCGGCCAGCGCGTCGAGCATATCGGGCACGTCTTTCAGTTTTGGCCAGTTGTATTGAATGTTCTGGCGCGTCGTGAAGTGGCCATAGCCCTTGTCCCAACGCTCAGCGATATAGGCCAGCTGGCGCATCCGCGCGCTGTCGAGCGTGCCGTAAGGGATGGCAACGCGCAGCATGTAGGCGTGCAATTGCAGGTACAGACCGTTCATGAGCCGCAATGGCTTGAACTCGTCTTCGGTCAAGGCACCAGACACCCGCCGTTCCACTTGCGCGCGGAACTGGCGATTGCGCTCTGCCACGAAAGCGGCGTCAAATTCGTTATAGCGATACATTGTTTTCTGCGCTCCCACGCCCCGGTCTTATGCCGAGGCCTCTGCGTGTGACGTGGAGACCCGGATCAGATCCGAGAGGGGTTATGAGATTCCTGGCCGTTAAGCGGGCCTGGCAGGGCACCGGCTTGCTTGCCGTGGAAATAGTTAGAAGGCCCGGTGGCCCGGAATTCTTCACGGAAATGATTGGCCTGCGGTCCATCGTCCGATGCATCAGCATTGGCCAGATATGCGCCCACAACCACATCAGTTTGCTGGCTGGCTTCGATCAGGCGCATGTCTGCGTCCGCCTGTTCCAGCAGGATCTCGGCCTCAGCCAGATTGCGCGTCCAGCCATCGGCTGTTTGATAGATCACGTCCCCTTCCAACAGGTGGTTCGCGGTGACGACTTTCGGGGTGAAAGGTTTTGGCATCAGATCGCCTCTTTTCTTTCGGTATCTGTGGAGGAGAGGGCCGCCATCGCCTGACGTGGGGCCAATCCGTAAAAGGTGAGGGCGGGGCCGTTCAGCCCTGCGTTTGAAATCGTGGGTTCCATCTCGGCCAATGTGGTGGCCAGGATGCGTTGATCCGGGCGCGACACGTTTTCGATAACCGTGACCGGCGTGGACGGATCGGCACCGTGCATGATCAGCCGCCCTTGAATGAACCGCGCGGCGCGTTTGCCCATATAGATCGCGGCCACTTCGCCGTTCCGGGCGAGGGCTTTCCAATCCTGATCCGCAAAGCCGCGCGTGTCGTGACCGGTCA
>JABSSA010000460.1 GCA_013214665.1 Paracoccaceae bacterium
CATCGGGATGATCCTGCAGCGGTTCGAGCTGATTGATCACACGAATTACGAGCTGAAGATCAAGGAATCCCTGTCGATCAAGCCGGACGGCTTCAAGATGAAGGTCAAGCTGCGCGATGACATCGTGCGCTCCACCATGGTGTCTGCGGGGTTCGAAGACAGCACATCAACAACCGAGGGCCTTTCCCAGGCGGCCGCGCGGCCCAGCCACGGCACGCCCGCCTTGGTGCTCTATGGGTCCAACCTTGGCACGACCGAAGACTTTGCGCGTGATGCGGCACGAGAGGCCGAGCACAACGGGTTTGACGTGACGCTGGCCCCGCTGGATGAGTATGCAGGCAAGCTGCCCAAATCTGGCGCTGTTTTGATTGCGTGTTCATCTTACAACGGCTCTCCGCCCGACAATGCGGCGGCGTTTTTAGAATGGTTGGAGGCGGCGGAGCCCGGCACAGCGAATGGCGTGCATTTCGCGGTCTTTGGCTGTGGTCACAGCGATTGGGCCTCGACCTACATGGCCACGCCCCGTCAGATCGACGAAGCGTTGGAGCGGTTGGGCGGCACACGCCTGAGCGCGCGGGGCGAAGGGGACGCGCGCGATGATATCGACGAGCAGTTTACCGCCTGGACCCAGACTCTGTGGCCTGATGTGGTGGCCGAGCTTGGGCTCGATATTGATCTGAGCGCAGGTGAGATCGCGGCACCTTTGTATGAGGTCGAAGTTCTGCCGGATCAACAGATCACCCCGTTGATCGAGGAAAGCGGCGCGCAGGCGGCGACCGTACTGGTGAACCGCGAGTTGCAGACGCACGAGGGCGACAACACCCGCTCCACCCGCCATATCGAAGTGGCGTTGCCCGAGGGCGCGACCTATCAAACCGGCGATCACCTGGCCGTGGTGCCGCGCAACGCGCCGGACCTGGTACAGCGCGTAGAGCGGCGGTTTGGCTTTGCGCCGCAGACGCAGATCAAGCTGGCCACCACCTCGACCGAGCACAGCCAGTTGCCCACCGGCACGCCTGTTTCGGTGCGCCACATCCTGACCAATCTGGTTGAGCTGCAAAGCGCGGCGAGCCGCAAAGATGTGCAGGCGATGGTGCGCTATACCGACTGCCCGCATTCCGGCCCACAGGTGGAGGCGTTGGCGGGCGACAGCTATAAGGCTGAGGTGCTGCAAAAACGGCAGAGCCTGCTGGACCTGATGGAGCAGTTTCCCGCTTGCGAGATGCCGTTTGGGGCGTTTCTGGAGCGGATGCCGATGTTGAACCAGCGGTATTATTCGATCTCTTCTGCGCCGATGACCCAAGAGGGCGTTTGCGCGGTGACCGTGGGCGTGGTGGACGAACCTGCGTGGTCCGGCAATGGTCAGTATCGCGGCGTGTGTTCCAACTATCTGGCGCGTCAGGACGAAGGCGCACAGATCTATGTGACGGTCAAGGCGACCAAGGATGCATTCCATCTGCCTGCTGATCCAAAGACGCCCGTGATCATGATTGGCCCCGGCACCGGCATCGCGCCGTTCCGCGGGTTCTTGCAAGAACGTGCCGCGGACAAGGGGCAGGGCAAGGATGTGGGTGATGCGATGCTGTTTTTCGGCTGTCGCCACCCGGATCAGGACTTCCTCTATCGTGACGAGCTCGAAGGTTTTGACGCTGATGGTGTTGCGGCGTTACGCGTGGCGTTTTCGCGGCAGGGCAAGACCAAGACGTATGTGCAGGACGTGCTGCGCACGGAACGCGAGGCTGTCTGGGCCATGATTGAGGCGGGCGCGCATATCTATGTCTGCGGCGATGGCGGCCGGATGGAGCCCGACGTGCGCCGCGCGCTGACGTTGCTGTATGCGGAAGAGAAAGACGTAAGCGCGGCGGCGGCAGATGCCTGGCTGGAGCAAATGATCACCGATGGGCGCTATGCGCTGGATGTGTGGGTGTCGGGCTAGGGCCCGGAACAAGGGCGTAGCCCGCCGGGCCAATTGAGCCAACTGTTCTGAGTATGGTTTTCACCTTACCTTCGCGTGGAACAAGGCCGTAGGCCGCCACGCGTTCGCTGGTCCGTCCCGATGGACCAGCGAATGGCTGACGACATTGCCTCGCTCATTCACTGCGCTACCACGACGGCGATAAAACGAGGAGAACGTCGGTTGCTTCGCTGCTCCCCGGACCAGCAAACGCGCGGCTTCCCACGCAACACCCACCGCGCGCTGGTTTCGCGCCCTGTTAACCAATCCGGCGCTAAAACCCTGCGCGTACGTACATGACCAGCGCTTCAAGGCGACCGCGTAACAACCGGTGTTTTGAAACTGCAGTGACCGATAAAATCAGGCTCTCGAAAAGAGACCTGCGCCGACATTACCCAAAGCTGGCCCGAAGTGGCGCCACTTCTCACTCAAGACCCTGACCCCGCACCTCACATCGAGGCTGCGGGCGATGGGCGTTGGGCAAATGAAAAAGCCCGCCAAAAGGCGGGCTTTCGTCGTCGGATATGCAAAAAGGCGCTTAGGCGGCTTTCTGGTTTGTTGTCCACACTTTGGACACTTCTTCGCGCAGGTTTTCACCAGCTTCGGACAGCATGTCGCGTGCGCCTTCAAAGGCGGTGCGCATCTGGTCAACGTTGGCTTGTGTGCTTTCACGCACGAAATCCGCCTGGATCTGGGTCGCTTCAGAGAACGACTGCGCATCGGCCAGCTTGGCAGCTGTTTCGATGGAGTGGTTCACGTTGCGGTACGCCATGTCTGCCATGCCGCTCAGGACGCTGACATAACCGCCAGCCATGCGGGTCAGTGTTGTTTCCAGACCGGAGTTGAATTTGTTTGTGCTCTCATATGCAGAGGCAGTGCGCTCTTTCGCGGTTTCCGCGGAGCGTTTTACGAAATCGCGTGCAGATGATGCGAATGCTGTTTCTGCGGCGGTGTCTTGTGTCTTCTTGGTTGCTTTCTTTGCGTCAGCCATTGTCTTGTCCATCCTTCGTTTAAGCTATGGTCGGTGTCCCGTTTGTGTTCCAACCCGGAACGCTTCCAATATGGGGAAGAAATGCTGCAGTGCAACATTTTTCGATTTTTACGTGAGGTCACAAACATAGCTTGCCTCTAGTATTATGAAAATAAATGAGAAATTTTTCGCGTAAATTTTGCATACGCAGCATAACTGGAGCCAAAATTGATGGTTTTGCCTATATTTTATTGGGCGAAAGTGCGTTTGCTGCGTTGCAGCATTTTTGCGCAGCCGGGCGAGCCTTGGTTGTTTTGACAGCGACGCCTCTCTAAATCCAAGCCAGACACGGCACCACATGCAGGCCTCCGATCATGCGGACACTGGACACCACCGAAACCGAAAAGCTCGCGCAGCTGCGGCGGATCAAGATCTATGCAACTGGTATGCTGGTGCTGTGCTTTGCGGTGATGGTGCTGGCCAAGGTGCTGGAGCACAGCTTTCCCAGCCTCGCCATCGTTGTGGCCTTTACCGAAGCGGCCACCATCGGCGGGATCGCGGATTGGTATGCGGTGGTGGCGCTGTTCAAACATCCCATGGGCCTGCGCTTGCCACATACGGCGATCATCCCGGCCAACCAACGCCGGATCGGCGACAACATGGGGCGGTTTATCGAACGCAACTTTCTAGCGGATGATCCGATCGAAGCACGGCTGCGCGACATTGATTTTGCCAGTGAGATGTCAAAATGGCTGTCCGACCCGCGCAAATCCGCCAGCCTTGCGGCGTTTCTCACGCGCTTTGTGCCCCAACTTTTGGATGCGATTGATGAAAAAGGGTTGGTCCAGTTCGCGACGCAATCCGTGACCAAGCAACTCAAGGCCACCGATATCTCGCCTCTGGTGGGGGATGTGATTGACGCGTTGGCCACTGAGCGGACGCACAACCGTTTGATGAATGAGGTGATCACCGCGCTGCACGGGTTTTTGGAAGACGAAGACACACTGGAAATGATCCGCCAGCGGGTGAACCATGAGTTGCCGACACTGTTGAAATTTGTGCCCGCGGACACGCTGATCATGCGGCGGTTGGTCAATGCGCTGGTGGAGATGACGACCGAGATCAAAGATGACCGCTCGCACCCGCTGCGTAAGGAACTTGAGACGTTTTTGGTGGCTTATGTGAAGCGCTTGAAAACCTCCAAAACATTTGCCGGCCGGGTTGAGGCGCTCAAACTGTCAATCCTGAACCGGCCCGAGATGGAAGATATGGCGGGCAAGGTTTGGGCCAGCCTCAGCGCCTATGTCCGGCAGGATGTGGCGCAAGATGACAGCGCGCTGGCCCAAAGACTGGCGGAGCTGTTTGTGGATGTGGGAGAACGGTTGCGCCACGAACCCGATCTGCGCCGCGATATCAACGACGGGATGGTGTCGGTGCTCAAAGGCTTGGTGATCGAAAACCGGGGTGAGATTGCGGCCTTTGTGTCGGATCAGGTGAAATCCTGGGATTTTGACCAACTGGCGCTTGTGATCGAGGCAAATGTGGGCCGCGACCTCCAATTTATTCGCTTCAATGGCATGTTAATCGGCGGCTGTGTCGGCGTGCTTCTCTTTTTGGCAGAAAGTCTGCTACGCTGAGGTCAAGACCGGGCGCCATGGGGCGCTGAGATCATCATCGCCAGATAGGAGATACCGGCATGAGTAAAGACAATCCCGCGAACCCGTTCATGGATATGTTTCAGCAGTTTGGTCAAAACCTGAAACTGCCTGTGCCTGAGGTGACATCTGTGATGGAAGCCCATCAGAAAAATCTGGCCGCGTTGCAGACCGCGTTACAGGCACAGACGTCGGGCGCTCAGAACATGATGGAAAAGCAGCGTGACATGCTGGAGCGCAGCCTGGCCGAGATCGCAGAGATGGTGCAGGAAGCCTATGGCGATCCTGATCCGTCGAAGGCGATGAACAACCAGATGGAATTTGCCCGCAAGTCGATGGACATGACGATCAAGAACGCGACCGAGATGGGTGAGATCATGCGCGATGCAGGCTCGGAAAGTTTTGAAGCGCTGAAGGCCCGCGTGGAAGAGGCGTTGGCCGAGTTGCAGAACCAGACCCAGGGGTAAGCCCCTTTGCGCCCCGGACCTGATCCGGGGCATATCAGCCTGCCAGAAATTTCAGGATTTCCGCGCTGAGGTCTTCGGGCGCTTCTTCGGGGATGGCATGGCCGCAAGGCAGCGCCACGCCCGTCACATTCTGCGCCTTTTCGCGCCAGGTGGCGGCCACGTCATAGAGATCACCCACCACGCTTTGCGCGCCCCAGATCGCCAAAAGCGGCGCGGTGATGCGCGCGTTTATGTCCGCTTCGTCATGCACCAGATCAATGCTGGCCGCCGCGCGGTAGTCTTCGCAGATCGCGTGCAGGGTCGCCGGGTCACGATAGGTGCGCAGGTATTCGGCGATGGCGGCATCGTCGACCGCGCCGGGCGTTTTGACCTGACCGCCGATATGGCGGCGCAGGAAATATTCCGGGTCCGAGGCGATCATTTTTTCCGGTAGCCCGTCAGGCTGGATCAGGAAGAACCACCAGAAATACCGGGTCGCGAATTCCTGATTGGTCTGCGCGTACATCGTGTGGGTGGGCGCGATATCGAGCACGGCAAGCCGATCAACCGCATCGGGGAAATCGAGGGCAAGGCGGTGCGCGACGCGCCCGCCACGATCGTGGCCCACCACCGCAAATCGTGTGTGGCCAAAGTGGGTCATCAACGCGATCTGGTCAGCGGCCATGACCCGTTTGGAATAGGGCAAGTGCGACGGGTCGCTCGCGGGTTTGTCGCTGTCGCCGTATCCCCGCAGATCGGGGGCAATCACCCTATAGCCCGCCGCCACCAAACGCGGAGCCACTTTACGCCAGACCACATGGGTTTGCGGATGGCCATGCATCAAGAGCACTGCTGGGCCGTCGCCCGCCACTGCGCAATTCACCGTCAAACCGGGTAGCGCGATCCTTTGGAC
>JABSSA010000461.1 GCA_013214665.1 Paracoccaceae bacterium
AAAATGACATCTGGCCAGACCCCGACCCCAAACCACGCGACACAACCGTGACACCCTTGGCCGATCTGCCGGCCTTTGTTCAGACACCCGCCGCTGCGCCAATGAAGGGATCACCGTATCTTTCCCCATCTGATCTGCCTGGCGCAAAGGCTCTGCCCGGCGAAGGGTTGGAAGAAGCGCAAGCCAAAGCATATGGCACATTTGTTCATGCGCTGATGGAACACGCCACACCGGGACATCCGTTGCCGCAGTTGGCCGCCCCAACAGAGCTTGATCATGCCCTTGCCGAACGCGCGGTGGAAGAGGCGACACGCGTTATCAACACCGCAGGCTTTGCTGATATCTTTGCGTCTGGCGCGCTGCGCGAGGTTGATATCGTGGCTCAAGTGGCGGGCAAAACGATGCGCGGCACGATTGATTGTTTGATCGTTAACGACAGCAGCGTTCGCATCATCGATTTCAAATCCAACCGGGCGGTGCCCCAACGTAGTGATGCGGTCCCCGAAGGTATCGTGAACCAAATGGCCGCCTACGCGACGGCCATCTCTCAGATTTATCCGGATCACGCCATCACGTGTGAAATCCTATGGACTGCCACCCCGCACCTTATGTCACTTTCACACGACATCGTGAGGCAAGCACAACAGAAATTGGCATATCTTGACGATCTGCCCAACGCTCCATAGGTTTGCAGCCCAACGGTATTGAGCCAGGAGACAAAAATGGCGACGCATGCAGTTTCGGACGCAACCTTTGACAGCGAAGTGCGCAGCTCCGATATCCCGGTAGTGGTGGATTTCTGGGCGGAATGGTGCGGCCCTTGCAAACAGATCGGCCCCGCGCTGGAAGAGCTTTCCGACGAGATGGCGGGCAAGGTGAAGATCGTCAAAGTGAACGTTGACGAAAACCCAAACAGCCCGGCCCAAATGGGCGTGCGCGGCATTCCTGCGCTGTTCATCTTCAAGGATGGTGAAGTAATCTCCAACATGGCAGGCGCACGGCCCAAAGCGGCGCTGCAAAGCTGGATCGAAGACTCCATCTAAGCCAGTTGAAAACACATTTGATCGGGCGCCTTTGGGGCGCCCTTTTTCGTTTACCACCCGTGATCTTGAAACCGCTGCGCGATCTGGTGTTTCGCGGTGTCGCGCCCGGCGTTGATGCTGTTTTTCTGCCAGAACCAATACACATAACGGTCAAAGTCCGGCGCGTGATGCGCCAGCGTTGACACGTCCGTATCTGCGCCCAGCGCGATGTGATGAAAATCAATCTTGGCAAAAAGCATCGCTGGTTTGTTCAGCAGATAGCCAAAAAACGCGACGCTGGAATTTTGCGTGATCACCCCGTCGCACCCCGCCAGTGTTTGTTCCATCGGGTCAGACGTAAGGCGAATGTTCGGATGCGCATCCACCAACCGTTGCACAGCGGAATGATCCGCGTCGTCATAGGTTTCGCGCGGGTGCAGGCCCAGTCTAATCTCCACGTCTGGCACCTGATACGCGACACGGGCCACCATATCGACGGGCGCACACTGCTGAAAAGACCGATGCTCCCGAATGCGGCCTTGCAGGGGCGCATAGAAATACCCTGTCCGGCTTGAAGTTACATCGGGAAACAGGCGTTTGCGCCAACGCTGGGTGAATTGCCGGGCCTCTTTGGGATCAACCTGCGCCGGGTCAAACGCCCGCTTCGCCACGTCCCAGTGCCAACGCTCTGCAGATGCCTCAATCGCCCAAAAAGGATAGGCATAGACACGGCGAAACACCAATCCGCCGGGAGGGGGCGGTGCCATATGGGTGATGGCCTTGCCTGCGGGATGGTCCGCACGCGCATGATCGGGCGCATAAGACACGCGATAT
The DNA here is from genome assembly GCA_013214665.1 of Paracoccaceae bacterium. GTDB lineage: Bacteria > Pseudomonadota > Alphaproteobacteria > Rhodobacterales > Rhodobacteraceae. The sequence goes on from JABSSA010000461.1 coordinate 1,857, forward strand.
CCGCGTTCCGTTAACACATCAGACATCAACCCAATGAAATTATGCGCTCCATCTTTTGCAGAGCGCAAAAGCGGGTCTTCCAAATAGATTGTAACGTCTTGCCCAGCTGCCATGGGCGCAGGCTAGGGTCAGGACAATCCCGGCACAACCTTGTGTCTGGCACATCGCAGCGCCATATAGACCGCCAGACACAGTCCAAAGGCAGAATATGGCACAGTCAGAATTTCCCGGGTGGCACGGCACAACGATCATCGGTGTCAAAAAAGACGGCGAAGTGGTGATCGCAGGTGATGGCCAGGTCTCTCTCGGTCAAACCGTGATCAAGGGCACCGCCCGCAAAGTGCGTCGGTTGTCACCGGGTGGGTTTGATGTGGTGGCCGGGTTTGCCGGGTCCACCGCCGATGCCTTCACGCTTTTGGAACGGCTGGAAAGCAAGCTTGAGGTGACGCCGGGCCAATTGGCCCGCGCCAGCGTGGAATTAGCCAAGGATTGGCGCACCGACAAATATCTGCAAAAGCTGGAGGCGATGCTGATCGTCTCGGACGGCAACGATCTGTTGGTGATCACCGGCGCGGGCGATGTGTTGGAGCCAGAGCATCACGTGACCGCCATCGGATCGGGCGGCAATTATGCGCTGGCCGCCGCGCGCGGGATGATGGACAGCGATAAGTCCGCCGAACAGATTGCGCGCGATGCTATGGCGATTGCGGCTGATATCTGCGTTTACACCAACGGCAACCTGACCGTGGAAACGATCAAATCATGATCGAACAAAACGATCTGCGCGCGGCGGTTGCTGCTGGGATTGTGAGCGAAGCACAGGCCGCTTCGTTGTCGCAACTGGCCCATGCCCGCACTGGCGCGCGATCGGATCTTGACCCGCATGATGAACCTTTTGAGCTCTTCAAAGGGTTTAATGAGATTTTCATCGTCGTGGGACTGATCATTCTGGCGGTGGGCTGGTCCGCGCTGAATTCCGTTTTCGTCGTGTTTGGCGGCAGCGGCACGATCCAGCGCGCGGTGCTGTCCTCTGCTGTTGGGGCGGGGATCTTATGGTTTCTGGCCGAATATTTCATCCGCAACCGCCGCATGGTCGCGCCTGCGATCACGTTGACCATCTTTTGGGGCATTAACGCGGCGGTGGGGCTGACGGCGGCGCTGTCGCATCCGTTCATGGTCGCGCAAGAAGATTTTTCGAGCCTGCCTTTGCCATTGGGCCTCTCAACGCTCGCTGTATTGCTCTTTTGGGCGCGGTTCCGAGTGCCCATCGCTTTGGCCCTCGTGGCCTTGGGCGCCTTTGCGGTGGCAATCGTTCTGGCGGCGGAAAGTTCCGGCTCGCCCAACAATTTCGAAGATTTGTTCCTGCTGTCCGCGGGCGGGCCGTTTGCCTTGATTACATTGGGCATCGGCACAGCCGTTTTCGTAGCGGCGATGGCCTTTGATATGTCTGATCCGCACCGCGTGACGCGCAGGGCCGCACAAGGGTTTTGGCTGCACGTTGTGGCGGCACCCGCCTTGGTCAACACCATCGCGCTGACCCTGTTGCAACAAGACAGCGGGCTTTCAAACCTGCTGCTTGCCGCTTTCCTCGCCGTGATTGCGGTGATCGCGATTATCATTGACCGCCGGTCTTTCCTCATCGCGGCGGTGGGCTATTGCGTGGCGCTCAGCGCGACCCTTTTTGACGGATCCGGTGCGGCCTATGTGATTTTGATCCTTGGCGTCGTCCTGTTGTTGCTCGGTGCCTATTGGGATCGCATCCGTGCGCGTATCCTGACCCTCTTTAGCGGTGTGCTGCCGCTGTCCAAACTTCCTCCTTCGCAGAGACTTTCATGACTGACCTAACCCCCCGCGAAATCGTTTCCGAACTTGATCGGTTCATCATCGGCCAAAACGACGCAAAGCGCGCTGTGGCTGTGGCCCTGCGCAACCGCTGGCGGCGCAAGCAATTGCCCGATGATCTGCGCGATGAGGTGTATCCCAAGAATATCCTGATGATCGGGCCCACCGGCGTGGGCAAAACCGAAATCAGCCGCCGTTTGGCAAAACTGGCCAAAGCGCCGTTTCTCAAGGTCGAGGCCACAAAGTTCACCGAAGTCGGCTATGTCGGCCGGGACGTGGAACAGATCATTCGCGATTTGGTTGATGCGGCGATTGCCATGACCCGCGACTTGATGCGCGAAGATGTCAAAACACGCGCCCATCAGGCCGCCGAAGACCGCGTGATCGAAGCCATTGCCGGATCAGACGCACGCGAGGCCACGCGCGAGATGTTTCGCAAAAAGCTGAAATCGGGTGAGCTGGATGATCAGGAGATCGAGCTGGAGCTGACCGACGCCAGCAACCCGATGTCGATGATGGAAATTCCGGGGCAACCTGGCTCTAACATGGGCATGATGAACCTGGGTGACATTTTCGGCAAAGCCTTTGGCGGGCGCACAGTGCGCAAAAAGATGACCGTTGCCGAAAGCTATGATGCGCTGATCAGCGAAGAGGCGGACAAACTGCTGGATGATGACACGGTGACGAAAACCGCGCTGGACGCGGTGGAGCAGAACGGGATCGTCTTCCTGGATGAGATCGACAAGGTTTCCGCCCGGTCCGACGCGCGCGGCGGTGATGTCAGCCGCGAAGGGGTGCAGCGAGATCTGCTGCCCTTGATCGAAGGCACCACAGTGAGCACGAAACATGGCCCGGTGAAAACAGATCATATCCTGTTCATCGCGTCGGGCGCGTTCCACATCGCGAAACCTTCGGATCTGTTGCCCGAACTGCAGGGGCGTTTGCCGATCCGCGTCGAACTGCGGCCCCTGACCCAAGAGGATTTCGTGCGCATTCTGACAGAAACCGACAATGCGCTAACCCGCCAATATACCGCGCTGATGGGCACCGAAAGCGTGACGGTTTCCTTTACCGAAGACGGGATCAAGGCGCTGGCCCGGATTGCCGCAGAGGTGAATCAGACGGTCGAAAACATCGGCGCGCGCAGGCTTTACACCGTGATGGAGCGGGTTTTCGAAGACCTTAGCTTTTCCGCACCCGATCGCGGCGGGGATGAGATCGTGGTGAACGAAGCCTTTGTGGATGAGCATCTGGGCAGCCTCGCCAAAGAGGCCGACCTCAGCCGCTACGTATTGTAAAAGCGGCAACAGGTGGCGCGGAGGGTACTTTACCTGCCCGCGCCTTGGCTCTAACGATCAAGGCCTGATGAAATCCGGTGCCTGATCCATGGCCGCACTTTCCAGCACACGTGCTTTTCTGTTTGAAAATGCCCCCTGGCTGTCTGCCGGGGCGGTGCTGACGTTGCTGTCGTCCTTCGGGCAGACCTTTTTCATCTCGCTGTTCGCCGGTCACATCCGCATGGAATTTGGCCTTAGCCATGGCGATTGGGATCTGATCTATTCGATTGGCACCACCGCATCGGCGATTGTCATGGTTTGGGCAGGCGGTTTGGCCGACACCTACCGCGTGCGCACGCTGGGGCAGGCCGATCTTTTGGCGTTGGCGCTGGCCTGTCTCATGATGGCGTTTAACGTCTGGGCGGCGGTGCTGCCGCTGGTCATTTTCTGTCTGCGCCTGACGGGGCAGGGCATGGCCCACCATATTGCCGTTGTCGCGATGGGCCGCTGGTTTGTGGCCACGCGGGGCAAAGCGCTGGCCATTGCAACGCTGGGGTTTGCCTTTGGCGAAGCGGTGTTGCCGATCGTCTTTGTGGCGTTGATGGGCATTTTGCACTGGCAAACGCTGTGGATCATCGCAGCCGGAATTGCGCTGCTTGGTATTCCGGTGCTGCGCCGATGCCTTGTGAGCGAACGCACGCCAGCCTCCATCGCGCAGGATGTGGCGGTGACGGGCATGAAAAACCGGCATTGGACCCGGATTGACGCGCTGCGCCATCCGTTGGTGTGGTTTATGGTGCCCGCCTTGCTGGCCCCCTCCGCCTTCAACACCGCGTTCTTTTTCCATCAGGTGCATTTCGCGGAGACCAAAGAGGTGACGCATCTGGCGCTGGTGGCCTATTTCCCGATCTATACCGGGGTATCCATCCTCGGCATGATCGCCTCTGGTGCGGCGCTAGACAGATGGGGCACCGCGCGGCTGTTGCCCTATAGCCAGATCCCGATGGTCGCTGCTTTCCTGATTTTCGCAATGGCGCAGGACGGGATTGGGTTCTTCCTCGGGTTTTTCGCCATGGCGCTGACCACGGGCGCGAATTCCACCCTGCCCAACGCCTTTTGGGCCGAATTTTACGGAACCCGCTATCTGGGCAGTATCAAGGCGATGGCCACCGCCATCATGGTGCTGGGATCAGCCATTGGGCCCGGCGTGACAGGGTTGCTGATTGATCTGGGCGTGGGCATCGAAACACAGTTTGTGTGGATTGCCGGTGTTTTCCTGATCACCACGTTTTCGATGATCATCGGCATCAACCGTTACAAAACCGCCTAACGTTGACGCCTCAGATACACGTAATAGGCCCCGCCGCCGCCATGGCGTTGGTGGGCATCCGCCACCTGCAACACGATCCGTTTCAACGGCGGCATGTTCAGCCATTGGGGCACCTGATGGCGCAAGACACCCTGCCGCAACGGGATCGGCCCATGCTCTGGCCGGTCGCGACCTTTGCCGGTGATCACCAGAACCAGACGGTGGCCTTGGTTCCATGACGTCATGATAAATCTGGTAAGCGTTGGATACGCATGTTCCAGCGTCAGCCCATGCAAATCCAACCGTGCCTCGGGCTTCAACTTGCCACGCCGCAATCCCTGGAACGTTTTTTTGTCCATTGCAACCGTGGGCATGTAAGCGGGCGCTGCCCCAGCAGACAAAGGCTTTACCGGCTTTGCCGCCTCGCCCAAAACACTGCGCGCGACTTCAGATAAAGGGCGTGGATTGACCTCGGTCGCAAGGAAAGCCGACATATCCGGCTTGGGTCCATCATCCATCTTGTGTGTTTTGGCGGCGACTTTGTTCCAAAGCTCTTTTTCTTCGGGTCGCAGTTTTCTTCCGCTCATAGCCCACCATCCGGCGCGAGAGAAAACGCGCGTTGAATTGGCAAAAGCACAACCATCCGTCCCGGGTCGCGTAACCTTCCGGCTTGCTGCCCAGCGCCGTCCCCGGTGCCGAAAAAGATGTCAGCGCGCTGCGCCCCTTTAATGGCTGACCCGGTGTCTTGGGCGATCATCAATTGGCGCAAGGGATTTTTGCCATCTTTCTCGACCCAGACGGGTGCACC
>JABSSA010000462.1 GCA_013214665.1 Paracoccaceae bacterium
ACGGGCAATCCGAAGGGCGTTTTGTATTCGCATCGTTCGACCGTTCTGCACTCCTTTGCCTCCAACACCAACGATTGCATCGGTCACTCCGCAAAGGATGTGGTGATGCCAGTTGTGCCGATGTTCCACGTGAACGCATGGGGCACGCCTTACGCGTGCGCGATGGTCGGTGCGCGCATGGTGCTGCCGGGGCCAAACCTGGATGGTGCCTCGCTGGTCAATCTGATCGATACCTATAAGGTTAACACGGCTTTGGGCGTTCCGACGATCTGGCTGGGCCTGCTCAACGATGCGGAAAAGGCAGGCTCCAATCTGGAAAGCCTGACGCGGACAGTGGTTGGGGGCTCTGCTTGCCCGCCATCCATGATGACGGCGTTCCGCGAAAAATATGGCGTCGACACCATTCACGCTTGGGGCATGACGGAAATGTCGCCGCTGGGTTCCTCAAACCAGCCGATGGCCAAACACGCCGACCTGCCCATCGAAGAACAACACCGTCTGCGCGAGAACCAAGGGCGTCCGCCGTTTGGTGTAGAGCTGAAGGTTGTCGATGATGACGGTAACGATCTGCCAAACGATGGCGAAGCGCAGGGTGATCTGATGGTGCGCGGGCACTGGATCCTCGACAGCTATTTCCTGAAAACACGGGAAGAGACGCTGACAAATGGGTGGTTCCATACGGGTGACGTGGCCACACTGAACGAAGACGGCTATCTGTCGATCAAGGATCGCTCCAAAGACATCATTAAGTCGGGTGGGGAGTGGATTTCTTCCGTCGATCTGGAAAGTATCGCGATTGGCCATCCTCAGTTGGCCGATGCTGCGGTGATTGGGGCGCGCCATGAGAAATGGGATGAACGCCCTATTTTGATCGCCGTCGCGGCCGAAGGTCAAAGCCCGAGCGAGGCGGACGTGTTGGAGATTTTCGCAGACAAGATCGCCAAATGGCAGGTGCCGGACAAGGTGGTCTTTACCGATGTTTTGCCGCGCAATGCGACCGGTAAGGTGCTGAAGCGGAACCTGCGGGATGAGTTCGGTGACGTGCTGATTGGGTGAGTTTGGCGTGCCCTCCAGGGAGCACATCTGACTTCAAGTGTAAACGGCCCCGTTCGGGGCCGTTTTTCTTTAGATGATGTCGGTCTCGCGCCAGAGCGCGGTAAAGGTGATATCAAACGTGTCTAGGCCCGGTTCGGCCGGATTGATCTCGAAGGTAAAGAAATCCCGCACAACTTCACCGGGCTGAAGCTGAGTTATTGTGAAGGAATCTTGAGGGTTGAAAATAAAACCGGAATCCGGCCCGATCGCCCCTACGAAATCGGCACCAAGAGCGGAATCCGCCGCATCAATGAACGCCGTGTTCGGATCAAATGCATTCCCGTGTGCCGCGGCTGCTTTTTCAAGAATCTCTGTTCTGGATATCAGGGCGCTGTTCGTTGTGGCCAGCAACATCAAATCCAAATCAACCACATCTGCGTTCTGGTCAAGAAACGTGCCGGTGATGTTCAGGCCGTCGGGGTCAAAATCATTTGTGTCGTCGTTTTGATAGGCCACAAAGAACCCATCGCCCGATGTGGTGACATCCGGCCTGTCCTGATCTCCGTCAGAGGGGCTGCTGATCAATTTTTCTGGGCCGGCGCTGAGGTTTATGGCGTCAACCTCAATGCCGTAAATGTCTCTGTCGCCGTTACCCTCGAGCTTGGAGTAAACGACAAAATACAGCCCGTCTTCAATCTCAACAAGGCTGGGGCGGCTGTAGCCTGATCCCGCATCGCTGTCAGTGATCCCGAATATTGATGAGGTATTGTCTGGCGCCATGACATGGCCGAAGATTTGCAATCCGTTGTCTGTGTTGCGGGTGGCCACAACGAACACAGATCCGTCTTCCAGCACAGCATTGGCCGCACCAAAGCCAAAGTATTCGTCACCCACAACAGCCTGGCGCAGCGTGCTCAGATCATCGTCTAGATACATGAATTCGAGGTTTCCGCTGCCAAAGGAAGTGTAGGAAATCCCGATGGTGCCATCGTCTGCCAGATCAATGGATTGCGGGCGCAAGTTGGGCGCACCTGGATTTGGCGTTGTCGTTTCTACCAGGCCAGTGCCGGGGGAGATTACCGTGACCAGATGTTCGACGCCAATCTGCGTGTTGTAGGTGATGGCCAGCTTGCCATCGGCATTGGTGGAGGCAAAGACGTTTTCAATCCGCCCGATATCGGTGTTGACCGCAACCTCTTCATTCACAGGCAAGCCATCGCTGCCGAATTCGCGTATATAAAGCCCGGTGTCTTCCGCCAGATCACGTTCCCCACTGGCGGCAATCACAAAGCCGCCGTTTGGCAGACTGGCGACATCATAGCCAAACTGGCCTTCATCGGTCTGCACATAGACCGGAGCATCGTTCACAATGGGGCGGCCTTCTGTGTCGATCACCTTGTAGCGCAGGATGCCATCTGAATTGTAAACAGTGACGATGTTGCCATTGGTCAGCTCCGCAGTCTCGGGAGCGCTTTGGTCGTCAGACGCAAAGGTGTTCACCGTGAGATCGGGTTGTGTCAGCGAAAACACCGGGGTGTCCGCTGGCGGTTGTTCCACGGCAATCGGCGTGCCTGAATTGTCAAAGAAGACGGCGCCAATATGCCCTGAACTGAAATCTTCGGCCACCAGAACATTGGTCGGAAAACTGACCACAAAGCCATTGCCGCTGGCGGCGACGGAAGCCGTGAATTCGTTGCCGCCGGAGATTGCGTTTATTGGGAACTCATCCGTGACAGGATTGCCATCTGTATCAAAGATGCGCCCGACCACCTCTCGTTCACCGCTCTCGTCGCTGAGGTAGACGACAACAAAATTGCCATCGCTCAACTCAGCGGCAACTGGGCTTCGCTGTGCGGCTGTGGTGACCTGGTTGACGGGGAATTCATTAACGACCACGTCGCCGTTTCTGTCCAGGATGACGCCAGAAATACCAGTGCTCAACGGATCAAATTCACCGGAAGTGGTTTGGAACACCACGAGGAATTTATCGCTGCCAAGAGCGATCGTATGGGGCAGGTTTTGACCGTTGTTGATGAATTCAGGGACCAAAAATTCCGACCCGGCATCACCGTTGGGCTCATACAAGCGACCAAAGACTGATGATCCTGATTCATACACAAACAGAGTGGTCCCATCGTCGAGCGTGGCCACGGATGGGTTTTGCTGATTGCCTGCTATGTCTTCGTTCACGCGCTCTGTTTCAACGATGATTTCGCCGTCTGGGGCGATGGTTGTTGTGAACACGCCGAGAGACAGATCTGGGTTACCGTTTTCGCTTTGGGTGAATGTCAAAACGATTGACCCATCGTCTTGCGCCGTGGCCCGCAATCCAATCGCAAAGGCAGTGCCATTTCCGGGAGCCAAAACAGGATCCGCCACTTCTTCGCCCTGAGCGTCAAATCTGTAGATGGCAAACTGTTGTCCGGCGGGTGTGGACAGAACATTGACAACCGCGAATTCATTATTCGGAAGCGCCAGGACAACGGGCTCCAACGCGTCGGAAGAAGCGGGGAAGATCGCTTGGTTATCAATGGCGAAGTCTATCGTGCGGGCAAGTTCGTCTTCTGTGGTGAGGATTGCAATCCGAACGACTGCTGCAAGTGTGATTGCATCCGCAGTGACATAAGCGGTGACCACAGATCCATCTTCGAGCACGGCGGAATTGGGCTGCACCTGGACGGATTGTGTCTCTTGGTTCACGACGATCTGGATGCGGTCAGCATCTGAATCCGGGTCGAAATTGAAGTTGCCCGGAATTGCGCCACTCGGCGTGTCGAACGGATCTTCTTCAAAGAAGTTCGCGTTCAGCACTTTGCCCTGAACAACCGAAAACGGGGTTTCGTCCACCACGAACAGGGCCAGGCGGCTGGCTGCCGTTGCGTCCTCTGTCTGTGCATAGTCCGGATCGTCAGCGGCCTGATCATGCCAGTCGAGCGCGATTTCAGTCTTGTTGGCGAGCGTTGTGACGTCATCGCCTTGTGCACCGGTGATGATCGACAGCACGACCTGCCCAAGCGACAGGCCATTGCCGCTGTCTTCGCCGGTGAAGGCATCACTGGCGAGCACCTGGTCGGTCCAGAAGGTTTCGCCTGCCGCGTCAAGGTCGCGGTTAAAGAGGTTCTGGTAAACCGTTTGCAGGAAGGTGCGGATGCCTTCTTCGGTTGGGTTGGCCAGGAAGGGATAAAGCGCCAGAGTTTCATCCTGTGGCACAAAGAGATCCGCGATGGACCCAAGCGCCAAGCCGTTGTCACAGGCTGCTTGCCAAAAGGCCAGACCCAGCGGATCAGGTGCGCGGTTGTAAAAAGCTACATAAAATTGAACGAGCGTGGCGCGATCGGACATGAATTTCCCCAAAGACTTAGCCTGTATATGAACCGCTTTATGACACAGGTCCGCTTGCGGGCAAATACCTGATTAACGTGTAGTTCTACGTACAATTGCAAGGATGGGCGCCGAGGAGAAGTTTTGCGCGGTGCCACGCAGATCAGGCGGCTTGAGCCTGATCCTGCATTGCCTTTGCTGAGGAGTAGCTGGAGACGCAAAATGGCACCAGATACGTTAACCCGCATTTGAGCCAGTTCGACCAGGTCATGGTGCCCATGATCATATTATCGCCGTGATTGATAGCGATAAGAACGGTGCCCACGATGGCCGCGATGCGCAACGCGCGACCGCGTACAGCAGGGGAAGAGGCAACGTGCCAAAAGGACTTTTGTGTCATGACATACCTTCGGTTTTGGTCCTTCGGCAAAGAGATGCAAAAGGGTCGCACGGATGCGCGAATTGGTGCGCATTCGGTGCCAGTTGTCACTTAGAAGTTCAATTTCCTAAGTGCCTAGAATAACACCAAAGTGATTCAACTTCGGAGAGAATATGCAGCAGCAGACTTTTGCCATGGGTGCGACAACTGGTGTTTATGTGGGGGGTGTTACGTCAACCACGACGATTACGGATGCGCGTGTTGAGCAGTTGGTTGTTACCGACATTTTCTTTTTTGACAGTTCGGGTCTGTTTGCCCTGTCCAACATCTATTCTTCGTTGGAATATGACAGAATAACAGGCGTTTATGAGTCAAAGCTTGAGTTTTTTTCTGGCGTCGAAGACGTGGATTCCGTCACATTTGGGGCAGATGGAATTGCCTGGGTATCGTTCTTTGACTCACCTTTGGCTTACGAGGTGAATGTCACAGAGGGAACTATAGGTGAGGTTATTCTTTCCGCCGAAGGAATTCCCGGGGTTGTGTTTACCGAGCTGACCATTCCGACCTTCTTGGATTCAACGGAAACGGCAATCGTCGGGGCAGGTTTGCCCAATGATTACATCGCGCTTACCAATGGCGAGTTCATCGATGTTGTTCTGGACGAGCAGACCGACCTTGAGCTTTTGAACGCCGATATCGCAGGTTTCTTCAGCTTCGGAGTTCGTACCGGAATCAGCCTTCAGGATCCATTCGTTGAGTCATACGTTTCGGCCGGGCTAGGTCTTACCACGCTGATTGGCACCGAAAGCAACGACACCATTTTGGGGCTGGATCAAGAAGATTTCCTCGACGGCGGCGCCGGCGACGACACAATCACAGGGGGCGACGGTCAGGATATCGCGGTATTCAGCAATGGGCATGAGAACTTCTCGATCGAAGTCACACCCGTTGGGCTGATCGTCAAAGATCGTACAGGCTTGGAAGGCACCGACATTCTCACTGGTGTCGAGTCCCTCAGTTTTTCTGACGTCAGCATCGACATAGACAAATTCGATGACCTGGATGGTCTGTCAGCGGACGATTTTGATCAATTCGTCGAGATGTACATCGCGTATTTCAACCGCGCGCCGGATGCGTTTGGTTTGTTTTTCTGGGGGTCAGCATTTTCGGACGGGCTGACTCTGCCAGAGATGGCGGCGCTGTTCTTTGATCAAGATGAAACGCGGGCCACGTATCCGGCTTTGACCTCGGTGGGCGAGTTTGTTGAAGCGGTCTATGGCAACGTTTTAGGGCGGTCCATTGATGCGCTTGGGTTTGATTTCTGGGTGGATCAACTGCAAAGCGGCAACGTCGACCGACCCACGTTTATTCTTGAGATCATTCGCGGCGCGAAAGCGGATGCACCTGCCGGCGCGACCCCGGATTTTGTGGCTCAAAAGGCGGCAGACGTCGCCTATCTTGCCAACAAAACCGACTTGGGAACTTATTTCTCAGCCATCAAAGGCATGAGCGATGTCGACAACGCGCGGGCGGTGATGTCCGTTTATGACGGCAGCCCAGAGAGCATCGAAGATGCGCGCGATCTGATCGACGATTTCTATAACGCGGCCAATGTCGCGCAAGACGGCGAGTTCCTGCTGAGCGTTGTTGGAGTGATCGACGATCCGTTTTGATCGCGCCTTTGCGGGCGGTCTTAACTTGCAGCAGTCACTTTGCAGTGTCGCCTGTGACATCGGGATCGGGACGCCGATACTTTTTGCGCACAAAGAGATCGGCGTAGTTCAATGTTGCTTTGGAATGCTCACGCATGATCGCTTCTGCGCGCAGGCGGTCCCGCTGTTTGAACGCATCAAAAAGTATGACGTGCTGCGAGTGACCAACCGTTAGACGCATACGTTCGCGTTTGAAATTTGACGCGTCGAACACCAACGTGCCCAAGCCTGCCATCGGCAACATCGCGATCCGTTCAAACGCGTGGCTGATCAGGTGGTTCCCACAATCGCGCATGATTGTTTCATGAAACACCTTGTTTTGATCGCTGTAGCCGCCGATCAAATCCTGACTGGGGTCGTCCGTGTCCAACAGCTCCTGAGTGGCGTTCGTGACATCAAGCAAGATGCGTTCGACGTCCTCGTTCATTCCATTTTCGGCCATTGAGCCAGCGGCCAGGCTTTCCAAGGCTGCGCGCACTTCAACCGCTTTGACAACATCCGCTGCACTCACCTGGCTGACTGTAAAGCCGCGCCCATCACGTTTTTCGATCAAGCCTTCCGCCGCCAGCGACGCCAAAGCCGTGCGCGCAGGTGTACGCGAGACACCCAACTCGATGGCAACAGCGGCTTCATTGATTTTTTCACCGGGCTTTTTTTCGCCGTTGATGATCTGGCGTCGGACAACAGCCAGCACGTTTTCGCTTCGAGAAGACAGAGACGCATCCTTTCATAATGAATACGTTTTGCGGGTGTTCGGGCAAAACTGTCCGCCATTTTAGCAAAATTCGTTTAACTTTGAATACATTTTGTGGAAGGCTTCCGCGTAGACCGCTCATCGGCACGATTCTAGACGCCAGTTGGAACGCGGTTCTCAGGCAATGCTGCAGACCCGAATGCTGCGCATAGACCAAGGCAATAGGGAGGAGCGCAATGCGCAAGTTTTTCACCACAACCGTTTTGGCGGCGTCGATGGCTTTTGCAGCCGCGGCTGACGCAAAAGATCTGGCCCTGTCGTATTTTATGGGCCCAACGCACCCCATGAATAAGGCGGTATTCACGCCCTTTGCCGAAAAGCTGGCAGAGATTTCCGGCGGCGAGCTGACGGTGTCCATGTTCCCAGGCGGCGCGCTCAATTCTTCGCCGCCAAAGCAATATTCCATCCTGCTGGATGGTGTTGCCGATATTGCCTTTCATTTGCCGGGTTACACCGCGCAATTGTTCCCAATCACCACATCGGTGACCACGCCGGGCATGTGTGCCGATGCTGTGGCCTGTACCGAAGCCATGTGGCGCGCAATCGAGCCGATTGAAAAAGAGTTTAACGCCAAGATCTTGGCGCTATGGGCGAACCAGCCGCAGGTTTTGTTTACCAAAGACAAGCCAGTGCGCAGTTTGGAAGACCTGGAAGGCATGGTGGTGCGCGTCACCTCGGCACAGGACATTCCATTTACAGAAGCGCTTGGCGCATCTGCGGTCAGCCAACCGGTGACTGTGATCAATCAGAACCTGACCAATGGTGTGGTTGATGCGATTTCCATCGACCCGTCTGCGGCTCTGTCATTCAAATTGCACGAACCTGCAAACTACATCACGACAAATATCCCCGGCGCGGGCTCTGCATTTGTCTTGTTGATGAACAACGGTGTCTACAACGGCCTGACAAAGCAACAGCAGGGCTGGGTGGATGAGGCTTCGGGCGAATGGCTTTCGCTGGAAGGGGCCAAGATGTACCGCGCCATTGGTCAGAAGGGCCTTGATGTGTCGGCCCAGAATGGCGTCGAGATCATTGAACTTGATGCCTCAGAGCAGGCCCGCTGGAATGCGGCCATTGAAGGCGCCATGAACAACTGGCTGGGCGCAGAAGTCGGCCAAGGCATGACCGGACAGCAAGTTATGTCGCTGATGCAAGGCACCGACGGGTGACATCACCAAATGTACTATCCACAGCGGAGCGGGGTTTGAAACTCCTCTCCGCTGTTTTCGCAGTGGCCGGTGCTTTGGCTTTGGCAGTATTGGCCGTTGTGACCGTCGTTGGCGTTTTCTGGCGCTACGTCTTGCGCGACCCCATCTTTGGGATTGAGGATATTGCCACGATGGCGCTGACCGTTGCCGTTGCCGGTGCCATTGCCTGGGGCGCAACACGCGGGTCACATGTCAGCGTGAATGTCATCCCTTGGTTTGGGGGGCGCAAGTTGACGCGCATCACCGATGTGCTGGCGCGGGCCATTTCAACGGGTGTGTTGCTGATGGCCAGTGTTGCCCTTTTCAAAAAGGGGTCTTGCGGTTCGGCTTGTGGTGCCATGACCTCTAACCTCAGCATTCTGCACGAGCCGTTTTTCTATGCGCTCGGTGGTGCGATGGCACTTTTCAGCGCCACGATGCTGTTACATCTGCTGATCGGTTTGGCCCATTGGTCAGGTGATGATCCACATGAGGTGGCGGACTGATGACAGGCACGGCTTTGGCGCTGGCGGGGTTTGCCAGCCTTTTTGTTTTGCTGTTTGTGCGCGTGCCCGTGGGCGTGGCCATGATGGCCGTTGGGGCAGGTGGAATCTGGATGATCAGGCCGCCCGCCGCCATGCCGGTTGTCGCGACGGAAATTTTTGGGGAGGCGGCGAACTATTCGCTCACCATCCTGCCCCTGTTCATCCTGATGGGAAACCTTGCGGGTGTCTCGGGAATGAGCCGTGATTTGTACGCGGCGGCGCATTCCTGGTTCGGGCATTTGC
>JABSSA010000463.1 GCA_013214665.1 Paracoccaceae bacterium
ATACCGCCAAGCCCACCGGTCAAAATCCATTTGCCCGTCAGGTCGCCGCCATAATGCTGACGACCGGCTTCGGCAAAGGTCTCATAGGTGCCCTGCACGATGCCTTGGGTGCCGATATAGATCCACGACCCGGCCGTCATCTGGCCGTACATCATCAAACCCTTTTTATCGAGCTCGTTGAAATGATCCCAATTCGCCCAATGCGGCACGATATTGGAATTGGCGATCAACACGCGCGGTGCGTTTTCATGCGTGCGCACAATGGCCACCGGCTTGCCTGATTGCACAACCAACGTCTCGTCCGCCTCCAGATCCTTGAGGCTGGCCACGATGGTGTCGAAATCCTCCCAGGTGCGCGCCGCGCGCCCGATGCCGCCATAGACCACAAGCTCATGCGGATTTTCAGCCACGTCAGGATGCAGGTTGTTCATCATCATCCGCATAGGTGCTTCGGTCAGCCAGGATTTGGCGGTTATCTCTGTCCCGGTCGGGGGGTAAACATCGCGGATATTGTGACGAGGGTCAGTCATGACTTAACCTTTCAACTGCGGGGCCGTTGCGGCCAAGGCTTCGAGAATGTTCTTGAGATGTGGGCGCAGCTTTGCGGCTTTGTCCGGGTCATAGGCCCAGCCCACGTTTTCGTCTTTCAGATGCGTCGACTGTGCCAGCTCCATCTGGATTGCGTGCAGGCCCTGGTCCGGCCTGCCATAGTGGCGCGTGGTCCAACCGCCCTTGAAGCGGCCATTTATGACCGTGGAATAACCTTCGGCCTCTTCGCAGATTTGCGCGACGGCCTGTGCACATTGCGGTGCACAGGTTGTGTACAGGTTGTGCCCTATGTTGAAGTCCGGCAAAACGCCGTCGAAGAGGTGTGGAATAACGGACCGGATTGAATGGCAATCGTAAAGTATCGCCACCCCATGTTCCGCCCGAACCCGCTCTAATTCCGCCTCAAGCGCCGCGTGATACACCGCGTGATACGCCACGCGCCGCGCCTCAATTTCGGCGGCATCGGGTGACTCATTCCAGATCGGCGCGCCATCAAAATCCGACATCGGCACCAGCCCTGTGGTGTTCTGCCCGGGATAAAGAGACGCCCCCGAAGGATCGCGATTTGCATCCACGACATAACGATGAAACGTGGCCCTTACGATGCTGGCTCCGGGCAAAAGCCCGTCATAGAGTTTGTGGATGTGCCAATCCGTATCTGACAACGTCTGCCCCCGCGCATTGAGCCGCGCAAAGACTTCGTCTGGCACATAGGTGCCCGTATGCGGCATCCCCAAAACCACCGGGATACTCCCCGCGAAAACCTCCACCGGCTGCATCAGGCGATCCCCTCCAACTGTGGCAAGTCCAACCCAGACAATAGACACGCGTCGGCCACCAGTTGCTGTGCCGTCTCCAGATCAGGGGCCATGTACCGATCCTGTTCGAGCGCCGGAATGTCTTGTCGCAGCCTCTCGAGCACTGCCTGCAAAGGGGCGCTGGTTCGAAGCGGGGCGCGGAATTCGATGCCGGAAGCGGCGCACAATGCCTCGATCCCAAGGATGTATTGCAAATTGCGCACCATACGCGCCAACCGCCGCGCGCCATGCGCCGCCATTGACACATGGTCTTCCTGATTGGCCGATGTGGGCGTGGAATCCGTGACGCATGGATTTGCCAAGTGCTTGTTTTCGCTCATCAACGCGGCGGAACTGACTTCGGCAATCATCAGGCCCGAGTTCAGCCCCGGATTTGCCGTCAGAAACGGCGGCAGATCAAAGCTAAGCGTTGGGTCAACCATCAAAGCGATGCGGCGCTGCGCGATGGCGCCGATTTCGGCTGTGGCCAGTGCGATCATATCCGCCGCAAACCCAGCAGGTTCCGCGTGGAAATTGCCGCCCGAGACAATCAACCCGGCTTCGGTCAGAACCAGCGGATTGTCGGTTGCGGCATTCGCCTCCACCAGGAGTGTTGCAGCGGCTTGGCGTAACACATCCATCGCGGCACCGGTGACTTGCGGCTGACACCTGATGCAATAAGGATCCTGCACCCGTGTGTCGCCTTCCCGGTGACTTTCCCGGATCTCGGACCCTGCCAAAACGGCGCGCATCGCCTCAGCGGCTTCGATTTGGCCGCGATGCCCGCGTAGCGCGTGAATATCGGCGTGCAGCGGCGCGGTGGAGCCCATGATCGCATCCGTGGACATGGCAGAAATGACCAACGCATTCTGTGCCGCGCGCCACGCCTGAAACAGCCCGGCAAGCGCATAAGCAGTGGTGAATTGCGTCCCGTTGATACAAGCCAACCCCTCTTTCGGCCCCAGCACCACTGGCTCCAGCTCAACAGACGCCAAAGCTGCGCGCCCCGGCAGCACGTTGCCGTCAACCTCGGCCTCGCCTTCGCCAATCATCACGGCGGTCATGTGGGCCAAGGGCGCCAGATCGCCTGACGCCCCAACGGACCCTTGCGCTGGCACCACCGGGGTCACGCCCCGCTCCAGCATATCTTGCAGCAGTTGAACCAACGCCCAACGCACGCCAGAGGCTCCGCGCCCAAAGGACGACAGCTTGAGCGCCATCATCAATCGGGTCACATCCCGTGGCATGGCATCGCCGATGCCACAACAATGGCTAAGGATCAGATTGCGCTGCAGCGTCTCGGTGTCTTCGCTGGCGATCTTGAGACTGGCCAATTTGCCAAAGCCCGTGTTGACCCCATAAACAGGCGCATCCCCCGCAGCGGCCTCGGCGATCAATGCGGCGGCATTTTCAATAGCCTCCCGGCTCGACGGCGCCAGAACAACCGGCGCTTGATGCCAGTAAACCTGCGCGAGTTCAGACAGGCTGATCGCGCCCGGATCAAGCGTAAGGGCCGTCATGCCGCACCTCCGAACACGCGTTTGTACAAACGATTGGCGCCGATCCGATACGAAAGCTCTGCGGGGCTCTGCACATCCCACACGGCCAGATCTGCGCGATGCCCGGCGCGGATCATTCCACAATCCGTCAATCCTAGCGCAGCAGCGGCGTGCCGGGTCACCCCGGTCAGAGCCTCTTCCGGTGTTACCCGAAAGAGCGTGCACGCCATGTTCATTGTGAGCAAAAGGGATTCCAGCGGTGACGATCCGGGATTGCAATCAGTGGCCAAAGCCATCGGCACACCGCGCGCACGCAGGTGGTCTATCGGCGGTGCCTGCATTTCCCGCAGCGTATAAAAGGCCCCCGGCAGCAAGACCGCGACCGTCCCGGCTTGCGCCATCGCATCAACGCCCGCCTCATCAAGGTATTCAATATGATCCGCCGAAAGCGCCCCATAAGACGCGGCAAGTTTGGCCCCGCCCAGATTGGAAAGCTGCTCGGCATGGAGTTTTACCGGCAAACCAAGCGCTTGGGCGGCCTCAAAAACGCGCGAGATCTGCGCCGTGTCAAAGGCGATGCCTTCGCAAAACCCGTCCACCGCATCGATCAAACCTTCCTTGTGTGCCGCGCGCAGAGTCGGGATCGCCACTTCATCAATGTAAGCATCCGGGCGACCGCTGTAGTCAGGCGGCACCGCGTGTGCGCCGAGAAATGTGGTTTTCACCCGCACCGGCCGTATGCGCGCGATCTGGCGCGCAGCGCGCAGCATGGTCAGCTCTGTCTCCGTATCCAGACCATAGCCCGACTTGATCTCAAGCGTGGTCACCCCTTCGGCCAACAGCGCATCAACACGCGGCAGAGCGCTGGCCACGAGGTCTTCCAAACTGGCGGCGCGCGTTGCCTTAACAGTCGACACAATGCCCCCGCCCGCGCGCGCCACCTCTTCGTAGCTTGCGCCGTTCAAACACATCTCGAATTCGGTCGCACGGTCCCCGCCAAAAACAACGTGCGTGTGGCAATCGATCAATCCCGGCGTCACAAGCCGCCCCGCCAAATCTTCGCGTGGCGCTTCGCGGAACGCATCCGGCAAATCCTGCTGTGGCCCGGCCCAGGCAATCTGACCACCAGACATGGCAAGCGCACCATTTTCGATCAACCCATATGGCGCGCCGTTGTCCTCCAGCGTCGCGAGCTGCGCACCGCACAACACTTGGACATCCGTCATCTCACTTGCTCCGAAACTGATCTTGATTCACTTCTATGTATAGCCTTAAAGTTTTTATGTATACTCATATTGGCAAGCCACGATGAACATTTTCGCGAAATCCGCCCTGGTCGGATCCACATGGGCCACGAACACACGGCTCACCCTGCAAGACGGCACAATCGCGACCATTGTGCCCGCGACCAAACCGCTGGCCGGTGACATTTGCGTCGACACGTTGTTGCCTGCGCTTGGCAATCTGCACAGCCATTCGTTCCAACGCGCGATGGCCGGCATGACGGAGGTTCGCGCCGCAGGACAAGAGAGCTTTTGGACCTGGCGCAAGCTGATGTACGCCTTTTTGGAGCGGCTCACGCCAGATCATGTGGAAGCCATTGCCGCGCTCACATTCATGGAGATGCTGGAGGCTGGCTATGCCTCAGCTGGGGAGTTTCACTATCTCCACCATCAGCCGAACGGGGCGCCATATGACGCGCCTGCGGAACTCAGCCAACGGATTTTTGCAGCTACCGAAGCGACGGGCATCGGCCTGACCCATTTGCCGGTGCTTTATTCTTATGGCGGTGTGCACCAAGAGCCGTTGGCAGGCGGGCAATTGCGGTTTGGCAATGAGCTAGAAGCGTATCTTGCCCTGCACGAACACTGCCGTGCTGGGCTCACCCATCTGCCGGGTGATGCGCGCATTGGTATTGCGCCTCATTCGTTGCGCGCAACGTCGCCGCACGATCTGGCACTGGTTCTGGCGGCGGCCCCCAATGGTCCCGTACACATCCACATTGCGGAACAAACCAAAGAGGTGGAAGAGGTCCAAAACGCCTGGGGGCAACGGCCTGTTGAATGGCTTTTGGACCATGCAGAGGTCGACGCGCGGTGGTGTTTGATCCACGCCACACATATGACCGATACAGAGACAGCAGGCGTTGCGAAATCCGGCGCGGTTGCGGGGCTTTGCCCGATTACGGAGTCCAATCTGGGCGACGGCATCTTTAACGGCGAAGCG
>JABSSA010000464.1 GCA_013214665.1 Paracoccaceae bacterium
CCCTGCTCCAGACACCGCGCACGACTGGAGTCGGCGCATCGCCTGAGACGCACACGAGATCGGCCCGCTTGCCAATGCTCAATGTGCCGCGGTCGCTCAAACCGGTGGCGAGCGCGGGGGCTTGCGTAACCGTCCGAATTGCGCGCGCCACATCGTCCCATTCTTCAGCCACACGGAATGCAGACATCAGCAAAGCAGCAGGGACATAATCGGACGACAGAATATCCAACAGATCCAAGCGGGCAAGCTCCATGGCCGACACGTTACCGGAATGCGATCCGCCGCGAATGATATTCGGGGCGCCCATCATGATCGAAATACCTTGGTCACGGCAGGCCTGTGCCGCTTCAACGGTTGTCGGGAATTCAGCGAATGAAACACCGTGAGCTTTGGATTGGGTCACTTGATCTGCGGTGGTGTCGTCATGACTGGCGAGCGCGGCACCCAAACGGTTTGCCGCCGCTACGGTTCCGGCTTCATGCGCTTCACCATATTGCGCTCTCAGACATTTAAGGTTCTCAACATGCGCTTCGAATTCCGCGTCGTTCATGCCGCGCTTTTTTGCGACATAGGTTTTCAGCTGGTCCAATTTGCGGAACTGTCGTTGCCCGGGCGTGTGATCCATCATCGATACGATCCCGATCCGGTCATCCGGGCCGAACTCTTCCAGCTCTTCGAGCAGGGTTTCCGAACAGACTTCGGCACGCAGGTGCAAGAAATGGCTGATCTTCAATGCGCCAGCCTCGCGCATCGCAATGATTTCTGACGCCAGTGAGCGTGCGTATTTGTGATAACGCGCCTTTCCATCGTGGATGGAGCCAACCCGCATCGCATCGAAAACCGTTGTAATCCCAGTAGACGCCAATTCGCCATCATGTGCCAGGATCGCCGCTGAATGCGGCCAATCCACGGATGGGCGCGGCTCGATGTGGCGCTCCAAGTTATCTGTATGAAGTTCGATCAACCCCGGGATCACATATGCGCCCCCGCAATCAATTGCACCGGGAACAGCGCTTGTGCCTTGGGAGATATCGGCAATCACTTCGTTTTCGACGACGATGGACCCGCGCACTACCTCGTTTTCCAAAACAAGATTGGCATTGGTCAGACAGAGGGTCTCTGACTGGGCAAGGTTAGGTTTGAGCGAAATATGCGAATTCATGACAAGTGATCCATGTTACGCGCTAAGGCGCTTGGGCAAAATTGGCGGGACGCGAGGCACCGCATCTTCAAACTCTCTCAGTCTCTGATGACAACGCACTCAGAACGGATTGAACCGTTTCACTCAAAGCCCCGTCATTATTGACTGTCACGATGTCCAACTGTGGCGGCAGCGCAGGAACCTGGCGGGACAATCGCTTTGCAACATCTTCTGCGCTTTCTCGTCCACGGGCGAGAACGCGAGCCGCGAGCGTTTCTGGCCGCGCGGTCAAATTCAAAACCGAAAACCGGGGGAACGCTTCGTCTGCTTGCGTCAAAACAGAACGAGACAGATTAACAAGCAGATTTTGACCGGAATTCAGTTTGTCTTTGATCGACACCGGGATCCCATACCGCAGCCCATGCGCGTTCCAATGCAAACAGAACGCGTCTGCCTCAACCAGTCGCGCAAACTCCGCCTCACTGACCGCATCATACCCTTCGCCACCTGCTTCGGGTGCGCGGGTGATGACGCGGCGGACCAAAGCGAAATTCGGGTCCGCTTTGGCCACGGCTTCCATCACGCTATCCTTGCCGACACCCGAAGGGCCGACAACTGCGATAAGGCGCCCGGTATGCGGCTGCGTGCTCATGCGGCGCGCGCTGGTGCGAATACGGTGATATCCAGTTCGCGGTCACATACGCGGTCGCGTGCCGCTTCATCGTGGAAAATCCCCAAGATGGCCGCGCCGCGCGCTTTGGCCTCTTCGATCAAGGACAGCACGACCTCCCGATTGGCGGCATCAAGGCTCGCCGTCGGTTCATCAAGCAGCATGGCCGGATAAGTGTACGCAAACCCACGCGCGATGTTCACACGTTGCTGTTCACCGCCAGAAAACGTTGTGGGCGACAGCGACCAAAGCGCCTCGGGAATATTGAGCTGTGCCAACAGGGTGCGCGCGCGCTCTTCGGCCTCTTCCTCGGACCGCCCAACACGGCGCAATGGCTCTGCAACAACCTCAAGGGTCGGCACACGCGGGACGACACGCAGAAACTGGCTCACATATCCCAGCGTGTGACGTCTCAGCGAAATAATCTCGCGTGGGACAGCGGATGCAACATCTGTGTCGCCAATCATGATGCTGCCTGATTGCGCCAGGTAATTGCCGTAGATCATCCGCATCAATGTGGATTTCCCGACACCAGAAGCACCAGTGAGCGCAACACATTCCCCGGCTTTGACAGAGAAGGAGACGTTGTTCATGACCTGGATCACCGCGCTGCCTTGGTTGTGCAGGGTGAATGTCTTTGAAACGTTTTCGAGTTCGATCATCTTTAGTCTCACACTTGAAGAACAGAGCTGACAAGCAACTGGGTGTAGGCATGTTGCGGGTCATCCAGAACTTGATCTGTCAAACCGGCTTCGATCACATGGCCGGATTTCATGACCATCAAGCGATCCGCCAACAGGCGTACGACAGCCAGATCATGGGTGACGATGATGGCCGACAGCCCCAAATCCCGCACCAGACCGCGCAACAGATCCAAAAGACGTGCCTGAACCGAAACGTCCAGTCCGCCGGTTGGTTCATCCATGAACACAAGGCGCGGGCCGGTCACGAGGTTCCGCGCGATTTGCAAACGTTGCTGCATCCCGCCCGAGAACGTCGAAGGCCGATCATCGATACGCTCAGGTGCAATTTCCACCCGGCCCAGCCAGTCTGTCGCTTTGGTGCGGATGTCGCCGTAGTTGCGTGCCCCAACCGCCATCAGGCGCTCACCGACATTGCCGCCGGCGCTGACGCCCATGCGCAAACCATCGCGTGGGTTTTGGTGCACAAAAGCCCAATCCGTACGCCCAAGCATCCGGCGCTCTGGTTCTGACATTTGAACGGTGTCGCGTTGTCCGTCGACGCGGGTGTCATAAAGCACCTCGCCCGTGTCCGGTGTCAGATGACCAGCCATGCAATTCAAAAGGGTGGATTTGCCAGAGCCAGATTCGCCGACAATCCCCATGACTTCGCCGGGAAAGAGATCAAAACTGACGTCGGCACATCCGACGAATGTGCCGTACCGTTTGGTAATATCGCGCACAGAAAGAAGAGGGGTCATGACGTTGCCTCAAGAAAACGGGTGATTTCAGTTTCCATGGCGCTGAGATTGTCAAACGGCACCATATGGCCGGTATCGAGCTCGACAATTTCAGCGGATGAACAATTTTCGCGCAGGTTGGCGCGATACGCCTCGCCAGTCAGAAGGCTTCTGGCCCCCACGATGACCTGCACCGGCATCGTGAGTTTCGACAAAAGGGCCTGACCATTAAATCGGCCCGACGCGACCAGCGCATCTTGTAAGCCGGTTCGGGCGCCGTTGATCAAATGCTGTCGAAAGCTGGCTTGTCCTTCGGGGTTTTCGATGCGGCTCCCGACGACTTTGGCGATGGATTTCATGCCGGGCACGCGCGTGACCACCGGGGCCACAAACGGCGTGTACCAGCTGATGATTTTGAGAGGCGCCCGAATGGGCACATCAACCAAGATCAGCGCACGCAGTCTTTCGGGATGTTGCGCGGCAAACGCCATGGCGACCATGCCG
Organism: Paracoccaceae bacterium; assembly: GCA_013214665.1. Classification (GTDB taxonomy): domain Bacteria; phylum Pseudomonadota; class Alphaproteobacteria; order Rhodobacterales; family Rhodobacteraceae. Next base: position 3,736 of record JABSSA010000464.1, read on the forward strand.
CCAAACGAATGCCCCACAAGCACAGCACCCTGCGGCACCTCCTGAGCGATGTCTTCGGCAAAGCACTCAGCCGTTGCTTTGCGCGCGCGGCGACGCCCACCATGGCCCGGCAAATTCAAAGCCGTGCCATTCACATCACCCCAGCTTTGGGCATTCAAACCCGCGCCGTGCAGATATATTTGTGGGTAATCGCTCATCGTTTTGCTCACTATGCCGCCTGTTTCCTTACACGGGCTGCGCAATAGTCAGTGTCGGAGCATACGTACATACGCTTGCCGGAATCGTCGACGATCACTTCGTCCAGATAGCTGGTTGTCGACTGGCACAGCGAGCAACACTGGTCCGGCTTCGAAGCTTCGAATGGGTGATCTTCAAAGTCCAGCGAAACCACCTGAGTGTAAGGCGGCAGCGCATAGATGCGTTGTTCCCGCCCAGCACCAAACAATTGGATCGCCGGGTTATCCGACATTTTCGGATTGTCGAACTTGGGGATAGGCGACGGGTCCATGACATAGCGCCCTTCGATTTTCACCGGATAGGCATACGATGTCGCGATATGACCGTGGCGCGCGATATCTTCGTAAAGCTTCACATGCATCAGGCCATAATCTTCAAGCGCGTGCATTTTGCGCGTCTCAGTTTCGCGTGGCTCCAAAAACCGCAGCGGCTCTGGGATCGGCACCTGATAGACTAGGATCTGACCCTCTTGCAGCGACACCTCTGGGATACGGTGGCGGGTTTGAATGACGGTCGCATCTTCTGTTGAGGTGGTGGTTGCCACTTCTGCGGTGCGTTCAAAAAACGCGCGGATAGACACCGCATTGGTGGTGTCGTCGGCACCCTGATCGATCACCTTAAACGTATCATCCGGCGTCAAAACCGCGGCGGACACCTGCACCCCACCGGTGCCCCAGCCATAGGGCATGGGCATTTCGCGAGACGCAAAAGGAACCTGGTACCCGGGCACGGCCAATCCTTTCAGGATTGCACGGCGGATCATCCGTTTGGTTTGTTCGTCGAGATAGGCAAAGTTGTACTCAGACACGATCTTTGCTCCTTACTTTGACCAGTTTGGCGCAGGCTGCGCAGCGTTGCAGATGAAGGCCAATCATTCCGCGGCCTCCAGAGTTTCCTCTGCTTGGACTTCACGTCTGAGTTTGCGGACCAATTCCAACTCAGCCTGGAAATCAACGTAGTGGGGCAACTTGATGTGCTCCAAGAACCCTGTCGCTTGGATGTTGTCTGCATGGTACAGAACAAATTCGGCATCCTGCGCCGGTGCGCCAACAAAGTCTTCGCCAAGCTCTTCCCACCGCAATGCGCGATCAACAAGAGCCATCGAAATCGCTTTGCGTTCCGTTTGCCCAAATACCAAACCATAACCGCGGGTGAACTGTGGCGGTTCTGTTTTGGACCCTTGGAATTGGTTGATCGTTTCACATTCTGTGACGTTGATCTCGCCTATTTCGATGGCAAATCCCAACTCTGGAATGTCCATCTCTACCGGCACAGTTCCGATACGCAATTCGCCTACAAACGCATGGTTGCGGGCGTAACCGCGTTGGGTGGAATAAGCCATGCCAAGGGTGAACCCCTCATCGGAACGCGTAAGCGCCTGCAATCGCAAAGACCGGTCGGCGGGCAGCTCCAAAGGTTCGCGTGTCAGATCACGAGGCGGGGCATCAGAGGCATCCACAGCCTCTTCGATAAGCCCTTCCCGGTTCAGGAAGCCCGTGACATGCGGCATCGCCTCGATCTCTGCCGGTCGCTCATTGACTTCCGGTGTTTCTCCGTCAGCCGCCAGTTTGAAATCGAGCAGGCGGTGTGTGTAGTCAAACGTCGGCCCCAAGACCTGCCCTCCGGGCAAGTCTTTGAACGTGGCCGAGATGCGGCGATCACAGTCCATTTCAGCCGTGTCGATCGGTTCAGACCCACCAAATCGTGGCAGTGTCGTGCGATAGGCCCGGATCAAAAAGATCGCTTCGATCAGATCCCCGCGCGATTGCTTGATTGCGAGCGCCGCCAGATCAGGATCGTAGAGTGACCCTTCTGACATAACTCGATCAACCGCCAGGCTCATTTGTTCGCGAATTTGATCAACACTCAGCTCAGCAACCGATTGATCGCCGCGCCGCTCTTCTGCAAGCCAGGCATGAGCGTTCTCAATAGCCCGCTCGCCCCCTTTTACAGCGACATACATCAGCTCACCTCCGTAGACCGTGGCAACGCGGCGACGCGCTGTTCACAAGTGAAAATAAAATCGAGCCCCAGCGGGAAGTGCAGCGCATTCTCCTGGAATGGCGCAACATCCGGCAAAGACAGATGCGCGGTGTCCTTGATCCCCGGGCCGCGCAACGTAGCGCCAGCGGCATCAAGTGAAGGCATTTCCACGATCAACGTCGCGGATCTGTCTGGGTATTCCGGAGTGCCAATGGGATACTGCCCCAAAGGCATCAGCTCATCCCAACGCCCCAGCGCAAAAGTTGCATGTGCCGGCCCGACAAGAGGTGCTCCGATGTGAAATGCGATCCACGATCTGACGTCTGGGGTGTCAACACTGCCCGCCAGATACACAGATGTGTCTGCATCACATAGCGTGAGCAACACTGCCCCCGCCGCAGGTGAAAGGGGCGCAGGCGGCTGTGCACCAGCGACCTCGCAAATTACGCCCGGACGGGCCACGACTTCCATGATTTGACGGAAAGCCGCAGCCGACTCCGTCGACGGGTTTGAAAACCCGCCGTCAAGATACCCACCGTCCATCAGTCTTCTCCACGCGCCATAGTGAAAAACTCAACCTTCGTCGCAGCGGCTTTGCGGGCGCGCGTTGCTTTGGCTGCACGCATCTCTTCTGCAAGAGGGTCCAAAACACCGCGCTGCACCTCGCTGGCCGCATCTGTTTGCATCAGCGCATCAATCAAGGCCGCTGTCTCGGCATCTTGTTTGCGCCGGCCCTGCACATAAGCATGGCCAACCTGCCCCGATGACAGCCGCAGCGCACAGCGGGTCACGGTGACTTCACCTAGATTGAATGGAGCTCCGGTTCCACCGGCACGGCCACGCACCATGACCGATCCAATTTCGGGATTTCTCACCCAATCAAACTCCGCAGACACATTCAGCGGCGCAAACAACTCCGCGGCCCGGCCTTTGGGCGACTTCGACAAAAGGCCCATCCAGTCTCGCCTTGCTTGTGTTCCAGCGTCTAATTCTGACATCTCGACAAATCCAGCAGTGATCTATACAACTATACATATCCTGCCAGAAGGCCACCCGGAACACCAGCGGAGAAATGTGAAACTTGCGTGACAAAACCCCCATTTGGAAAGCCATCGCCAACGCATTGCGCGACGACCTTGTCCAAGGCCGTTATGTGCAGGGCGACAAGATTCCGACCGAGGCAAGCCTCGCGGATCGGTTTGGCGTCAACCGCCACACCGTTCGGCACGCCTTGTCTCACCTGATCGAAGAGGGATTGCTGCGCAGCCGCCGAGGCTCCGGCGTTTTTGTGACCGCACAGCCGACAGAATACCCAATCGGCACGCGGGTTCGGTTCCACGAAAACCTGCTGGCCGCTGGGCGGATACCCGACAAGAAAGTGCTGTCCGTCGAAGTGCGCCAACCTTCAGAAGGCGAAAAGGCGGCCTTGAAAGGCACCGAACGCGTGTGCGCCTACCACGGACTTTCGCGCGCGGATGGGCAGCCGATTGCCTTATTCGAAAGCGTGTTCCCCTTGGATCGCTTGCCGGGACTGGACCTCGCGTTTCAGGAGGTCAGCTCGGTGACCGAAGCCTTAAAGCGCGTGGGCGTAACGGACTTCACCCGCGCTTCCACGCACCTCACGGCCATCATGGCCACGGCAACGCACGCGCTACATCTGCACATTTCCGAAGGGTCACCCGTCTTGCGCACGACAAACCTTAACGTCGATCCAGAGGGGACCCCGATCGAGTATGGACGCACCTATTTTGCAAGTGAGCGGGTCACGCTCACGGTGTGAAACTACCCGCTCCTTTGTCACAGCAACGTCACAAACCGCCGCTAGCCGGACCGAAATCTCCCAACACGAGTTCAAAACCCTACCCATGCACACACTTTCTGCAAACACACCCGCCATCCTAGACGGTTGCAAAATCGACAACAGCGATTTCGGAGCGTACACCGAGATCGGGGAACAAAGCCGCGTTCTGAACTCGTCTTTTGGAGATTATTCCTATTGCGATCGCTTCTCGGACATCGCGAATGCAACCATTGGAAAATTCTCAAACATTGCCAGTTTCGTGCGGATCGGCGCAACGGATCATCCGATGCATACAGCTTCGATGCATCATTTCATGTACCGCTCTTCCAAGTATTTTGACGACACCGAAGATGACGCGGATTTCTTTGCACACCGAGTATCACGGCGCACAACCATCGGGCATGACACCTGGATAGGACATGGCGCGATGATCAAACCCGAAGTGACCGTGGGCCATGGCGCCGTCGTTGCCGCCGGTGCGATTGTCACCAAAGACGTCGCACCCTTTGAGATCGTGGCCGGAACGCCCGCATCTCATATGCGCTGGCGACAGCCGGCCGGCATCGCAGAGCGGCTCATAGAACTTGCATGGTGGGATTGGCCGCATGATTTATTGCGGGAACGTCTCGAAGACTTTCGTAGCTTGCCTGCGGAAGCTTTTCTGGAAAAATACGAGTAACGCGGCGCAGCCACTCTGTGGCCCTAATGGAATGGCGAGAAACGGCCTTCGCTTTTAATCCAACGCCAGCAGCGCCAGAACCACAACCACGACCATGGCCAACGCCATGCCGATGTTGATCCGGCGCTGCACATGCTGCTGCACGTTCAATTCGTGGAGCTGCACACCAGCC
>JABSSA010000465.1 GCA_013214665.1 Paracoccaceae bacterium
CTCAATGATGGGCGTTCCAACTTTTTATACCCGTTTACTTGGCGATGCTCGTTTCATGCGAGAACTGACCGAGCATATGCGTCTATTCGTTTCAGGATCAGCGCCGCTTTTGGCTGAAACGCATATCCAATTCGAAGAGCGGACAGGCCATCGCATCCTCGAACGCTATGGTATGACCGAAACAAACATGAACACGTCAAACCCATATGAGGGTGAGCGCAAGGCCGGAACTGTCGGCCTGCCTTTGCCTGGGGTTGAGCTCAAGATCACAAATGCTGAAACAGGCAAAACGCTCGAGCAAGGCGAAGTTGGCCATATCGAGGTTCGAGGTCCCAATGTGTTCAAAGGGTATTGGCAAATGCCCGAAAAGACGGCCGCGGAACTGCGCGAGAATGGCTTCTTTATCACGGGTGATCTGGGCATGATCGATGAGGACGGTTACGTTCAAATTGTTGGTCGTGACAAAGATCTGATCATCTCTGGTGGCTACAACATATACCCCAAAGAAATCGAACTTGTCTTAGATGCCCAACCCGGCGTTTTGGAAAGTGCAGTTATCGGCGTACCTCACGCCGACTTTGGAGAAACAGTCCTTGGTCTCATTGTCGCGGAAAAAGGTGAAGCGCCTGACCTGTCTCAAATAATGGACGCAGCTTCAGCGTCTTTGGCGCGCTTCAAGCATCCTCGTGACCTGCTCATCGTTGATGAACTTCCTCGCAATACGATGGGTAAAGTACAGAAAAACCTGCTTAGAGAAGAGCATAAGAACCTGTTTACGCCCACCTAAAGGCCTCCTCGACACACGTTAAGACGGCGAAACTGGATTGAACGGCAAGCTGCCGTTCATGAGAGTGTTGCCTTTGGAAGAATTAGGGTTTTGCCCAAGCGAAGCTGATGCGACGCTGGAGCTGGATGATCAGTCGACGGGTAGGCCGCTTGGCACCGTTTTGGGGCGACCGAGGGGGCGGTTCAGGGCGTCTTTATCCGTAAGTGCGTTCAAGAATGCGATCAGATCTTGGATGTCACCTTCGGATAAGTCGAATGGTGCGATTTCGATGGCTTGTTTTTGGCGCTGCATCTCGATGGCATCGGAGCGAATGGACGTATCCACAGCGGCCAACCAAGGGACTTCCGGCAGTTTTGCGTCCTTGATTGTCCAGCTCTCCAAGGACTTCTCTGGGTCAAGATGGTGGCGGATCATCGCTTCCAATGTCGGATACGCGCCGTTGTGACCATAGGGCCCGGTCAGCGCGACGTTGCGCAAAGAAGGAGTGCGAAACTTGTAGGCGTCTTCCAGCAGATCTGACTTGCCCATCCGGCCAACATCGCGCGGCATCGGGTCCCAAGGACGGGTTCGGCCGGGGCCAAAAGCGGGCAAGCCAAGGGCGTGGAATTCTTGATCCGTGAAAAGTGGTCCGCTGTGGCAACTGGCACATTGGGCTTCGGTAAAGAAGACATTCAATCCACGGGCGGCAGCTTTTGGCAACGGCTTGCCTTTGAGGTAGTCGTCATAAGGGCTGTTATAGCTGCGCCACTCGGTTGTGATAAAAGCCGCGAGGGCATTGCCGATTTCGACGATTGTGACTTGGTCAGGGCGGTCGATATGGTCGAACGCGTCAACGAACATCTCGCCATATTCGGTGATTGTGCGCACGCGCTTGGCGATAATTGGCCAGGCGTTGTCGATGCGGTCATGGATGGCTCCGGCAACTTCATTCTCGCGCGGATTTCCCGCCATTTCGAATTGGGCTGTCAGAGGTAGAAGCGCTTGAGCCGCCACGAGATTGTCGAGCCCTTTCGGCAGCCATTCTTGGGCTGGTGAATTAAAGCCGTTGCCATAGATATCCGACGCGGTCAGACGGCCATCGTGAAAGATGACGCGGATGTCTTTGTGGCCAAGGTTCCATAGCGCGGGCGCGTTGCGGGGAATGCGTTTCCGGATCGCATTCGCGCCTGTTCCTGGTGTGCGATTAGGCCCAACACCGACGCCGCCTTCGCCAATCCCAAGCGAGAGCCCGTCGGTGCCTGCGTGGTCATGGTGATGGCAGGTACCGCAACTGATGTTGCGGTTGCCGGACAGAATTTTGTCATAGAACAAAAGCTGGCCCAACTGTGCTTGTTTCGGGTCAGCGGGGATGTAATCCTGTGCCGAGATTTCCGCGACTGCGGGCGTTGCAACAAGGAAAAACAGATGCGCAAGCTTGCAATTGTACTTTGCCTTTTGGCTAGCCCCGCGATGGCGGAAATGGAAACGGCGCGCGATTTGATGGAGGACGGGAAGTTCGAGCAAGCGCGCGAAATGCTTGAGGTTTTTGCGCGCTCCGGCAATGCCGAGGCGGAGGAATTGATCGGCGTGATGTACGCGCTGGGCCTTGGGGTTGAGCGGGACGATGCGCGGGCGTTCGACTGGTATTTGCGGGCGTCTTTGAAGGGGCATGCCGGAGCTCAATCTGGCTTGGGATGGTATTACGAGTTGGGCCGGGGGTTGCCAGCACCTGATCTGGTGCGAGCCTATTTGTGGTACGCGCTTTCGGCGATCGGCGGCGACGTGGACGCGCCGGATTCTTTGGAAGAACTCACGCCAAAATTGACCAAAGAACAACGCACAAAGGCGCAAATCCTGATCGATGATTATCGCGTATGGATGTACCCGTTTCGTTAACCTTCACCTGTTGGTTTACATAGAAAAAGAGCCGCTCCGGGATGGAACGGCTCTTGAAGTTAAAGACCCTTAGTTCAGGTCTTTTTCATAGCCAGCGTTCAGGTCGGCTTCGGCTTCCGCGACCGCGTCGATGAGCGCGTCAAGGATTTCGGTGCCGCCATCAACGTTTTCACGGAACCATGCCTGTACCGGCTCGGCTGCAGCTGCGAAGGCAGCTTTTTCTTCCGGAGTTGGCACGTAGAGGTCACCGCCACCGGCTACGAAAGCTTCGTAGGCTGCGATCGACTTACGCTTAGGTGAGGCAAAAGTGGCCTGCTGAAGCTGGCTGAAGCCATCGACAACAACTTTGCGCAGATCCATCGGCATCGCCATGAAGCGCTCGTTTGACATCCACCACAATGCGCCCATGTAGGCGTGGCCGTCGAGCGTGACATATTGCAGGCCAGCATCCGGGAATTTCATACCCATGATGTCGGTGATACCGTTTTTGGAACCCTCAACCACACCGGTTTGGAACGAGGTGAACAGTTCGGGCCAAGGGATTGGGGTCGGGGAGGCGCCAAGGGCACGCACCAGTTCCTGCGGCAGGTCCGCCACAACCGTACGGATCTTCAGGCCATCCATGTCGCCAGGTGCTTGCACGCGGCGCTTGGTGTTGGCGAAGTTGCGCCAGCCGCCGGTGTTGCCAATGGTCATAAGGCGCACCGCGCCATCGGACGTTTCAAGCGCCATATCACGCATTTTGCGGGTGAAATCGCCGGTCAGAACAGCTTCGGCCACGCGGTCATCCGCCATCAGGTACGGCAGATCGAGTACTTGCACATAAGGGAAGATCCCGGCCGCGCCGCCAGACGTCGAGATGTAAACGTCGATTGACCCTTCGGCGACACCTTCAATGCATTCTGCGCCGGTTGAGCACAACTGTGTGCCGATGAACAGCTCGACACCAATGCGGCCGTTGGATGCTGCTTCAACGAAGTTCTTGAAAACAACCAGACCATCATAGTCTTCATCGTTTTCGTTCGAGTTTGCAGTCGCGCGAATTGTGAACTCTTGATGCCCGTCTGCCCAGCCCGCTATCGGGGCGGCCAGCAGCGTGGCAAGAGCAGCTGCTTTTGTAAGTGTTTTGAACATTGTGTTCTCCCTTTGGACAAATCTTCTTCTTTTTGGGTGAATTTAGCCACCCGGGTTGGGGCTTATACAAGCCGAAAAACCAACCTCTGGGCCGCAACCCAGAAAGCCGGTCAAGTATGGCACTGTCATCGAAATGGCAGGGACATAGGTGATCAGGAAAATGACCAAGATCTCGATCGCGAGGAACGGAAGGATCGCTTTGGCTATGGTTTCGACCTTTTCACCCGACACGGTGCTGGCCACAAATAGCACGAGCCCCATGGGGGGCGTGGCAAGGCCAACGGTCAGGTTTACGGACATGATGATCGCAAAGTGCACTGGGTGCACGCCAAGATCGACAAAGATCGGGCCGAGGATCGGACCAAGGATGATAATTGCCGGGCCCGCATCAAGGAACATGCCGACAATGAACAACAAGACATTGATCAGGAACAGCAGGATCAGCGGATTTTCGGACAGCGACAGAATATAGTCGGACATGATCTGTGGCGCGTAAGACAGCGAAACCACAGTTTTGAACGACACGGCTGCCCCGACCAGCAAAAGCACCGCAGAGGTCGACAATGCCGAACGCCCCAAAACTTCGATCAGGTCGCGCCCTTTCATCGAGCGCAAGACGAAAAAGCTGACCAGAAGGGCATAAGCGACCGCTACGGCGGAGGCTTCGGTTGGGGTGAACACGCCGACCAATATTCCGCCCAAGATAATGATCGGAGTCTGCAGCGGAGCAACCGCCTTTTTGCACACTATGCGGAAGTCGTGGCTGACGCGGGCCTTTACAGCAAGACAAATTGCATGGGCGATGGGCAAGGCGATCAGGAAGATAAGCCAACCATTTACGGTTTGCGCCAGAAAGCTGGTCACGATGCCAGACAGACCATAAAGAAGCGCGGCGATATTGATGCGGATCAGAGCCCAACTGACTATGGATTCCAGAGGCGTTATGCTTTGGTCCTTCGTCACAATCCGCTCGGCTTTGGGCAGGTCGTACCGGTCCGCCATCACACGCACCATCACCATCAGGCCGACGCCCACCAAAACCCCTGGCACAATCCCAGCAAGGAACAACGCGGCAACGCTTTCTCCCATGACGTAAGCGTAAATGATCATGATGCCCGAAGGCGGAATGATCGGGCCGATTACAGAGGAAGCTGCCGTGATCGCAGCGGCGAACTTACGGCTGTACCCGTTCTTCTCCATCGCCGGGATCAGCGTTGAGCCAAGCGCAGAGGTGTCGGCGACGGCAGAGCCGGACAGGCCTGCGAATAGGATGGATGACAGGATGTTGACATGCGCCAGGCCGCCACGAAGGTGACCCATGAAGGCTTGGCTAAACTCGACAAGACGCACCGTGATGCCGCCGCGGTTCATAATCTCGCCCGCAAGCATAAAGAATGGAAGCGCCATCAGCGGAAAGCTGTCCATTCCGTTGTAAAGGTTGCGATAAAGACCCGCGACAACATTGCGCGTGTCGCCTTCCAGCAGGATCAACGCGATTGGCGAGGCCAGAAGTGCAAAAACGACCGGCAGGCCGATCATGATCAAAACAAGGAAAAGAGGAAGGAACCAAAGCAGCATCAGTCAGCCCCCGCCACTTCACCATCGCCCAGTGGCGTAAGTCTGTCACCTTGTCCGGCAAGCAAAATAATCTGGCGCAAGATCAGCTCGACGTTCACCAAGATCAGCAGGTTCACCCCGACCCAAAGTCCGGCATATTGGAACCGGTTTTGGAACTTCTCGCCGCATTTGCCAATCTCGATCCCAAAGGGCCAGCGCAACGTGGCTGAGCATCCCTTTCCCGAGAGCGTGTCGAGATGATTGTTCAGCCCGCGCTCCCATGCGATCACAAGCACCCAAAGCGTGATTGTCAGCAAAACCAACCCAAGCAGTCCGGCTAGGAGCCGAGGCAAAGCACGCCCCAGCATATCAATCGCCACGAACCCTCCCAGCCGATAGGCCAGCGGGGCCATCAGCCCGGTCATCCAGATCATACCAAATCGCGCGGCTTCTTCGGACCAGTTCAGCGCGTCATTCATCACATAACGAAAAAAGACCTGCCCCAGTATCAGACAGACCATGATGGCCAGCGCCAAAATTGAGATTGTTTTCCCGACGGCAAGAACCCCGGAATTGATCCGTTCAAGGGGCCATAACAGGCCAAATAAGATCGTCATTCCGGGTCCTCCCAAACCGAAGCGGCGATGCGCTGTTCAATTGTAACCGGATCAGGGGCTGCGCCCTTTGGCCGGGTTTTATTGCGCCTGTTTTAATTCTCCGTACTTGCCATCATGAAAAACCAATGGTCGTCCCAGCTTACGGTGCGCTTTTGTTACGCGTCCGACAACAATAATATGATCGCCGCCATCATGGGTTGCTTCTAAAGAGCATTCGAATGTTGCCAGAGCGCCGTCGATGATGGGCATGCCACAATTGCTCTTTAACATTGGCACGTCTTGAATTGCGGTCATTGAGTCGACGATGGCCGCACAGATGTCGCGTTGGCCTTCGGCAAGGACATGGATGGCAAAACGCTGCGCTCCCGCGAAATGTTTGAACCGAGCGGAAGCTTTGGCTGGCGACCAAAGCACCAATGGCGGGTCGAGCGAAACAGAAGCAAAGCTGTTGGCAACAATCGCGACCGGACCTTCGCTGCTATCGGTTGTTACGACTGTGATCCCTGTGGCGAAAGCACCAAGCGCGCCACGGAATTCGCGGCTGTCTTCGCTGGGGTCAAACGGAAGCATAGGCATAGCGTTCATCTAAGGCACCTCGTGTCCCAAAGCTGCTGTGTAAAGTTCGAACCATTGCTGGCGGTCCAATGCCACAGACGTGGCCTCGGACAGCGTTTTGATGCGGTTAAGATTGTTTGTGCCCATGACGGGCATGATGTTCGCAGGGTGGGCCAGCAACCAAGCGACCGCAATCGCGCTAGGCGAGACCCCCGCATCTTTGGCCATCGAGGCCATCATGTCTTGCACTGCACCAGAGCCGGTCATCAGGTCGCCGCCGCCAAGCGGAGACCACGCCATGATCGGGATAGAGCGCTCTTGCAGATAAGCCACATCGCCATTGGTCAAGGCTTGGTGAGCGGTCAGGCTGATTTCGATCTGGTTGGTGACAAGTTTGGACTGCATAGCCGATTGAAGCAGTGTCCAATCATGAAGCTTGAAGTTCGACACGCCAACCGAACGAACTTTGCCGCTGGCGATCAAGGATTCAAGCGCTGCGCCGGTTTCCTGGTGGTTCATGAACGGATCAGGGCGATGGATCAGCAGCAGGTCGATCTTGTCAATGTCCATCAGGCGCAGCGAGTGATCGACGGAGGCGCGGATATGTTCGGGCGAGGTGTCGTAATACTTTACGCGCGCATCGCTGTACCGACCTACCGGCGCGACGATATCGCATTTGGTCACAATCTCGATTTGGTCCTTCAGAGCAGGGGCCGCTTTTAGCGCCGCGCCCATCACCTCTTCGGCCATATAGCCGCCATAGATGTCGGCTTGATCCATGGTTGTAATGCCCTGGGCCAGGCACGCTTCGATCTTTTCCTGCACATGGGCAGGTGTCGTGTCTTCGGCCTCGGCCAGGCGCCACATGCCATAGATGATACGGCTGAAGGACAGATCAGTCGTGATCGATACGCGGTCCATTAGATTCGATCTCCGGTCCCAAGAGGTGTGTCAGGAGTGGTGGCCGGAACACGGCCATATTCGTGAGGCAACGAGCAGGTTTTCAAGCTCGGCATCACCCGTTTGCCGAAATGCTCTGCTTCGTCGATATGCGGGTAGCCCGAGAAGATGAATGAGCGGATCCCCATCTTTTGATAGGTCTCAATCTTACTGAGGATCTGATCTGTTGAACCGACCAGCGCCGCACCGCAGCCCGAGCGTGCGCGCCCTACGCCGGTCCACAGACCTGGTTCGGTATAGCCAAATTGGTCAGCCAGCTCACGTGCCCGCGCCTGATGTGCAACACCCAGCGAGATGCTGTCATGCGCGCGATCACGGATCAGCTTGCCGTATTCGTCGTCCAGCTTGCTAACGATGTATTCGGCATATTCCTTGGCTTCGGCTTCGGTGTCTCGCACGATCATGTGCACCCGCAAACCATAGTCCAAAGTGCGCCCATGCGCCTCTGCGCGCGCATGAACGTCTTTCATGCGCTGCGCCAATTGGTCCTGCGTTTCGGGCCACATCAAGTAGACGTCACATTGCGCGCCGCACAGCTCCAGCGCATCTGGTGAGTAGCCGCCGAAATAAAGCAGGGGCCCACCATTTTGTTGATAGGGCCGGGCCGGGCCAGTGGGCACGTTTTCGAACTGATAGATCTCGCCATCATGATTGATTTCGTCCTGCGTCCACGCTTGGCGCAGGATTTGTACAACCTCGTGGCTGCGTTTGTAGCGATAGGGCGACGGCGCGACTTCACCGGGGAAGTCCGAAGAGATCACGTTCAGCGTCAGCCGGCCCTTCAGCATATGGTCCAGCGTCGCCACCGTGCGTGCCAACATAATCGGTTGCATCTCGCCGCAGCGAATGGCCGCCAGAAAGTTCATGCGCTCTGTCAAAGGCGCCATGCCGGCCACAGAAGAAAGCGTATCTTGACCCACCTGAAACGAAGACGGCGCCAGAATGTTGCGAAACCCTTGCTTTTCCGCCGTCAAAGCGATGTCTCGGCAATGATCCCAGGAGCTGCGCAATGCGCCGTCTGGAACGCCCAAAAACTGATAGTCGTCCGAACAAAGAGCGGAAAACCAAGAAACCTCGGCGGCATCCAAATCGGCGCTGGTAACAGGGACTACAGGATGCATTGAAAGCCTCAAATTATTCCGTCTCGCCCTACTTGCGTAGCACAGGCAAATATGCGCATCAATAGTGTATCAATTTATTGAATCGGCCTGTATAGAAGACCTCCGATGCCTCAGACATCCGCGCTTCCGAAATACATCCAAATCAGCGAAATGCTGATCCGGGAAGTGGCAGCCGGGCACCTGCCCGATGGGGTGAAGCTGCCCCCTGAGCGCGAGATGGCTGCAGACCTTGGCATAGCTGTCGGAACTCTGCGCAAATCGCTTGCAGACATGCAGGAAAAGGGGCTTTTGCAGCGGATTCATGGCTCGGGCAACTACGTGCGGGCGAAATCCGAAATCGGCAGCGTTTATGCGTTCTTTCGGCTCGAAAAGGTCAGCGGCGGCGGGTTGCCCACGGCGCGGGTGTTGTCGGTAGATCGGTTGCCCAAACCCGAGGGCGCACCCGACTTTGGTGCATCGCCTGACGGGCATCGCATACGCCGATTGAGGTGGTTGGATGATGAACTAATCGCGCTGGAAGAGATTTGGCTGGATGGATCATTTCGCGAATCCATCACCGCCGAAGATCTGTCCGAGTCGCTTTATCTGTTTTACCGTGAAGAGCTCGGACTGAGTATTTCTGCGGTGGAAGACAGTATCGGGTGCGCCCAAGTGCCCGCCTGGTCTCCGCGTGAATTCCACCTCGCTGTCGGAACACATACCGGCTTCATTGAGCGTGTAAGCCGCCTAAATGGTGGCGCGCCGGTGGAATACTCACGTACATGGTTTGATGCGAATAGATCGCGGTACATATCGCGCATGGGAAGAGGATAGTCCTTTGGACACTATCAAATACGGCCTTGTTGGCTGTGGGATGATGGGATGCGAACACATCCAAAATATCAACTTGCTGGAAAATGCGGCGGTCACCGTCGTTTTTGATCCAGTCAAGGAATTGGCCGAGGCTGCGGCCAAGAAAGCAGGCGGCGCGCATGTGGCAACCACCTTCGAAGAATTACTGGCGTTTGAGGCAATGGATGCGCTGGTTGTGGTCAGCCCGAACCATGTGCATGCCGATCAGTTGCGCCAAATCGCGGCACATCGGCCATTGCCGTTGCTATGCGAAAAGCCTCTGTTCACGGATCCGGCCGATGCGGATGATGTCGCCAAAATTGCGTCGGAGTATGCCGCGCCGTTCTGGGTCGCGATGGAGTATCGCTACATGCCGCCCATCGCAAAGTTTCTGGAACGTGCGCAAGGCGTGACTGGCGGCATTAAAATGCTGACCATTCGGGAACATCGCTTTCCGTTCTTGCCAAAGATAAACGACTGGAACCGGTTCAACGCCCAGTCAGGCGGCACACTGGTTGAGAAATGCTGCCACTTCTTTGATCTGATGCGGCTTACCTTACAGGACGAACCGGTGCGCGTCATGGCCAGTGCCGGGCAGGCGCACAATCACTTGAACGAGTCATATGACGGTAGGGTGCCTGATATATGGGACAACGCCTATGTCATCGTAGACTTCGCAAAAGGCGCGCGCGCGATGCTGGAATTGTGCATGTTCGCCGAAGGCGCTCGGTATCAGGAAGAGATCAGCGCCATTGGTCCAGACGCTAAAATCGAAGCGCTTGTGCCGGGACCGGGGCGGTTCTGGCCTGAAAAGCTGGGCGCGGCTCCAACACCCCAGGTGATCATCAGCCCCCGAATGCCAAAGGGCCCGCAACATATCGACGTGCCGGTTGACCCAACCCTGTTAGAGGCCGGGGACCATAACGGATCGACCTTCTACCAACATCAACGCTTTGCCGAGGCAATTCGTGGAAACCGTCAAGTGGAAGTCACGGCAGAAGACGGCGCAAAGGCCGTGGCCATGGGGCTGGCGGCTCAGCAAAGTGCACTGACAGGTCGGGCGGTCGAACTTTGAGATCAGCATAAGACGTGCTGAATTTGCGGCTGAAGCGCGCGGTTTGATACCCGCGCGTTTTTCTTTGTCGCACCTCATTGATGCGGTTGGATGGTGCGAGATTGAACGGTCGCAAAGCGAAGAACCCGGATGTTGCTCCCCGCAATATGCCGTGCCGGCATTTGCTTTTGGCGTAGGCAAATAACCTGCGTTTTAGAGTGCTGCAGTCATCGCCAAAAATTTAGTCAGCAAGTGAGGGAAGACTGCTCTAGTCCGGAATGAGCTTGAAAACGGTTCTTAAATCGACAAACTCGTCGCATGGGTGGGTACTTCGATGAAATGTTCTCTGAAGATGGGTCATGGCGCGGCCCGTACCAAGACATAGGACAATGGTTCAATTCCCAAGACGCCTCCAGATTACGAGCCAAGCACCGTGAAGCGGAACAGGTTTTCAGGCTGACGGGCATAACATTCAATGTCTATGGCAAGACGGAAGCTGAAGAGCGATTGATACCGTTCGATATCATGCCGCGCATTATTTCGGGGCGTGAGTGGCAACGCCTTGAAAAAGGCATCGAACAACGCGTGCGCGCGATCAACGCCTTTTTACATGACATCTATCATCGGCAGGAAATCGTGCGCGCGGGGCGTGTTCCTGCTGAGATGATTGCAGGAAACGAAGCGTTCCTACCGCAGATGTTGGGTGTGTCGCCACCCGGCCAAGTCTACACCCACATTGTCGGAATCGATCTCGTTCGAACCGGACCCGATGAGTTTTTCGTTTTGGAGGACAATGCGCGCACCCCATCGGGCGTGAGTTACATGCTTGAGAACCGTGAAACGATGCTCAAGATGTTTCCCGACTTATTCACCGTCAACAAGGTGCGAAATGTCTCGGATTATCCACGCAACTTGAGGCGATCGCTTGCCGCCTGCGCTCCAGCTTGGGCAAGTGGAGAGCCGACTGTCGCCGTGCTGACGCCCGGCATTTATAATTCAGCCTATTACGAACACGCGTTTCTTGCCGATCAGATGGGCGTCGAATTGGTCGAAGGACATGATCTGCGGGTTCACGAAGGACGTGTCTGCATGCGCACGACGCGCGGGTACCAGCCAATTGATGTCCTTTACCGGCGTGTCGACGACGAGTTTCTTGATCCGCTCAACTTTAACCCCGACAGCGCATTGGGTGTCCCCGGAATATTGGACGTGTATCGCGCCGGGGGAATAACAATCGCAAACGCACCGGGAACTGGGATCGCGGACGATAAGGCGATTTATTCCTATATGCCCGAAATCGTCGAGTTTTACACAGGGGAAAAGCCTCTTCTTAAAAACGTGCCGACCTGGCGATGCAGCGACCCAAAGTCGTTGTCTTATGTGCTCGATCACCTCTCTGAATTGGTTGTGAAAGAGGTCCACGGATCAGGTGGATATGGAATGCTGATCGGTCCCGCAGCAAGCAAGAAAGAACTGTCTGCGTTCCGCAATAAGCTCAAGGCGCGCCCGTCGAACTATATCGCGCAACCGACATTGTCTTTATCTACAGTGCCCATTCTTGCGCGTAGTGGATTGGCGCCAAGACATGTGGACTTGCGCCCTTTCGTTTTGGTGTCTCCGGACGAGGTTAAGATAACTCCGGGTGGTCTGACCCGTGTGGCCTTAAAAAAAGGGTCACTTGTAGTGAATTCTAGCCAAGGTGGCGGAACAAAGGACACTTGGGTGCTGGAGGACTAGGCCATGCTGGGAAAAACCGCCGGTGGCTTGTTTTGGATGTCCAGGTATCTGGAGCGTGCAGAAAATACCGCAAGGCTGCTTGAGACCGGTCAGAGGATGGCGTTGACCCGATCGCATTCGTCGGAGGAAGAGTGGGCGTCGGTTTTGAAAACTGCAGGCGTTTATGACGGGTATCTGGCAAAGTACGATGAAGTCACCAAGGACAATGCAATTGATTGGGTGTTGCGAGACGCTGACAACGCTTCATCGATCAGATCAGTTATAAAACAGGCAAGAGACAACGCGCGATTGGTGCGCACGGCACTCACGCATGACGTTTGGGGCGCTGTGAACAGCACCTGGATGCAAATCGATACGATCATGAAACGTCGCATCAACGAAAGGGACTTGCCCAACACCTTGGAACTTGTCCGCCAGCAGGCGGCGTTGGTTCGCGGTGCGACTTTGGGCACTATGCTTCGAAACGACATTTTTGATTTCACCCGCATCGGCAATTTTATCGAACGGGCCGATAACACCGGGCGCATTCTTGACGTAAAGTACTATGTGCTTTTGCCAACCGCGTTTTCGGTCGGTAGTTCGTTGGACAATGTTCAATGGGAAAGCATTTTGCGGTCGGTGGGTGCAGGTGGTGGATACCGCATGACGCACGGCCAAAAAACATCGCCTTCCGAGATTGCACAGTTCCTGATCCTTGATCAGCGGATGCCACGCAGTCTTCATTTTTGCTGCCGCAAGATACAAGAGAACCTGACCTACCTTGAGAAAGACTATGGTTTTTCAGGGCCTGCATGCGAGGCATCAAACAAGTTGTTCGACAAATATTTGGGTCGAACGATCAACGACATCTTCGACCTCGGCCTACACGAATACATCGAAGACTTTCTAAGTGATCTGGGCCACCTCAGCGCGCAGATCGAAGTTGACTATCGTTTTTATGAGTAAACCATGAGGCTGCATATAAGACACGAAACCCGTTATGAATTTGACGCCTCGGTGCCGTTCGGATTGCAGCAGCTCCGCAAGACACCAAAGTCCTTTCGCAATCAAAGTATTGAAAGCTGGAGCACCGAAGTCGTAGGCGGGCAAAAGGAGCTGAGCTTTGAAGATTATCACCGAAATACTGTGGAATTGATCAGTTTCGAACCGAACACCACAACCATATCTTTGATCTCTGAAGGAGTGGTGCTGGTCGAAGATGTGAATGGTGTTTTGGGCGCGCACGAAGGCTCAACCCCCCTTTGGCTTTTCAAAAGACAGACCGAGCTAACAAAACCTGGCAAAGGTATTGCCAAGCTGGTTGGCTCGCTTCCCGAAGGTGAACCGCTGGCGAGGCTACATGCGTTGTCTCAGGCGATCCGCGACTGCGCGCCATACCAGATCGGGAGCTCGCGTTCCGATTGGACCGCGGAAGACGCGATCGAGGCAGGCTGTGGCGTATGCCAGGATCACGCCCACATCTTTGTTACAGCCGCCCGTCAATTGGACCTGCCCGCAAGATATGTGTCTGGCTATCTCATGATGAATGAAGTTGAGCTTCAGGACGCGACGCACGCTTGGGCGGAAGTGCACGTTACAGGCCTTGGATGGGTAGGGTTCGACGTTTCCAATGGCATCTCTCCGGATGACCGATATGTCCGTGTCGCGACCGGTCTGGACTATGCACAAGCCGCTCGAGTAATAGGAAGCAGATTGGGCTCAGCGGACGAGCAATTGACAGTACAGTTGCAGGTCGCTCAGCAGTAGCGGAGACTTCGATGACTTATGCCGTAGGTGTGCGCTTGAAAAGCGGACTGGTGTTTATGTCCGACTCGCGCACTAACGCGGGCGTCGACAACGTTTCTACGTTCAACAAGATGTTCAACTGGACGGTAGAAGGCGAACGATCGATCACTATTCTTACCGCTGGAAATCTCGCGACGACGCAAGCAACGATAAGTTTGCTAGAGGAACGTACCAAAGCCCCCGAGGATAGATCGCCTTCGATCCTGGAAGCGCCGCCCATGTTTCAGGTTGCACAATTGGTGGCCGATACACTGAACGACGTAATCGATAGGCATGCCGATGCGGGTCAAACAGCGGATAGCGCGTTTCATGCAACGCTGATTTTGGGGGGGCAGATCAAGGGCGGGCGGTC
>JABSSA010000466.1 GCA_013214665.1 Paracoccaceae bacterium
CGCTTTGATGATGACACGGAACTGTCTGAAACCTTCGACGCGTTTGCCACCCTGCTGGAGCGGGGGCACATCCGTTATATCGGGCTGTCTAATTTTGCAGCCTGGCAAGTCATGAAGGCCCAGCATATTGCGCGCGATTTCGGCTGCCATACGTCGATCCTGCAACCGATGTATTCCCTGGTCAAACGACAGGTCGAAGTGGAAATCCTGCCCATGTGCATGGATCAGGGGATCGAGGTTGCCCCTTACTCGCCACTCGGTGGCGGTTTGCTCACAGGCAAATACACGCGCGGTGAAACAGGGCGGCTGACAGAAGATGATCGGTATGCCGCGCGTTATGGTCAGGCCTGGATGCACGACGCGGCGGGCACGTTGACCCGGCTGGCTGAGGAACACGGCGTGGATGCCGCCACTTTGGCCGTGGCCTGGGCCATGGCGCATCCTGCACGCCCGAAGCCGATCATTTCCGCGCGCTCGTCACAACAACTCGCACCGTCTTTGGCAGCGGCGGGTTTTGCGATGACACCCGCGCTTTACGAAGAGCTATCGGCCCTGACACCCAAACCAGCCCCCGCCACGGACCGGTTGGAAGAACAGGGATGAGCGACGTCATCGTCATCGGTGGCGGGATCGCGGGCACGTCTGTGGCGGCGCGACTGGCACCACACGCCAATGTCACCTTGCTGGAAGGCGAAGAGGGGCTGGCCTATCACGCGTCTGGCAGATCTGCGGCCTTGTTCGAAGAAAGCTATGGGGCTCCTTCCGTCAAAGCGTTGAACCGCGCCTCAGCCCAATACCACCGCGATGGGGGCTATCTTAGCCCGCGTGGTTTTTTGCTGCTGGGCACCGACGAAAATTTGGATCTGTTTAACCATGATCTATCGGACATGGCCGCCGAAGAAATCGCGGTCACAGAAGCCTGCGCCATGGTGCCGATCCTCGATCCTGCGAAAATCACCCGTGCCGCCTATCATGCGGACGCGCAAGATATCGACACGGACAGGTTGGTGCAGGATTTTGCCGCCGTGGTCCGCCAGAACGGTGGTCAGGTTCTAACACGCGCGCAGGTGACCGAGATCACGCAAACCCTCGAGGGCTGGCGAGTGCATGTGGGGGACGATACTTTTGAAGCCAGCACATTGGTGAATGCCGCCGGGGCCTGGGTCGACCACATCGCGGCATTGGCAGGCGTTGCCCCACTTGGTTTCACACCGCTGCGGCGGTCCATGGCCCGTTTGCCTGCGCCGGGTGGCCGGGATGTGAGCCGCTGGCCCATGTTTTTTGGCGCTGGTGAATCCTGGTACGCCAAGCCCGACGCAGGAAAGTTGTTGGTGTCGCCAGCGGAAGAAGACCTGGTGGAGCCGCATGACGCCTGGGCCGAGGATATGGTGTTGGCCGAAGGAATTGCCCGATATCAGGATCATGTGACGGAAGACGTCACGCGGGTGGAGACCACCTGGGCTGGTCTGCGTACCTTTGCACCGGATCGGGTGCTTGTTCTGGGGCGCGATCCGCGACGTCCCACCTTTGTCTGGTGTGCAGGTCAGGGTGGCTATGGAATGCAAACCTCGCCCGCAGCAAGCCAACTTTGCGCGGATTTGGTTTTGGGGCGCAGGCCTGAATTGGACGCCGATATTGTGGCGACGTTGGTTCCGGATCGGTTGTGCACAGATTAGGGTGTAAGGTGATTGGGGGCTCTGCCCCGAGACTGATTATTAGGGGGCTCTGCCCCCCGGGCCCCCCGGAGTATTTTTCTCCAAAAGAAGCCTTGTTACCACATGGATTTGGCGGCGCGATCAGGCCAAGCCAAATCATAGGCCGAACCGTCAATTTCGCCATTTGTGACGTCTGCCAGAATGTCCCCCATCGTAGGCAGTCCGGCGGTATCATCGCGGTTCCAAAGCCCGGCGCGCATGACTGCACGGGCGCATTGGCTATAGACCTCCGCAATCGTGATTACGATCACCGTCGCCGGATGGCGCCCCTTTTGTTCAAACTGAGAGGTCAACGCAGGATCATCAGAAAGCTGTGCCGTGCCGTTCACCCGAATGACATTCACAGCACCCGGCACCATAAACATGAGCGACACGCGTCCATCGCGAACAATGTTGCGCAGGCTGTCCATGCGGTTGTTGCCGCGCCAATCGGGCATCAACAACGTATTGGGATCAGGTGAGGTGACAACGGGGCCGTCATCTCCTCTTGGGGAGCCGTCTGTGCCTTCTGGCCCTACGGTTGTGAGGACGCAAAAACGCGAAGCGTCGATCCATTGCTTGTAGGTTGGCGTCAAATGGGTCGCCACTTTGCGCAGCGACGCTTCGCCGGGCTTGCCGTAAAGCGCTTCGAGGTCTGCAATATCCGTTATGACTTTCATGATGTCGTAAACCCCGCTTCAGCCATCAATTCATCTGATTTCGTTTCCACAACCTCTTCGAGCTGCGCCATGAACGTATCGCGGTCCAGCCCGGGTGGGATTGGCGGCAGAAACTCGACAACCCCTAGACCGGGATGGCGCATGATGCCTTTGCGCGGCCAGAAGAGCCCCACGTTCGTGGCCGTTGGCACACAAGGCTGGCCAAGCTGTTCGTAGAGCACCGCGGTACCGACCTTGTAAGGTTTCTTATCCCCAGGCGCCACACGGGTGCCTTGGCTGTAGATCACCAACTGCCCCGGATCCGCGCGGCCTGCTTCGACGTCTTCCACCATTTTCTGGATCGCGGCCCCTCTGCGGGCGCGCTCAACGGGCACACAACCCAAACGTTTTGCATAGACACCAATGATTGGTGTCCACATCAGTTCTTTTTTCATGATGAACTTGGGGCGCGGCAATGCGTTGTAGATCAGCAGGATGTCAAAAAAGGATTGATGCTTGGCCGCGATCAAAACCTCGCCTTGCGGCACGTCGCCCCGCACCTCACCACGCAGCCCGATCATCCAGCGCGCGGTCCAGAACGACCAGCGCGCCCAAGACCGGCAGGCAATCCGCGCGCCTTCCGGGCTGAAGAGCGCCCAA
>JABSSA010000467.1 GCA_013214665.1 Paracoccaceae bacterium
CGTATGTGGAAATTGCGCGATAACCTGCATCCGCAAGTGGGGTGTAAAGCGCGGGGGAAACACGGTTCCAAGGCGGCACAAAGACCGGGTCGAGTCGGCCGCCAAAGTTGGTTGCAAGGATGTTCATCCCTTGGGACAGTTCGTCTATTGCCGCTGTGTCAGCCCGGCGAAATTCAGCTTTCTTTTCCCCGGCAGGGGCATGGTTCGTATGGGTCCAGCCATGCACAAGAACCCGGGCGGTGGTGCCGTCTAGCGCGGGGGCAAGGGAAGGTTCTAAAAGACCTGGAATAACCGCAATCTGCACCGGTGTGCGCAAGGTCTCTGACAGGCGCAGCATCTGATCAAGCGCATTTGTTTGGGCGACGGCATCATCATCGCGCCACCAGAACCTTGGGTTTTCCGCGTGTTTGATTGCGTGTCGCAAGGGAGACCAGTCAATCTTCATCAGGCGCTAACTTTCTGATCTAAAATGCTCTTTGCAATTTCAACACTGTGCGCGGACCCTTGCATACCTGCGGTTTGCGGGTCGCGTTTCGGGGCGTTGAGGGCGGCGGTTAGAGCGGTGTGCAACGTGTCGTTGGAAAGCTGATTGGTCGCGATAACTTCGATACCGTCTATCTGGCCCAACGCCTGCGCGCGGATAGATTGTTCGACCTCACCGCCATCATCAAAGGGAACAATCACGGCCCGCACACCGCTTTGCAGGATGTCGAGCGCGGTGTTGTATCCGCACATGGAAATTGTAGCCACCGCATGAGGCAACATCGATCGAAACTCGGGTCGTGGTGCATCAATGATCATATTGGACGGGGCTCTTTCGCGCAATGCAGCGCGGCGCGCATCATCGCCGCCGATTAGCAGCCGAAAGGTGTGCCGATTGCCCTCGGCAAAGGCAAGCACGGCGTCAAATACACGCTCGCCAACAAGCCCTCCCCCAGCACTGACCAAGATTTCACCTATTCCAAACGCCTCCGTATGGGGCGTGATTGATGGGGGTGCAACAAACCCGGTGTAGCGCAGTTTTTCGGCTAGAGTGGGCGAGATGGGCCAGCTTAACGACAGGGGCACGACTGCTTCGTCTGAGTGTACGAGCACGGAATCGTAATACGCCTCGATCATATCATCGGCAAAGTCGGCCTTGGCCTGTTTGGAGGGCGGCGCAAGAATATCCCGCACAGACGACAGAATAACCGGTGGGTTCGGCAGCGCCTTTGCGGCCTCCAGCGCGGCCTTAAATTCTGTGCGCAGATTGCGTCGACCAAACGGGAAAAGCTCCGTGATCAGCACATCGGGAGCTTCGGAGCGGATGATAGACACCAACATGTCTATCCGTTCCGCGCGCATAGCGTCGGTCACAACGCAGTTTTTGGCATCCAAAAGCGTGGTGAAATCTGTGCCGTCCGACCTAAGCGGTGGCAATTGCGTCAACGTAAATCCGTCTACGTTCAGATGCGGCACCGGCATTCCACCTGAAACAACCTGTGCATCGTGACCTGCCGCGCCAAAGGCGCGCGCCAGCGTGGCCGCGCGCATCAAATGCCCTGTGCCCAGCAAATGGGTCACGAGCACAATCACCTTCATGCAGAGCGCCTTGGCAAACGAACAGGATCGTCGTGTGCGGTCATTTGGGCCCCTTCAATGTCTATGACAAATAATCGGTCTCGCTTTACTGCAAATGGGGGCGTTCCGGTAAAACTCCAACCGTGGGCCATCGCCAAAATCACCCGCATGATGCCAATGTGACAAACCGCGAGCGTGTCGTGTTTCAAGCTGGTCAGCCACGGCTGCAGCCGATCCCGCACATCGCTCAGGCTTTCTCCATCCGGCGGGCGAAAATCCCAGCCCCAATGCTCGATATCGGTATACCCGCTTGTCGGATCCGCTTTGAGCGTGACGCCATGCGCGCCTTCCCAGGCGCCCCAGTTCATTTCGATCAATGCGTCAATCGTTTGTGGCGCCCGCCCGGTCACGATCTGGCCCGTGTCAAAGGCGCGTAGCAACGGGCTGCTGACCACGGCAAACTGATCAAACCCGTCAGGCAGATGCAAACCCGACAAATGCGCGCGCGCCTCGTCATCCAGAGGAATATCGGTGCGCCCTTGAATGCGGCCTTCCCGATTCCAAGGTGTGTGGCCGTGGCGCAAAAGGGCCAATCTGGTCATGTGACCTCCTCCAATATCTCGCTCAGGCGGGCTGAGGCGGGGGGCAAAAGATGGGTCTTGGCAATCTCTTGGCGGGCGGTGTCGCCGGCGGCGATGCGAATGTTGGGGTTATCGAGCCAGATGCGCAATTGCTGTGCCAATCCGTCTGCCCCTTTATCTTGCGCGGTCAGATGTGGCCCGGCCACATCCCGCACGCCGGGGCGATCTTGCGCAACCACAGGCAGGCCCGCTGCACGCGCTTCGAGATAGGTCATGCCATAGGCTTCATTCACCCCCGGCCAGAACAGGACAGAAGCATCGGCATATTGCGCGGCCAGATTTTCAGATGAAAGCGCGCCAAGATATGTGACCCGATCGGCCACGGGTGCCATTAACGCTTCGACCTCTTTGCGCGCCTCTCCATCGCCCGCGATGTTGATGTGCCATTCACCCGGCGTCTTTTGCAGCGTTTCCGTGATGATTTGGTAAGACCGCAGCTTGTCACCATAGCGCATCATGCCCACGCTCAGAATGCTGCCGTTTCGATGGCCCAGTTTGGGCAGTGTCGTGCGGTTCAGAAACGGTGGCAGGTGGCGCAGCTTTTGCAAAGCAGGCGCATAGGCACGAAGGGCAACTTCGTCATGGGCGGTGAGGTAAATGATCGTATCCGCGCTTTCTGCGGCATCCTCGGACCGGGCGGCGAAATTGGCCCAAGGGCCATCCAGGCGTTTGCGCGCACGTGTGGATTCGATCTGCACATAGGGGATGCCAAGCTTGCGGCTGACAACAGGGCCAACCAGATCAGGCGCTTTGTAGTAGTTGTGATAAGTCAACCAGACCTGTGCGGCCCGCACCGCAGGCAGGGCAAGACAGGTGTCAATCTCGGCCGCTGCTTGCGCGATCAACGCCTTTTGCGCGGTCTCACTGCCCTTGGGTTCGCGGCTGCGCAGGGTGGATGCGATGGTAACATGGTGATCCCCGTAGTGCAGCGCAGACATCAGCGCGCGGGCCATTGCCCGGTCTCCGGACGGGGTGGGGTGGTTGGGCGGCTTTAACGGGGCGTAGAAAGCGATCTTCACAAAGTGCCATCCAGAACGCCGGTCAACCGCTGCGCCAAAAGATCTATGCCCGGCTGCATGGTGAAGTCCTGCGTCAGGCGCAGGTACGCGGCTTCGGCCATTTGGGCGGTGTTGTCCGGTTCATGAGCCAGCCGCAGCAACGCAGCGGCGAGCGCATCGGGGCTGTCATCTGACAGGATGCCATGGACGCCATCGGTTACGAATTCCGGGATTGCTGAGACAGGGGTCGACAGAATGGGCAGCTTTTGACTGGCCGCTTCCATAAGCACATTTGGCAGGCCATCCCTGTCGCCGTCTTCCGCGATCCGGCTGGGCAGTACGAAAGCGTCTGCGGCGCGCATTTCAGCGATCACCTCGGGCTGATCCAACGCACCGCGCCACGTGATGCGATCCGAAAGGCCGAGCTCTTCCGCCTGGGCGCCCAGGGTTTTGCCCAATGCACCGCCACCGATGTGCACCCAGTGCCAGTCCAGATCGGCGGGCAGCAAAGCAAATGCGGCGAGCAGCCGGTCAAAACCCTTCTTTTCAACCAGACGGCCTACGGACACGAACCGGATCGGGGCACCGGGTTGGCGGGCCGCGCGCTCAGGGGGTGGGGGAAAGCGGTTCAGGTCCAGCCCGTGATACACCAGATCCACCTGCGTATCTGACGCCAACCCGCGCAAATGCTCTGCGTTCAAAGCGGTACATGTTGCACCGTAAACGGCGCCATGTGTTGTGCTGTCCAACTTTTCGCGCAGTTCCCAATCGGGAGAGGTCCAGATGTCTTTGGCGTGGGCCGAAAAGGACCACGGCACGCCACGCATGATGGCCGCATAGCGGGCAACCGAAGACGGGGTGTGCAGGAAATGCGCGTAAAATGCCGCGATCTCAGGGCCCATTTCGCGGGCCAGAACGCAGGCCTGCCCAAAACGGCGCACGCGGTTGCGGGTCTTGTCCCGGCGCAGATCGCGCATAAACATTCCCAGGGCGGGCCAGAAGCCGAAACGCCCTAGCGCAAAGATCAGCCCAAGCAGCACGCGGCCTGGTTCATCGCGCAGGTATTCCGGCAAATAAAACACCTGCGCCTTGAGCGCGTCATGCAAGGGATGGGTCTTTTTGTCGGTGGGGTGCCGCAGCGACCAAAGGTCAAAGGTCACGCCAGCGCGTTCCAGCGCGACCAATTCTTGGGCGATAAAGGTCTCAGAAC
>JABSSA010000468.1 GCA_013214665.1 Paracoccaceae bacterium
CGCTCAAATGCGCCTGCGTCGGCGGCGACAGCAAGGTACCTCTGGGGTTCGTGTCACTGACAGAAAACTTGATGATGGTCGGCATGGCCATCTGGATGCTCTCAAAGCTGTGAGATCCCGCCAATTGACTCTCCACCTACTGGAACGCGTAGAGCGATACCGAACAGAATACTCAGGCTCAAAGATCGAAGGACACCTATAATGAAGACGCTTTTATTCTCTTGCTTCGCGATGCTTTGGGCCGGTTCTGCCATCGCGCATTCCCCGCTCGAAACGACATCGCCAGCGGCGGGTTCAACGGTGTCGACCGCCCCCACTGAGGTTCTGATGGACTTTAAGGGGGGTATCAGATTGACAAAAGTTACTGTGACCCACGCCGGCACGGACAGTGTGGATCTAGACCTTAGCGCGTTCAAAGGTTTCATTTCCGATTATGCCATTCCGATCGCGGGCTTTGGCCCGGGTCACTATCAGATTGACTGGCGCGGCCTTGGGGATGACGGGCATGCGATGAAAGGCACATTCAGCTTCACGGTCGAGGAATGATGCCAGACATCTGGAGCCTGGCCATGATTTTCGCCAAGTTCTTCCTTTATCTTGGGATTTTCACAGCGTCGGGAGCGGCATTTTGCGGTGTCGTTTTCAAGGTTTCTGATGTGAGACCCACAATCGGGACTTTCGCAGTACTGGGTCTGGTCGCTGCGATTGCCGGATTTTCCCTGCGCGGTGCAGCACTCACTGGAGATGCCAGCGGCATGACCGATCCCGAGATGCTGGGTTTGCTGTGGTCCACACCCGTCGGAACGGCTCTTTCCTATCGGGTCATTGGCTTATCCATTTTGATCGTGGGGCTTGCGTTGGGCCGTCTCGGCCTCTGGATCGCCGCTTTTGGGGGCCTCCTTGCGCTCTGGTCGTTTGCAACCATCGGGCACGTACCGGACCAAGAGATGGTTTGGCTGGATGTGTTGCTTTTGTTGCATCTCGCTGCGGTCGCCTTGTGGATTGGTATCCTTGCACCGTTAAAGCGATTGGCACGTGATGGCGCGAGACCAGAGGCCGCCCTTCTGGGGCACCAATTTGGGCAGATTGCGATGTTCTTTGTCCCTCTGCTCATAATCGCGGGGCTGATCATGAGCTATGTGCTCATCGGATCAATCGACGCGCTTATTGGAACCGTTTATGGTCAAACACTGATTGCAAAAGTCGTTTTGGTTGCCGGGCTGCTCGGCTTGGCTGCGCTGAACAAGCTGCGCTTTGTGCCCAAGCTATTGGACGGCGACAATCAAGCTGGTCACCACCTGGATCGCTCTATCTCTTTTGAATGGATAGCGGTTGTCGCAATCTTGTTGCTCACAGCCACGCTGACATCCGTTCTGACATTACCCTTGTGAGGATTGCTATGGATCGCCGTCAATTCATTGCCAGCACTGCAGCCATCGGGCTGATGCCCTATCACGCATTTGCTGCTGCGCCGAGACATCACTTGCGCGCGGAAGTTGTGACAAGCCAAGTGCTCCCGGAAGGAGACGGGGTCACACGCATGTTGGGCTTTAACGGATCGATGCCGGGTCCGGAACTGCGCGTGCAAAGGGGCGAAAAGGCAACCATCGAAGTCGAAAATGGTCTATCCGAAGGGACGGCGGTTCATTGGCATGGCATCAGACTTGAGAACAGCATGGATGGTGTTCCAGCCCTGACGCAACGCATTATCGAACCTGGGGCCACAAAGACCTATAGCTTCGTGCCACCCGATGCTGGAACATTCTGGTATCATTCCCACTACATCTCTCACGAACAGGTCGCACGCGGCATGATGGGGCCGCTAATCGTCGAGGACGACACGCCTATCGACGTGGATCAGGATATCACCGCGATCCTCGCGGATTGGCGCATGGAGCGAGATGGCACTCTGATTGAAGAGTATACGGACCGCCACAGTATCGCGCATGCGGGGCTCCTTGGAACTTTTGCGCGGGCGTTCTTTTCTTCCGAGAATGTACGCGTTGGAGATCGGATCCGGTTGCGGCTGATCAATGCGGCGACGAACCGTATCTTTCCGTTGGCGATTACCGGTGCATCAGGCCGTATTGCTGCGTTGGACGGGATGGCCTTACCAGAACCACGTGTGCTCGATCAAATGATGCTCGCCCCGGCACAGCGCGTAGATCTTATCATGGATGTCACGGCCTCAGTGAAACTGGACATGATGAGCAGGCAAGGCCCCTACGAACTCGGCAGGATAGAAGCCACAGACCGCAATGAAATTCGCCGCCCTTCCCTTATCGCACCACTGCCACCGCACGACCTGCCGGCCCCAGCGGCCCCGAGCCGGCACCTGACGATGCGCATGATGGGTGGCGCGATGGGCGGTCGTCATGGCGGCGACAACATTTGGGCCTTCAATGATGTATCGGACATGCAAGCCGAGCCTTTCGCAGCGATTCAGCGCGGAGAGACTGCAAAGATCACGCTGGTCAATGAGACCTCGTTTCCGCATGGCATTCATCTGCATGGCCACCACTTCTATGAGTTAAGTGACGATGGCAGCGTGGGTGACCTCAGAGACACCACGCTTGTTTTCCCGAATCAAAGCCGGGATATCCTTTGTACCTTCGACAATCCCGGCAAATGGATGCTGCATTGTCATATGCTCAGCCACGCTGTTGGCGGCATGCGTACGTGGGTGGATGTCGGGTGACGCGATCATTGACGGCGATGTTTTTAACCCTGGCCACGCCAGCATTCGCAAACCACGAACTATTGAACCGAAACATCGAGGTCGGACGGGCCCTCTATCAAGAGCAATGCGCAGCGTGCCATGGGGCTAATCTTGAAGGGCAACCCAATTGGCGCAGCCCTAACGAAGACGGTACCTTGCCTGCACCGCCTCACGACGAAACAGGCCACACATGGCATCACGATAATCAGCTGCTCTTTGATTATACAAAGCTGGGTGGCCGCGCAGCGCTAGAAGCGCGCGGCGTGCCCGATTTCAACAGCGGCATGCCAGCGTTTGAAGGCTCTCTCACGGATGAGGAGATTTGGGACATTCTTGCCTACATCCGATCAACCTGGCCCCAACGAGAGCGAGAAGTTCAAGCCAGTCGCAATCCCCAGCACTGACGTCGACGCACCACAGCGCGCATCATCGAACAGCGCGTTTGGGTCAAGCGCTCTCAAATCTATCTCCGTTCCCGATTTACGGCCACGGGCAGTCATAACAGCGTTTTCATCAGCTTATCACCGCCCTGGTTGAACCGGGCAACGTACGGCCACGACCCGGTCAGCCTGAAATGATCTCTATCCCTCCTTTCATATGCGGATGGAAAACACAGAAATAAGACACCTCCATTCCCGCCCTGACAGGAATTTCACCGGCTTCGTTCTTATCCAGGCTTTCGGTATCCCAACCGAATTCATCTGCTGTTGCGGTAGGCGGCGCAATATCTCGATTGGTCCATCGGATCGTGTCTCCGATATGCACGCGAATAACCTCCGGGTGAAATGCGAACGAGCGGATCTCAACATCATGAACCTTTGGCTGGTTCGCTGGTGAAAGCGAAGGAACAAGAGCGACAGACGCAGCCGCCGCTCCTTTCATGATCGCTCTACGAGACACCCATGACGGCGTCACTTCAGCGCCTCGACCATCATCTCAGCATGACCTTCATGCGCTTGAAAGATTTCAAGACCCTGGGAAAACAATGCACGCACTTCGGCATTATCGATGTTCGGGATCATTGTGTTTTCGACCAACTCATTCACCGCCTGATGATAGGCCAGCTCGTTCGCTGCATACGCCGCGTCGAATTCAGCACCGCGCAAAGCAGACAGAGTGTCGATGATCCCCTCCGCATTTGCATTCAACGTCTGGCTAAACGCGTTGTCTTGCGCAGTCGCCCCCAGCTTATCCAATAGGCCGAGCGCGGCTTCGTTTACCGCGGTGTGGTCGCGGATCATCGTATTTGCGAAATCATGGATGGCCGGGTTGGACGACAACGCCAGCGCAAGATGCGCATAGCGAATATCGATGTTGTCAGCGGTATAGGCGATGTGAGCGTATTCAAGATCGCTCATATCAGCGAGGTCTTGTGCCGAAGCTTGCGCACCAGTCAGGGCAATCACGAAAGCCAATGAGGAAAGCAGTTTATTCATAACGAGGTACTCCATTTGTGTTGTCATCTCGTTTGAGTAGCCGCGCAAAGCCTTATCTTTGAATATCACAGCGTCCGAAAAAACATGCAGATCGTTCGAATACCTGTACAAACAGGCAAAGGTTCTTTGAGTTGAACCATGCTTGATTTACTGAGTGACATTCTCACGAACCTGTCGATGCGTGGAACGCTCTATTTCCGCACATCGTTCACCCAACCTTGGGGCGTGGCCGTTCCGGCGTATGAAAACGTTGCTCGGTTCCACTTTGCCCACCGCGGCCAATGCCTGATCCATGTGGAGGGCACGGAAAACCCTGTTTCTCTGGCGCAAGGTGACTTGGTAATCATCCCCCATGGGGCACCTCATTCGCTTTATTGCGGACATGAGCCAGAGCACACAATCATGCCCTTGGATGCAGTCTTGCAAGCCTCGGGTTTCGATGGATCGGGGGTCTTGGTCTATGGCGGGGAAGAACCCCAAAGCGAGACGCAGTTGATTTGCGGTCATTTTTCGTTCGACCCGCATGCGCAACATGTTCTGATGGAACGCCTGCCCCCTTACATCCATATCAAGAACTACGGTGAAAGCGCCGGCCGATGGATGGAGGCCAGCCTTCGGATGATTGGCGAAGAGGCAGGTGGGCAAAAAATGGGTGGTGACTTGATCGCGTTGAAGATGTCAGAGACCATCTTTGCCCAGGCAATCCGCTCATTCATTGAAGGGCACGAAGCCACGCAATGGGGCCTGGGCGCATTCTCGAACCAGAACCTGAGCAGAGCGCTGGATGCATTTCACAAAGCACCTGCGAACCATTGGACCGTTGAAACACTCGCCAAAGCTGCGGGTATGTCCCGGACCAGTTTCGCCGTGGAGTTCCAAAAGTTAATGGCAATGACGCCTATGGAATACGTCACGAAATGGCGCATGGCAGTAGCCAAAAAGGTTCTTTTGGCGTCGGGCACGACTCTGGCAGACGCAGCTGAAAGCGCCGGGTATGCGTCTGACTCTGCTTTCACACGCGCGTTCAAGAAAGAAACCGGCCGAACACCGGCAGAATTCAAGCGGAATGGAATCGCTATTCGTTCGACTGTATGAACGGCCTGCACATTATTGCGAACCTTGAGGCATATTTCTGATTGCAGGGGTGGCTTAATCTTATCCTGAGATCAACAGAAAGGATGAGATCCCATGTTTCCTCGCTTCATCACAAAATCAATCCACGCATACCTCGATTATCCGGTCGCGCTTGGCCTTCTCGCAATGCCGTTCCTGTTCGGTCTGGGCTCGGAAAACCCACTGGCACTCTGGCTCTCCGTCGTCACCGGCGTGGCAGCACTTGGGCTTACCGTCCTAACCGATCATCATTTAGGTCTGATCCGCGTATTGCCTTACAGCCTCCACCTGACCGTTGATGGCCTAGTCGGCATCGCATTTGTAATTGCGCCGATTGCGCTAGGGTCAGGACCCATTAATTGGCTGTGCTCAGCATGGAAAAATACGCGGTATCAGTGATTTGGGTTTCGCCGCGAAGGCTGGTTGCCTTTGCAAGAAAGCCGAGGCGCTGAGAACGTGTATTTCTCCATGCCCTTCGGGTTCGCCGGATTTTGCCTCAGCCTGCGTTATATGCTCTTGAAATAGAACCACTATTCCTGCGAGCATATGTCTGGCCTGATGCAAAATCTGGCGAACTGAGCATAGCAAATTAATGGGTCCTGACCCTAGGCTTCAGCGACCTCGACTTCTGGTACTACATGGGTCTTGGCCTGACAGTTCTGGCGGTTGTTGGACTACACCAACCCGACGAAAGCGCGGCGATTGCCTGAGGTTCGGTTTACACGCCATGGGTCGCGCCACAATGCGGCCCATGTGCGGCTGGTCGACCGAAAATCATCGCCGTGGCGCCGATTGGTTTCGAAGCGAGCAGCATGACCGAGAGCCTAGCGCATGAATGCAAGGTCAAAATCAGCTGAAGGCACCAACCAAAAAATCGAGTGACAAAATGCATTCAAACAAAGGCTTCATAAGAGCTCTGCAAGCGGCATGGCAGAAATGGGTAAACGATCACCCTTTCCGAATTCTCCGGCGCACTGAACTGAAACCTTCAAGCGTCTATGGCGAAAACCAATCATTGAGCGCCAAGGCAACCTGGCGAACCGGGTTGCCGGTTGGCTCATCGCTCCGGAACTCGCAAGCCCAATCCACCCAAATCGGTTTGGGTGCCAAAGAGATCGCGACAATCCGGCCAGCCGCGACATGAGGTTCGACCGCCCATTGTGCAAGAATGCTGGTGCCTTGGTTTGCGGCAACAAGTTCAATGATGGCTTCAGGCAGTTCCACCGATGCGGTCCAAACAGGATACCGGCGTTCTGGGCGAAAGAGGCGTGCAAATTCTTGGTCAGGCTCCGGTGTCTTGGTGAAGGTGATAAACTTTTGCCCTTCGATTTCGGCGGCTGATACAGAGCTTTCTGCAGCCAACGGGTGCTCTGGTGCGCAAATGAAGACCAGCGGGTCTTGAAACAATGCCAATCGTTCGGTCGCCGTATGGGGCACCCCGCCAGCCGTGATCGCAAGGTCGATGTGCCGGTCCAGAAGAGAACCGACCATATCCCTGCGGTTTCCCGCCATGATTTGAATGTCGATGCTTGGATGGCGAGCTCGAAATTTTTCGAGAAAATCAGGGAACCAATGATAAGCGCTGTAGTTTTCAACGGCGATCCGCACCACGTGGTCGATGCCGGCGTTCATCCGGCGCACTTCGTCTTCAATTAGGTACAATTCGCCTAAGAACTTCTCACTGAAATTGGCGAGGTATTCTGCTGCTGCCGTCATACGCAACCGCTTGTGCATGCGTTCAAACAGAGGCACGCCAAGACGGCGCTCGGCTTCTTTGATGCGGTGCGACAAGGCCGACGGGGTCAGACCAAGCTCGTCTGCGGCATCCACGACCCGACCTGTGCGGCCTATGGCGCGGATCATTTGCAGGTGGCGAAGGTCAAGGCGCGGGCCGTCCATGGATCAGTTCACCTGAAAGAAATTCATCAAGACCCACGTTATACGAAATTGCTGTTCAGTAAAGGATCGCGGAAACTGTGCGTAGCAACAGTTGGAGCCCCTGACCATGAACGAGCATGTTGACGTCAATTCACCCCGATCCGTGGACCGCTTGCATCATGTCCACGGGCAAACAAATGCCCGACTGCACGCGCAGGATGGTCCGACGGCGATGGCCATGCGCGGACATGGTGTGCGCATTGAAACCGACGATGGTCAAAACATCATTGACGGATTTTCCGGTCTTGGCTGCGTCTCTCTTGGGTACCACAATGACCGTCTTGCGCAGGCAGCCATGGATCAGATGCAAGAACTGCCTTTCGCGCCAACGTTCTACGGCCGTTCACATCCCAAAGTGGCCGAGCTTGCGGGCGTTTTGACCTCCAAAGCGGCTGTCCCGTTTGAGAAGGCGATGTTTCAGTGTTCCGGTTCTGAAGCCAACGATTCAATGATCAAGTTCATCTGGGCGCGCAACATTGCCCGAGGGCAACCGAAACGCCGCAAGATGATCTCGCGGTGGCGTGGGTATTACGGCAATACAGTTGCGGCGGTGGCCTTGTCTGGGCAACCACACATGCACGCTGGTTTTGGCTTGCCAATGGACGATTTTTTGAAACTGTCGACGCCAAATTACTATTTGAACTCCGAGATCGGCGAGAGCGAAGAGGAGTTTTCCGCCCGAATGGCC
>JABSSA010000469.1 GCA_013214665.1 Paracoccaceae bacterium
CGTGCTGCAATCCATCGCCAGCCCCGTGCTCGAAGCGCGCGTACCCGAGGCCCTGCAGGACAGCGACAACCAATGGTTTGGCTTTTCGCAACGCGCCCGGATCATTTTCTATGACAAAAACGACGTAGAAAACCCGCCCCTCGATTACCTCAGCCTCGCGGATCCGGCCTATCAGGGCATGGTTTGCCACCGATCCTCCTCCAACGCCTATTCCCAGACGCTGTTGTCGGCTATCATTGAAAACCACGGCGTCGACACGGCAACAAGCTGGGCTGACGGCATGGTCGTGAACTTCGCGCGCGAACCCCAAGGTGGCGACACAGACCAGCTTCGCGCGCTGGTGTCTGGCGAATGCGATATCGCTGTCTCAAACACGTATTACTTTGCTCGCGCCTTGCGCAAAGACGTCAAAGGTCTGCCTGCTGACGCGTTGGCGGATATCGGGTGGGTTTTTCCCGCGCAAAATGCGGAAGGGGCGCACATGAACCTCTCCGGTGGCGGTGTGGCCGCGAATGCACCGAACCGGGAAAATGCGATCAAGTTTCTTGAGTACCTCGCCAGCGCTTCGGCACAGCAATATTTCAGCGCTGGCAACGATGAATACCCCGCCGTGCCAGGCGTAGGGCTCAGCCCGTCTGTGGCGCAGCTTGGTCTTTTCCGCCCGGACGCTGTCGATCTGAGTGCCGTGGCCAAAAATGTGCCCGCCGCGCAAAAGATCTTTAACGAGGTGGGTTGGTATTAAATTCGATGTCGGGGGGCAGAGACCTCTGCCCCCCGCAGCATCTGGACCTACAAAAAGCACATTACGAACACGCAAATCAGATAAATTTACTAAGATTCTTACCCTTAATCTGACAAATTTACACGGGAAAAGTATTTATAACTATCTTTCAAATACTTACAACATCATCAATTTCCTCGACCAGTCTTGACATGACCCCTACATTGCTGGGCATATGCACTCATCTCCATTCCTGACTTTAATAGGCGGGAATTTTTGCAACAGTGAGGATGAGAACATGAACCGCTCTCTCAAACTTGGAACGTCCCTCGTGGCTGCCATGCTGCTGTCCAGCGCCGCATATGCAGAATCCTACGGCCCGTACCCCATCACCGAAAAAAGCTATTCCGGCGACAAGACAAACTCCGTGTCCTACTCCGGTCAGGTGGCCCGCAATGTGATGATCGACAGCCTGAAAAAACTGGCTGGCAAGGCCAATGGTGGCGCCAACGCAGAAGAGCTGAAAGCAACAATGATGTTGTATTTCGCCCGCGCCAACAAAGAAGATTTGGCCATCGTCTCGCACGAAGGCAAAGACGGTTTCCCGATCAAGCAGACCATGGTGAACGAAATCTCATCGAGCTCAAACCTGGTAGGCAAAACCTATGGCGGTCTGGTGCCGGGCTATCCGGGCAGCAAGACGGGCGCCGAAGTGGTTGAGCACATGATCCATCACGCGGCCATGTCTGATGGCGGTGTCGATTACGACCTGGGCTATGACTACGGCCAGTTGATCCAGAAATTCCTGATCGGCGCCGTCAGCTACAACCAGATCGTTGACAATTACCTCGACGAAAAGATGACCGCCGGCAACAAGCCAAACAACAAGCCGTACAGCGACGGTGCGGCTTACACCGGCAAAGAACACAGCTGGGATGAAGGCTTTGGCTATTTCGGCGCCCCGGCCCACGCCTTGGATCTGGATGCAAACCAAGCTTACGGCATCTCCAAGAAAAAAGAGCTGGCAGCGGGTGATGCAAACGGCGACGGCACGATTGACCTGAAGTCTGAGATGACCTTCGGCAACGCCTATTACGCCGCTGATGCCGACAAGAGCGGCACCGATTACCTGCACACAATCACAAGCGCCTTCATCGAAGGCCGCAAGGTGATCACATCCGCCGATGGCGCGGCGCTGACAGACGCACAGCTGTCTCAGGTTCAGGCATTGGCCGCCACCATCGAAGACGAGATGACCAAGGTTCTGGCCGAAGCGACGTTCAAATATGCAGGGTCTGTTTATAAAGACATCGAAAAGATCCGCGCCGACAAGGCCAACATCGACGACAAAGTCTATCGCGATTACATCAAGCACTGGGGCGAGCTGAAAGGCTTTGCCATGGCGCTGCAAACTGGTCGTGAAAACCTGGGTGGCACCGCCGTGCGCCTGAACCGTCTGATCGGTTATGGCCCGCCCA
The DNA here is from genome assembly GCA_013214665.1 of Paracoccaceae bacterium. GTDB lineage: Bacteria > Pseudomonadota > Alphaproteobacteria > Rhodobacterales > Rhodobacteraceae. The sequence goes on from JABSSA010000469.1 coordinate 2,200, forward strand.
CCAAGGATGAATCCGTGGTCACAGGCATCGACGCAGACGGCAACTTTGTCAAAGAAGGCAAAATGTCCTGGAACACCTATCAGCTGAACATGCTGAAGGTGCAGGATCTGCTGTTGAAAGAGTTTGGTCTTGAAGCACGCAAGAACGACGGCACAGAAAACCTGGCCGCGCTTGTGAAAGAGCTCGACACCGACAGCGGTGGCGCAGAAACAGACTAATCGTCTAATGTGGCATCCGGCAACGGGTGCCACGTTTTCCAACCCAGCGGGGCGTGATGGAGTATCTGGATCAAATCATCGGCCTCTTTTCGGATTTCTCCAATCCGAAAAAACGGGTCTTTGTCGGATATCTGGGCCTGTCGGTGCTGATTGCCTTTCTGTGGTTGATCCTGTTTCAAAAAACCTCTTTGCGCACGGCTCTCGCACGCATCTTTGATCGCAAGGTGTTCTTTTCCAGCTCCGCGATGACGGATTACAAGATCTTTCTGATCAACCGGATTTTTACTGGATTTATCTCTCCTCTTCTGCTGACACAGGTTGCGATCGCCACGGCAGTCTACATGGCGTTGGTGCGCAGCGATCTGACGCTTTGGGGCGCTTACGAACATGTGTCCAAGCCGCTTGTCGTCGCGATGTTTTCAGTGGCGATGTTTTTGGCAGACGATTTTACCAAGTATCTCATGCATCGGTGGATGCATCGCTGGCCTGCCTTGTGGTCTATTCACAAGGTCCACCATGCCGCGGAAACGCTGACGCCCATCACCGTCTACCGCATTCACCCGCTTGAGGGCGTGCTTTATGCTTCGCGCAATGCGGTCGCGCAGGGCAGCGTGATTTCGGTGTTCTATTATCTCTTTGGAAACACAGTCGATCTCTACACTGTCGTGGGCGTCAACGTTCTGGTGTTTGTGTTCCACGTGACGGGATCAAACCTGCGCCACTCGCATATCGACATCCGCTATCCGCGTTGGTTGGAGCATGTGCTGATCTCCCCGGCGCAACATCAATTGCATCATTCCATCGCGGAAGAGCACTACGACAAAAACTATGGTGCGGCGCTGGCGGTTTGGGATTGGGTATTTGGCTCTCTGCATGTGTCAGACGGGCAAAAAGATATGAAATTCGGGTTGCGCGATGACGAAAAGCACCCGGCCACCAGCCTTTTGACCGCTTATTTTACGCCTCTGCGGGAAATCTACGACATGTCACGTGCGACGATAGGCCGACTGACATCCAAGGCGCGCCAACGCTTGCGTCTGCCTCGCCATCACGCCGCTGAACGGGACGCGCAAAACTAGGGCCGGCCCCGTTAATGTGCATTGCTCACACTTTGAGCTGATCCGTCCAAGGCGCAAAGGTCGCGCCAATGCGATATGAACCTTACCGTCCTTGATAAGATGACGAGCGACCGCAGCTTTCGTTAAAATGCTGCTGAAATAATGGCAGCAAGCAATAAAATCTAAAGACACTTTGCGTTTTGTGCCCTTCAACACACCGGAGGGTTACATGCGCATTCTGTTATTGATCTGTCTCACGTTGCTCCTGTCTGTCGCGGCCGCGTCGGCAGACACTTTGCGCATCTATTTGGACGCGGATCGCAGCACAAACATTACATCGGCCCGCTCGATTGAGATCGGGATGCGGGGGGCTTTCGCCACCTCAAAGAACGTGATCCAGGGGCATAAGATCGAATTTGTCCTGAAGGATCATCGCAGTAACGCTAGACGCACCCAACGCCATCTAGAAGAGTTCTTGCAAGACGATCAAGCCATCGCCGTTATAGGCGGACTGCATTCACCCCCCTATCTGAACGCAAAGGCCTTTGTGAACGATCACGGAATTCCCTTGCTGTTGCCTTGGTCAGCGGCGGCTCCCCTTACACGATCAAACGGTGGGCCAAATTCCATTTTTCGGCTATCGCTCGACGATTCAATCGCGGCTGAGGTGATTATACCTTTCGCCCTTGAGCAAAGCGGGTGCGAGGCGATTACCTTGCTGCTGTGGGAATCCGGGTGGGGCAAATCAAACGAACGCACGATGAGCGCCGCACTTAACAAGCGCGGACTTCGGGATTTTTCTGTACGGTATTTCGGTTCGGGTTTGACTGACACCGATGCGATTTCCATTGCCGCCGAGATCGCCGGTAACGGATCTGACTGTGCTATTCTTGTGGGCAATGCGCCCGAAGGCAAAACCATCCTGAATGCCTTGACCAACTCGGAGATAGACGTTCGGGTTTTCAGCCATTGGGGGATAACCGGAGGCTCCTTTGAGCATGATGTGACAGCGCAGGATCGAGACGCCGTTGATCTCACGTTCATTCAACCCTGTTTTGACTTCCGCGGGCGGGATGCAGCGGCGCAAAGTGTATTGGCGAACCTCTCCAATACCTTTGGCGATGCGTTCGATTCAGAAGGATATCTGCCTGCCCCTGCCGGGCTCTTTCACGGCTATGATCTGGGTTTGATATTGGTTCATGCCCTCGAGCGGATCGATCTGGATCAGCCCATCACCCACACGCGTCGTGCACTGGTTAACGCATTGGAAAGGATTGAGGGGCCGATTCCCGGTCTGCTGCGGGATTATGAGCAGCCTTTTTCACCCGCGCATTCGGCATCACCCGACGCTCACGAAGCGTTGCGGGCCTCCGACTTTTGCATGGCCAGGTTTGATGAATCCAATCGTATCGTCCCGATCCGAGGCTAAGTTCGTCGTTTCGCCCCATGCAACACACGCGTAATTTTCAGATATTCATGGCCGCAGCCGCGGTGGTCACGATGATCACCATCGGTCTGGTCGTATGGATTACGGTGAGCGAGCGGCTTACGCGGTTTCAACAGAATTTTGCCCGTGCTGAATCTGCAGCGATGGCTGAAACTGTGGCGGCACGCATTTCTCAGATCGAAAAAGGCCTCGAACTTCTGGCGGCCCAGCCGGTCATAATCAGCAGTGCCCTGGGGGATCTGACCTCGGAAGGGATTTATAAACAAGTCTTTGAAAACCTGAACCAACTGGCTGAATTTGAACACTACGCCTTTCTCGATTTCAGCTTGGAAAAAATTCATGACGATCGATCGACCGAAACAACCGCGTTGATCAAACTGAACGACCTGCGCGACATTGCGGAACGTGTTTTGAACACACATCAAAACAGCGCAGCAGTGGTTGAGATGAATGGTCAATCCTTTTTCATCTCGGTCGTCCCGGTCCTGGTGCACGACATGGCCGAAGCGGTCATCGTCGGTGTCGTGGCCAATCATGCCCTACTGGACGGCATTCCTGGCCAGCATATTATCGGACTAAACCTTGCTGGCGGGCCCGCGCCGACAAACACCTCATCTGCATGGTCGTTGGCCACCCCCATTCCGGAACGCCGCTTGCACATCCTCGCCAATTGGGACGCAGATCGTGCCGCCTCCGACCGGGCGCGGATGTTGACCGTTGTGTTGGGCGTCACGGCGCTGACCTTATTGATCACCATGTCCGGGGTCAGTGTTTTGGGGCACCGTATTCTCGTCAGACCCGTACAGCTTTTGAGCATCGCCAAACAAGAACTGGAAGAAAGCCAAGCAAAACAGCAAGAGCTGGCATATGTCGCAGAACGCGCAAATGACAGCGTGATCATCACCGACGGCCAAGGTCGCATTACTTGGGTTAATCCCGCCTTCGAAAGGCTGACCGGCTACGGCTTTGAGGACGTCATCCACAAAAAGCCCGGCGCCTTCCTGCAAGGCCCCGAGACTGATCCTGCCAGTATTCAAAAAATATCCCGGGCCATAGCCAATCGGATCTCGGTTTCGGCCGAAGTGCTAAACTACCATAAGGACGGAACCACCTATTGGATCGACATCAACATTGACCCGATCCTGGACGACACCGGCCGTTTGGTACAGATGATCGCCATCCAACGCGACATCACCCGCCAAAAGGATCACGAAGAAGCTCTGAGTGCTGCGGTGGTCGAGGCTGAGGCCGCAAATCTCGCCAAAAGCCAGTTCTTGGCCAACATGAGCCACGAAATACGCACGCCCATGAATGGCATCATAGGTCTGACCCAAGCCTTGCTGGAAGACCCTTTTAAGGACGATCACCGCGAAACGCTGAACGTGATCAAATCCTCTGGAACAGCGTTGGTCGAAATCATCAACGACATTCTCGATTTTTCTAAACTTGAAAGCGACGCCTTTGATATTTTCCCGCAAGAAACCGAGATTGACGACCTGATTTTCGAAACGGCAGGCCTCGTCAAACGAGGCTTTGAAAAGCCCGAGGTAGAGGTGCGGGTGACCATTGATCCCGACGTTCCGGCAACTTTGATGCTTGACCCAAAGAGGATGCGACAGGTTCTGCTAAATGTGGTTGGAAACGCGTACAAATTTACCCCCGCAGGGCAAGTCTCGATCCACGCTGCCTTCACGGGCAACTCCCTGACGATCACCGTGTCTGACACCGGCGTTGGCATACCAAAAGATAAACTGCCTACGATTTTTGACGCCTTCAAACAGATCGACAATTCAAAGACACGCAATTTTGACGGCACAGGCCTTGGGCTCGCAATCACCAAAGGCTTGATGACAGCGATGAACGGCACCATCGCCGCCACTTCCACATTGGATCACGGCGCCCAATTCGTTTTGACCCTCCCTACCACGGGCACAGCAGGGCACGGCGCACCGTTGTCTTCAAACCGGGTGCTTTTACTTGGAGCCAATGCAGATGTGGTTTCGCGATGGGAAAATCGTCTATCGAGGCTGGGTGCGCATACAAAAGTCGTGCTCGACTGTGACTTGGCCGCCGAACCGGATCCACCCGATTTTGTCCCTACCGACCTTGTGATTTGCGACACCGCGGTACAACCAAAGTATTCAGACCTGACTTGGGCCCAGGACTTGCAATGCTTTGTGGTGGGGCTCGAACGCCCGAAACAGGCAGAGGTAATTTGGCTTGATCCGTTCATCACCAATCAAGCCATCCTCGACAAGTTTGGACATGCAGTGGCGCCACAGCACACTGAGGAGCAAAAATCACCGGACATCCGTGCCCTAGTGGCAGAAGACAACCGCACCAATCAGCTGGTGCTCAAAAAACTGCTCGCACGCACCGGGATTTCCCTGACCTTCTGTAATAATGGCCAGCTGGCATTCGATGCTTTGTCGAAAAACCATGACTTTGACATCGTCCTGATGGACATTTCGATGCCGGTCATGGGCGGGATAGAAGCCACCGAGCGTATTCGATCTTGGGAAGAAAGCACCGCAGCTCGCGCCGTTCCGATTATCGCACTCACTGCGAATGTTAGTGAGGAAGATCAAGCCGCCTATGCGGAGGCTGGGATGAACGCCTTCCTGCCCAAGCCCTTTCAAAAAGAGGCTCTGGTTCAAGCAATTGCCGACTTCGCCGCATAAATCAAAGGCGCGCGGTCACACGGTAAGCTGCCTCAAAATCGGGACGTCGAAACCACATCCTTGAAAGGTCGCCCAACAAGGCCGGACAACCAAACGTTTTTCTACATCATCCCTGTCTACCGGCTGAACCGCACTAGACACTAACCGCCTTCGCACCTACGATTTGTTGGCGCAGAAAACACTTGGGATTTTGACATGAAAAAAGCGACACTTGCCGCCATCACCGCCTTGATGATGTCGACCATTGCAGCGCAGGCCGATGGCCACTGCGCCGCGGGCAAAACACTGACAGACGGTAAATTCACAGTGGCCACGGGTAACCCGGCCTATTTCCCTTGGGTTCTGGATGACGCACCAGAAAGCGGCCAGGGCTTCGAAGCCGCGGTCGCTTATGCCGTTGCTTCTGAGATGGGATTTGAAGCCGCAGATGTTGTCTGGGTACGGTCCTCGTTTGACGAGGCGATCCAGCCTGGCGCCAAAAACTTTGACGTCAACATGCAGCAATATTCGATCACCCCCGAACGCGATCAGGTGGTGGATTTTTCTGCTCCCTATTACACTGCGCCGATGGCTGTTCTCGTCGGACCGGGCGCGGTTGATACGGCACCTACGATGGACGCGTTAAAATCACTGCTTTGGGGCGCGGTTGGATCGACCACTGCGGTGCCAAAACTGGAAAACGTCATCCAGCCGTCAAAATCGCCCCTGCTCTACGGTGACAACGCAGATGTGAACGCCGCAATCGGCGCCAATCAAATTGATGCGGCGCTGTTTGATTTGCCAACGGCGTTGTTCCTCAGCGCGGTGATGATCGAAGGCTCCAAAGTCATCGGTCAGTTCCCGGCAGACTCAGGCGACAACCCGGATCAGTTCGGCATGCTGATGGAAGAGGGCAATCCGCTGAAATCCTGCATCGACGCGGCGATTTCTACGCTCACAGAAAACGGAACTATGGCCGAGATCGAAGCAACCTGGCTGCAAAACACCACAGGCGTTCCGCTGATCAAATAAGATGCCGCACCAACAGACGGCGGGCCCAACCCGCCGCCAGATTTTCGAAGCACGGCAGCGCCGCAAATCGCTGGTGATCGCCTCGGCGAGCACGATCACCGTGGTTGTGGCGCTGATCGTTCTGGTGCCGCTCGCTCCCGGCTGGAGCAAAGTCCAGCAAAGCTTTTTCAACGGCGCCGTTCTGGCCAAGTCTTTTCCCAAACTGCTCGACGCGTTCATGATCAACGTGATGATCTTTGCGTGGTCGGCCCCTGCTATTGCCGTTCTCGGCTTGCTTATTGCCCTTGCCCGGGATGCCAAATCCCCCGCGCTTTTCCCCCTGCGCATCTTTGGTGCCGCGTTCACCGATATTTTCCGCGGCGTGCCGGTGATCCTGACCGTCTATCTGATCGGTTTTGGCATTCCCGGACTCGGACTGCCCCGCCCCTGGAATTCCCCTTACATCTGGGGATCGCTCGCCTTGGTGCTGACCTATTCCGCCTATGTCGCTGAGATTTTTCGCTCTGGCATCGACAGTGTCCATAAAAGTCAAAGGGCCGCCGCACTCTCGCTTGGGCTGAGCGAACGGCAAGTGATGCAAGATGTGGTGCTGCCTCAAGCCGTCCGCAATGTGGTTCCGGCCCAGATGAACATGCTGATCGCGCTGCAAAAAGATGTCTCGCTGCTCAGCTTTATTGGCCCGGTTGAGATCTTTCGACAGGCAGGTGTTTTCAAATCTCTCATGGCCAACTTCACGCCTTATGTTGGGGCTGCGATTATCTTTCTTATCGTGACGATCCCCGCCACGCGTTATGCCGATTACCTCATGGCGCGCCAGATGCGGGAGCGGAGCTAATGGCCAAGATCGAGCTGCGCGGCGTCGTCAAACGCTTTGGCGAAAATACGGTCTGCGACGGGATCGATCTGGACGTGAGCGAAGGTGAAATGGTCTGTTTGATCGGATCATCCGGCGCAGGCAAATCAACGCTCTTGCGGTGCATCAACCTGTTGGAACCGATCGAAGACGGCGCCATTTTTCTTGATGGGCAAGACATCTCTGTGCCCGGCCTCGACCCACAGGCCGTGCGAGCGCGCATCGGGATGGTGTTTCAAAGCTTCAACCTCTTTCCCCACAAATCCGCGTTGGAAAACGCGCTTTTGGCCCCACGCCGCGTCCGTGGCCAATCCCGCGCCGACATCCTGCCCGAAGTCGAAGCCCTTTTTGCACGGTTCGGATTGGCCGACCGCATGCACAACTACCCCGATCAGCTCTCGGGCGGGCAACAGCAACGCGTCGCCATCGTGCGCGCGCTGGCTATGCGGCCCGAGGTGATGCTGTTTGACGAAATCACATCAGCCTTGGACCCTCAATTGGTGGGCGAAGTGCTTGATGTGCTGCTAACGCTCAAATCCGAAGGCATTACCATGGTCATGGCCACCCACGAGATGGGGTTTGCCCGCGAGGCGGCTGATAAAGTTTGCTTCCTCAAAGATGGGCGGATCATCGAGGAAGGCCCGGCCGCCAAATTGTTTGACCACCCTCAACACGCAGAAACACAGGCGTTTTTGGCACGAGCGCTCAAATAACCCGAAAGCCGACGCGCAATCCCAATCCTTCGGCGCAGAGCAAATTTCGTTCAAAGATCAGCGCGAAAGGCGAAACAGCCAGACCGTAATCCGGAAGATCCGCATGATTTGGGCCTTTGTGAACCCAAGCGGATTGATCAATCCGCCCTCGGTCATTACCTCTTGTGCTATCACAGCCAAATTTTGCGTGTTCGCGACAGACCATGCCGAAAAACCGCTTTGATAAACCAATTTGACGCAACATGGGACACACACACCATGCCACTTCGTATCAATGACACCATCCCAAACCTGACCGTCACCACCGATCAGGGCGAGCTTTCCCTGCACGATTTTGTCGGTGACAGCTGGGCCATTATTTTTAGCCACCCAAAAGACTTCACGCCCGTCTGCACCACCGAGTTTTCGGCCGTGGCGCGGCTGGCAGATGAATGGGCCAAGCGCGGCACCAAGGTTATCGGGGTTTCCGTGGATGGCGTGGAAGACCACGTGAAATGGAAAGACGATATCAAAAGCTATGGCGGCGCAGAGGCTGGGTTTCCCATCATCGCGGATGACGGTCTGGAAGTGTCCAAAGCCTTCGACATGTTGCCTGCCGAAGCATACCTGCCAGACGGCCGGACCCCAGCTGACAGCGCAACAGTCCGGTCCGTCTTTATCGTTGGCCCCGACAAACAGCTTAAGCTGTCGATGACATACCCGATGACAGTCGGGCGCAACTTTGCCGAAATTCTGCGGGCATTGGACGGGTTGCAAACCTCCACGGGCAAGGGCGTTGCCACCCCTGCCGATTGGATGCCTGGCGGCGATGTCATCATCCCCGCAACCGTCAGCGACGAAGACGCGACGGCCAAGTTTGGCGAATTCACCAAGGTTCTGCCTTACCTGCGGACAACCAAAGACCCGTCCTAAGGCCAACCAGGCTACCCACAGCAGGGGCGATCCACGGGTCGCCCCTTGCAACTGTGCTGCGAGAATGATCTGACAACTGCATCGGTCCAACGACCCCACGCAGCACAACAGATCCACCATGACCACCGACAGCCATACCACCCACGACGCCGAACATGACGCGCGCAATGATGACCTGCAAATCTGGGTCGATGGCGCACTGTATCACAAGGATGAAGCCAAAGTGTCGGTTTACGACAGCGGCTTTATGCTGGGCGATGGCATGTGGGAGGGTCTGCGCCTTTATGATGGCGTCTGGGCCTTTTTCGACGAACATATGGACAGGCTTTTTGGATCGCTCAAAGCGGTGTCGCTTGATCCGGGCCTTAGCCGCGCCGACATTCTGGAACTGCTGAACAAAACTGCCGCCGCCAATGGCATCACAACTGACGCCCATTGCCGCCTGATGATCACCCGCGGCCGCAAAGCCAAACCGTTCCAGCATCCGGGCCTGTCGCGCTCCGGGCCAACGGTGGTAGCAATTGTCGAGCATTCAAAGCCGTCCGAGACGGTGCAAGGCAAAGGCATTCGTTTGGCCAGCGTGCCTCAAGTGCGCGGCCTGCCCCACAGCCAGGACGCAAAATTCAACAGCCATTCCAAGCTGAACTGCGTGATTGCCTGTCTGCAGGCCGAACAGGCCGGTGCGGACGAAGCGCTGATGCTTGACCCGCATGGATTTGTGAACACGACCAACGCCTGCAACTTCTTTATCGTGCGCAACGGTGAGGTTTGGACCTCGACCGGCGATTACTGCATGAACGGTGTTACCCGGCAAAAGGTGATTGATCTGTGTCGCGCCAATGACATCCCTGTGCTCGAAAAGAACTTTTCGCTCTACGAGGCCTATTCCGCAGATGAGGCATTTCTCACCGGTACGTTCGGCGCCCAAACCCCCGTGGCCGAAATTGATGGCAAATCCATAGGCGACGGCCCTCGCCCGGTGATGCAGCGTATCCGCGCCCTGTACAAAGACCTGATCCGCAGCCACGTGGCTGAGAGAACTGTGTAAATCACTCCGATATGCATGCGGTGACGCATCAACAGAGATAATACTCAGCGCTCCTTTGATCCTCTCGCACTTTCAAATGCGCGTTATCCCCTTATGGGAGTGTGGAATGCCGAACAAGTATTCCTATAGTTGCATTCATGGAGCAAAAAAATTTATTCATATTTGACAAGCACGGCATTGGTTTCAGCCGTAACGGCAAACAAATCGATGACGAGATCATTGAGCGGTCGCCAGGGCTAACGCACGCTGACTGGACGGTACAGGCCACCGAATTGTGCCTGCTGTTAAATAAGCATTTGGAGCAGCAACCATATAAGCGGATGATGTCGTGGCGCGATGGCTAGTGCGTCGCGCAACGAAGCGACACACCTGCTAACCCGACAAGAACAGGGCGCAAGATCATCAAGCGGTCTGCGCTTGGCTTGCCTCTTTGGCCGTGCCGTAACGCGGCAGATCGTGTTCGCGTAGCCCGTGCGCTGCGGCCAATGTATCTCGGACATATGCGATATGCGCCGTTTCTTCGATGATTTCGGCGAGGTACTGCGCTTTCATCAAGGTCGATCCAACCCCGATTGTGCCGTGATTGGCCAGAACCGCCGCAACGATCTTTGGATCCTGAAAAACCGGACTGATTTCCTTTTCCGTTTGCGGGCCACCTTGAGGTGAGAGCGGAATCAGCGGCATACGCCCAATCTTTTCAATAGTTTGAACCGTCAGGCACGGGATTTCGATGCCCGCGCTTGCATAGCCAGTGGCCCAAGGGCTGTGGCAATGCACAACCGCGTTGATGTCTGCGCGAATGCGGTACAGATCGAGGTGAAAGTCGAGATCCTTAGAGGGTTTGTGCGGGCTGGGTTCAATCGTCCCATTCAGGTGCACCACCTGCAGGTTCTCGCGTGTGCATTCGTTAAATCCGATACCCGACGGCTTGATGACAATCGCATCCGCACTTTCCAGCCGAACCGACAGGTTTCCGCCCGCGTTGGTCTGCAAACGCAACTCGAAACAGCGCTTTGCGGCTGCGATCAACGCGTCTTTCTTGTCATTCAAATCATACATGGACAGCGTCCTTTTGGGCGATCAATTGGCTAAGCGTGTGAGTTATGGTTTCGGTGACAGAGGGCGCAGAGATATGATCCTCCACCGTGATGAGCGGTACAGATTCCTGAAGAGAGGCGCGCAGCGTATCACGGCAGATTTCTCGCAAGGCGGCATCTTCGATGGCACCGCCGGGGCGGTCGTGGTGTGAAAACCCGCCCATGGGAACGATCACGGCACAAGGGCCGGATAGCGCGTTGACCGTTGCTGCCAGCGTTGTCGCCAGCATGTGCATCTCTTCTTCGCTGACCTTCACATGGGTGAAAAAACCCGAATGTTCATAATGTTGCCGCGTCACATGCTGATGCGACAGCGTTGTTTTTTCGCCCAGGCCGATAAAATTCAACGCACCCGGCAACACGATCCGGGGCAAGTCAGACCCTGCTGTGAAGCGGTCCGGCATATCGACATGGGCCCCTGCGATATGCAGCCGTGTTAGCTCATGCGGGGTCAGGTCGATGATCGCATCAAAGGCACCTTGCGAGGCGAACCGGGCAAAGGCCGCACCGCCATAGCCGTTGGAATGGAAAACCGTGCTTTCCCGATCAGTGGCGCGAAGCGCTTTGACCAAAGCCTTCACAGCGCCATCGGTCGCGCCAAGGGCCGTGATGCCAACGGACGGACGAATATCGGTCAACTCGCCTTTCCGCGATTTCTGGCACAGTCCGGCGACCATGAGCGCCGTGTTTTCCAAAACGTCGCGCAGCATGGCGTTGAGCCCGCTGATGTCGGCCAGCGTAGGAACAAGCACGATTGAATTGTCCGCAACGGCGACACGCGGGTCGAACGGCAGCGTTGTCACCAGAACTTTTGGAAAGGTAATCGGCAAGGCACGCAACACAGACAGCGCGATTTCCCCACCGGTGCCTCCGCCAATGGCCACAACGACTTCGGCGTCTTGCGTGGCTGCATCCGAAACATCGGTCAAAACGGCCTTGGCGGCCGCATCCATTGCGGCGCGCTTGTCGGGGCCCGCAAGAACTGCGCCCCCGGTTTGCAACGATATGTCGATGATCCGCGCCTGGATGCCCAGCTCTTGCAACCGATCCACAAGAAACCCGGCCTCGTCCGCCTTGGTGTCCAGCGTCGCCAAAAGCAGCACTTGCGCCATGGGTCAGCCCTTCACCGCGCCTGCGGTCATGCCGGTGATGATTTGACGCGAGGCAAAGAGCGTAAAGATAATCGGCGGAATAGCCAGAAGCATTCCGGTGGCCATGATGACCCCCCATTCCACGTTAAATTCGCTCATGTTGTTCACGATCAGGATTGGCACGGTTTTGGTGTTCCGGTCAGAAAGGGCCGAGGCCAGCAAATATTCGTTCCAAGCGATGCGGAAAGTAAAGATCGCCGCCGCCGCAAGCCCCGGTTTGATCAAGGGCAAAACAATCTTGAAAAACACCGCAAACGGCCCGGCACCATCGACGCGCGCGGCTTCTTCCAGCGAACGAGGCACTTGCACGATGAAACTTTGCAAAATCCAGATGACGAACGGCAAATTCATCGCAACATATATCAGGATGATGCCGGAATGGGTGCCCGCAAGGCAAACGTCACCGCGCCCCCCAAATGTGTCGCGGATGGCGCCCCCGATCAGCCCCTCTTTGTCGAGACAGAATTCGTTGTTCCAAAGACCAAAGACCGGCACCAACAACACCGCTGGTGGCACCATGCGCACCATCAATGTGGTTAAGGAAACCGTGTCGCGCCCCATAAAGGTGAACCGCACAAGCGCATAAGCCGCCATGCAGCCGATCACCAAGGTGAGCACGGTGGAAACCAAAGCGATGATCAGCGAGTTGATGAACGCGCCACCGAATTTCAGAGAGCAGAAATCCAGATGTTCGGGCTCATACCACAGCACATCACACAGCGCGGTTTCATAGTTCTGGATCGTCGGCAGGAACAGCAGACCTGATGTGCCGCTGATGATGTCGACGTCCAATTTGAACGAGTTGGCAAACATCAAAACGATGGGGCCAACGGCCATGAAAATTAGGGCAACCAGAAGCGCATAAAATGCGGGGTTTTGGCGTTCGTATTGCATGGCCTTACCCTTCTTCCTGGATCTGGCGCGCAAGTCTGGCCGCGCGGGCCTCTTGCAGGCGAGTGATTGCAAACATTGCGACGGTCAGGATCAAGAGCAGGATCAACAGATAGTTCGACATCGCCGCCGCAACGCCCAATTCACGGAACTCTGTCGCGGTGCGCGAAATCCGCAAAGCAACAATCTCGGTCGACAACCCTGGCCCGCCTTCTGTCATCACAAGGATCACTTCCAGCACCTTGAAGGCATCAATCAATCGCAACAGCGCCGTCACGATCAGCACGGGCATCATCAGCGGCAGCTTGATGTGAATGATCTGCTGCCACGCGGTTGCGCCATCTATGCGGGCCGCTTCCAACGCGGACCGCGGCAACGATTGCAACGCCGCCAGTGACAGAATGAAAATAAACGGTGTCCACTGCCAGATATCAGCAATAATCGCAGACATCAGCGCGTGTTGACCCAGCCAATCAATGCCCTCAAACCCCCAGGATTTCAGGAATTTGTTAAACGTGCCCACAGTCGGGTGGTACATATAGCGCCACATCAACCCGACCACGACAGGCGCGATCATCATCGGCAAAATAAAGAGCGTACGCAGGATCGACATCCCGCGGATATTTCGGTCAAGCAGCAAGGCCAGTCCGACGCCAATCACCAGCTCTGCGGCAACAACCACGGTGGCAAAAGTCAGCGTGACGCCAAGGCTTTCGCGAAAGGCAGGGTCGTAAAACAGGGTGATGTAGTTCTTGAACCCGACAAATTCGGCTTCGCCAATCGTCTGACTTGGGTTCCAGTCGCGGAAGCTACCCCAGACCATGTAGCCCAGCGGATAAAGCAGGCAGAGCGCCATGATGATCGCGGCCGGAGCCAGGAACATATATGGCGTCAATCTATTTAGGCTTTGGCTATTCACGCGCGCAGATCCGAAACATCAGGTTTGTTCTTTTAGGATACATGGCCCGGGTACCATGTGGTGCTCCGGGCCATGCAGGGAGGTTTGACTTACTTCCAGGTGTAGTAACCCGCCTCAGTCATGACCGCTTTGGTCCGCTCAGCAACGCCGTCCAGCGCTTCCTGAATGTCCAGATCCTCGGTGAGAACCTTGGACAATGTGGTGCCAAGGTCGGCGTTGATCTTGCCCCACACTGGAATGATTGGACGCCAGTCTGGATCGGCGTGCTGCAACGCTTCACCAAAGGTGGCCATGTGTGGGAACTTTGCGTTCACATCCGCATCCGCGTGCGTGGAGAAACGTGATGGGTTGCCACCGGCCAATGCGACCAGCTTGTCACCCTGCTTTGAGGTGAGCCACTGCATCAACAGGAAAGCCGCATCTTTGTTCTCTGCGTTTTTCGGGATACCGATGCCGAACCCGCCGGTTTGCGAACCACGGCGCACGCCCATTGGATGCATCGCCCAGCCAACTTTGCCCACAACTTTGGACTTTGCCGGATCGTTGATCTGACCGGCAACGACCGTGGTGTCGAGGAACATGGCCGTGTCGCCGTTCAGGAAAGAACCAAGCGCTTCGCCAAAGCCGAAAGA
>JABSSA010000047.1 GCA_013214665.1 Paracoccaceae bacterium
CACTTCCCGAGACGCAGTAATTTCACCAATCACCGCGACCTGATCCGAGTGACGGCGCAGCGCGTCCAGCGTATCGTTCGCCTTTGCAGCAGGCACCGCAGCAAGCAGCCCACCTGAGGTTTGCGGGTCAAACAGCAACGCGGCTTTTCCGGTGTCTGGCCAATGTGGCACCAAGGCGCGGTTTTGGGGGAAGATGCTCGACCGATGACCTGCGTCAGACAGGTTAAGCGCGCCATCGATCATCGGAACATCGTCCAACCGCAAGGTGGCGCCAACTCCGCTGGCCGTGCACATGCCTTCCAGATGTCCGGCCAAGCCAAACCCGGTCACATCGGTCATCGCTGTCGCCACACCACCCAAAATGTCACTTTCTGCGCTCTGGCCGCGTAGCATCGAGGCGAGAGCTTGTGCCACAATGGCGCCCGGCGCTTTCTTGTCCATCTCTGCCGCCATGATCACACCAGTGCCCAGCGGCTTGGTCAAAATAAGCTGGTCGCTCGGTTGTGCCCCGCTCAGTTCGACACCTTCGCCTTGGCCCATAACCGTAAAGCCAACAGTCAGCTCTGACCCAAGCGACGTGTGCCCGCCAACGATTTCGGCACCTGCTTCGCGCAGTGTGGCGCGCGCGGTTGTCATGATTTCAGCCAACATGCGGGCCTGCAATGTATCTGACATACGTGGCAGGGTGAGTGCGATCAGCGCCGCCTTTGGTGTGGCCCCCTTGGCCCATACATCGCCCAACGCGTGTTGGGCGGCAATGCGGGTCATGACAACGGGGTCATCCCAAAATGCGCGCAGGTGATCATGGCTGACCAACAGCCCGTCGACTTTGGCTGCATCCTCAAACCCATCGGTGATTTGGGCCAACGCGCCGCGCCCCACTTTGGCGCCACAGCCGCCGCATAATGGCTTGTCACCCAACGCGTCCACTGCGCCTTTGGCATATTCGCGAGGGATATCCGGGGGCGGCATCGGAGGCAGCTCCCGAAACTTCTGCATAAACTTCTGATCGATCTGATCTTTCCATCGCCACATGAAAGACCCGGCCAAAGGCACGCGAAATCGGTCAGACAAGGCCGACTTTTGCCCAAGCGAAATGAGTTTGAGATAGTCTTTTTGCGGGCGGTACACCTGCAATGGCTGGCCAGCCGCAGCAGCGCGCAAATTTTCCAGCAAAACCGGCGCTTGCCGCACCGCATAGACACCCGCTTTGGGCCGCGGCGCGTGGGTCATGTGCGCACAATCCCCTACGGCAAACACACGCGCGTCACTGGTTTGCAGTGTCTCTTTGACGGCAATAAACCCCTGTTCAGTTTCCAAACCACAGGCTTCAAGCCACGGGTGAGGCGTTGCACCCGCAGCACCAGTGATAAACCCGGCCTCAACATAGCCTTCGCTGGTTTCCACGCCTCGATCCGACAGACCGGTGACGTGCCTATTTTCGATCAACGTCACCCCTTGTTGTGAAAGATGGTTTAGCAAGATGCGGCGTGACGCAGGTTGAACAGCCGTCAAAGCCTGACCGCGGTCAATCAGGTGTACCTTGGCATCGCGCCCGCGTTGACGCAGCGCATAGGCCATAGCCATCGCCAATTCAGCACCTGCAACCCCTGCACCAAGAACAGCGACACGCGCGGGGCCATCTTGTGCGAGAAAACTCTGCCATTCCGCTGCAAAGCGTCCCAACGGTTTGGCGGGAACACCGTAGTTTTCAAAACCGGGCAGGGCGGGCATCCTGCTGGTTATGCCAACATCTATCGACGCTACATCAAAGGCAACCGGCGCGCGGCCTTCGACATCCACCGTGCCTGCAGCCAAATCCATGCCCTTGGCAGCTCCGATGATCAACCGGGCGCCTGCAAACCGGCACAGTCGAACCAGATCAATGTCCAGCGCTTCGCGCGGATAATGGCCCGCCACATGCCCGGGCAACATACCAGAATACGGCGCTGTTGGCTTGGGGTCGATCACGGTCAAGCGCGCACCCGGCAATGGGTTCATGCCCCAAGAACGCAGGACCAAAGCATGTGTGTGCCCACCGCCAACCAAGACGATATCACAAGACGCAGGAAGGACGGACGCGGAATTCATAGCCATGTGAACGGTTTGGCGCTTTGGCGCGTAACACGCAAGATGTGCAACCTGTTCTCGCGCAGGCGTGAGGTTGCGCTTGGCCGGGCGAGATCGACGATAGAGGAGGCCTAAATGAATGAAGCGGGGTTTGCTGCCAGCCACCCCGCTTCAAAGTTGGCACGGATACATCTTGTTGATGCTCACCGTCCTATAAACTCCGGGCCGCTCCGTGGAAAAATACACGGGCGGACCGGCAGCAAACATCAGAGCCGCGCCAATAGCGTGGTTGATCTTTGTTGTTCCCTGGCCAAGCCAGCACTCTTTGGAACACTGGTAAGATGCAACTATTACCAACGAGTAAGAAAGTGAGGTAAACCTTACCTTTTATCCAGAGAATACGGCCACTTTAAGCAATACTGCCTATGCTTCGAGCACAAACATCTGGTTTGCGAAGGCTGCTTTGAGTACGGCTTGAGCAGTAGTTTCAACCGCAAGTGACTCTCGGGCCAACCTAAGGTGTTTTTCTACGGTCGCAGACGTGAGCCCCATGAGAATCGCAATGTCTTGCATTGTCTTGCCATCGCCCACCCACTCCAGCGCTTCGCGTTGGCGTTTTGTCAGGTTCCGGCTGGGCGTCGAATAGGGCAGCGTCAGAATTTTCAGGTGTGCGACGTTGTTCATCAAATGAATGTCGTTGCCATGTTCTGCCCAAACAGCGTCAATGTCGCTTTGGCTCATACCCTCGCGTGCGGTGAGCGCGATTGCGCCCTTGGACCGAGCGGACACCGATTTGAAACTGATCGTGTAGCCGGCAGTAACCCCCATGGATTGATTGAATTCCAGAACGCGCCGCTCGGCTGGCGTCATGACATTCGCGCGCATTTGTTCGGCAAGCATGGCCCAACTGCCCACGCCTTCGTTTTCCAGCGCCCAATTGACCATTGGCGCGTCGATATAGTGTTTTTCCCCCAAAAACACGTCGGTGTAAGCCGTGTCGTGGTTGGTCAGGATCACAAAATCTTCTGGATCCCCCAAAGACGTGCCCGACCGGTACCGCGTAAAACCATAGATCAACCGGTCAAAGCCGTATTCAGCCATCTTGCGACAATGTTTGTCCCACAAGGCTTCGATGCTTTGGCAATTTGAGAGAAAATGCAGGTACGACTTCATGAGGTCCCCTGCAGATGAGTCAACATCGCGCGCACGGCCAACGGATAGCCCGCTGTGCCAAGCCCGGCGATCACGCCAACACAGGCTCGTGCCAGCATGGATTTGTGGCGAAAGCTCTCGCGCGCGTAAACGTTGGAAATGTGCAGCTCAATTACCGGCAGGCCTGTTGCCCCGATCGCGTCGTGCAGCGCGATAGACGTGTGCGTGTAGGCGCCTGCATTGAACACGATCCCGTCGTGCACGCCCATCGCACCCTGGATCGCATCAACCAACGCACCTTCGAAGTTGGATTGGAAAAAGGCGACCTGACAGCCAAGTTCAGCCGCCGCAGCGGTACAATCCTGTTCCACGTCCGCAAGCGTGGCAGCCCCGTATATGCCCGGCTCTCGAGTGCCGAGCATATTCAAGTTTGGACCGTTCAGGACAAGTATCGAGGCCATAAATGAGAACTTTCTGAGTGTATTCCCTCATTTGCCAATCACAGCGGCCTGTGTCTAGTGCGTGTCATCCTTCAGGTGCCGCGAAGATGCGGAGAATCCACTATTTCAACCTTACGGCGCAAATATGGCCAATCCCAACCATTCTGCGATCAACGCGGGCTTATCACTGCCTTCGATTTCGACCGTCAGCGTGTTGGTGCGCAGCAGTTCTGCGGCGGACCGAATCTTAACGTCGCTCAAAACAAACCGGCCTCTGACGCGGGCACCTGCAACCACGGGTGAAATAAAGCGCAGCTTGTCAAAGCCATAGTTCACGCCCATCACCTGGCCTGGCTCCTGATCAAAACAATCGTACGCAAAGCGCGAGGCCAGACTCAGTGTCAGGAACCCATGCGCAATGGCGCCCCCAAATGGCGTTTCACGTGCAGCCCGTTCAGGATCGACGTGAATCCATTGATCGTCATGCGTTGTTTTGGCGAAATCGTTGATCATCTCCTGATCTACGGTGATCCAATTCGACACACCGACCTCTTGGCCAAGCATCGTGTCGAATTTGGCTTTTGCGTCTTCAATAGCTGACATCGTGTTTCTCCTTCACGCAGGGTCCGGACCAACGCGCACCATGCGTTTGCCCTTGTTGTCGCCGTTCAACAGACCGATCAGCGCTTGAGGCGCATTTTCAAGCCCGTCGACCACATCTTCTTCTACTTTGATCTTACCTTGCTCGACCCACTCTTGCAGGTGTCTCAGCGCACGGCCGTCTTGCTTTGCAAAATCCATGACCACGAAGCCTTCCATCCGCAGCCGTTTGACTACAATCAATCCCGGCACATTGCGCGGCCCCGTTGGGGCGGCTGTGTCATATTGGCTGACCGCGCCACAACATACGATCCGCCCCTGTTCATTCATCAACGCCAGCGTTGTTTCGAGCGTCTCACCCCCGACATTGTCAAAATACACATCCACACCATCAGGGCAGGCCGCCCGGATCGCCTTGAAGAGCCCGCCGGCGCGGTAATCCACACAATCATCGAACCCTAGATGCTCTTTCACCCAAGCGCATTTTTCTGGGCCACCGGCGATACCCACAACGCGGCAACCCAACGCCTTGCCAATCTGGCCGACGTACCCGCCAACAGAGCCCGCGGCCGCGCTGACCACAATTGTTTCGCCGCGCTTTGGTCGCCCGACTGAAACG
>JABSSA010000048.1 GCA_013214665.1 Paracoccaceae bacterium
AGTGCTGCTGGCCCGGGTTGAAGGATGAGAGGGGATTTGATCTCGATGATCCGGCCCGCGCGGACCGCGGGGATGGTGTCCCATCCGGGTCGCGCCGCGATTTTCTCGGGTCTAACTTTTTTGCCGCACCAAGACGCGAGGATGACGTCAGGTGCCGCTGCGATCACCTGGTCAGATGTCACGAACCGATCCTTTGCTGCAGCTTGTTGAGCCAAATCTGGAAAGACGTCCTGGCCCCCTGCAATCTCCACTAGTTCTGAGACCCAGTGGATGCCCGAGATCATCGGATCGTCCCACTCCTCAAAATACACTTTGAGGCGGGGATGCTGCTCCGTTCTTGCAAATATGGCCGCCAGTCGTTGTTCGTAGTGGTCCGCTAAACGGGCTGCTCGCCGTCCTTGTCCGACCGTCGCACCGAGGTGGCGGATCATGGCGAGGATGCCAGCGATGTCCCGTTGGTTGTAGGCCATGACGGCGACACCTGACCGGATGAGTTCACCGGCAATGCCTGCCTGTAGATCAGAAAACGTCAGAACGAGATCAGGTGACAGCGCCAGAATTTTGGGGATATCGGCCGAGGTAAATGCAGACACACGCGGCTTTTCTTTCCTCACGCGTTTTGGTCGAACCGCGTAACCCGAAACCCCCACGATGCGGTCTTCTTCACCCAGAAGATAGAGTGTTTCGACCGTTTCCTCGGTCAAACAAACAATGCGTTCCGGTGGAAACGTGTGCATGGCTCAAATAACGTCCCGACGTGCTTTGGCCCCGCCGCGCCGGGCGGGTGCGGGCAGTTTCAACTCCAATGGCCTGAGCGGGGATGCGACAGAATCCACAAGCAGTTGGCAGAAGACGGCAACTGCGGGTGAGGTTCGGATGAAAGGTTTCGCTAGGTCGTAAGCACGCATGGCTTCGACGACGTACCCCGCATCGCCCCTCAGGGCACCTAACCATTGGGCGTAACCCAGATGCCCCAGTTCTTCGGCAACGCTATCCGGCACGTAACCTATATCCAGTTGGGAAATGGTGCGTTCCAATAACATCCGTTACGCCTCCAACCAACCGCGGATAGCGTGTAGTTCCCCAGACTTGGTTAAGCTCGGCAGATCAAACATCGACAGACACCTTTCCAATCGGGTTTGAACAGCAGGCGAGGATATAGCCTTCAGCAATATCGTCTTCGGAGATGCCGCCATTGTGGACCATGTGAACCTCGCCCTCGGTTTTCAGAATCTTGCACGTTCCGCAAACACCGAATGTACACCCTGATGGAATGTTGAGACCATTTGCTTTAGCCGCTGCCAAAATCGTTTCGGTTTCCGCAACTTTCGCTGTTACGCCGGAAACCGCGAATGTGACCTCAGCCCGCGTGTCGTCGTCAGGCACCACATCGTCCAGTTTAGGAACATCCGCTTCAGTTTCGACGGGCGCATGGAAGCTCTCCTGATGATAGCGATCCATGTCGTACCCTAGACCTTGCAAGGCCTCGCGAACCGCCTGCATGAACGGCTCCGGGCCGCAGCAAAACACCTCGCGTTCGAGATAATCAGGGGCCATCAGGCCAAGCATCAGCTGGTTGAATTGCCCCTGGAACCCCGTCCACGGGCGGTAACGGTCTGGTGTTTCAACGACCCACTTTAAGTCGATCCCCGGTACGCGCGATGCCATATGCTCCAAACGTTCGCGGAAGATGACCTCGCCTGGCCTGCGCGCGCAGTTGACAAAAACAATGTCCGGTTCACTGCCAAGGTCGAACATGAAGGTCGTCATGGACATCATCGGCGTGATGCCGGACCCGGCAGAAATGAAAAGATACTTTTCCGCGTCATGGTTCAGATGCGAAAAAAGTCCTGCGGGACCAAGCGCCTTGATGC
>JABSSA010000049.1 GCA_013214665.1 Paracoccaceae bacterium
ATGACCACGACAAGGAAGAAGGTCATGACGATCACGACGATCATGACCACGACAAAGAAGAAGGTCACGACGATCACGACGATCATGACCATGACAAAGAAGAAGGTCATGATGATCACGACGATCACGACCATGATAAAGAAGAAGGTCACGATGACCATGATGACCACGACGACCACGATGATCATGATGATCACGCGGGCCATGATCACGGTGCGCACGATCCTCACGCTTGGTTGTCGCCTGCAAATGCCGCAACTTGGTTGAACGTCATCGCAGGTCAGCTTTCGGCCGCGGACCCGGACAATGCGGGCGCGTATTTCGCCAATGCCGCAGCGGGACGTGCAGAGCTGGAAAGCCTGTCAGCCGAGATCAACGCGACGTTGGACCCTGTGCGCGGTGGCAGCTTTATCGTCTTCCACGACGCCTATCAGTACTTTGAAACGGACTTCAACTTCCCCGCCTCAGGCGCGATTTCGCTGGGCGATGCTTCGGATCCAAGCCCCGCGCGGATCGCAGAAATCCAGAGCCGGATCGCCGAGGAAGGTGTGGATTGCGTGTTGGCCGAACCACAATTCAACCCAGGCATTGTTGCGACCGTGCTGGACGGCACCGAAGCAAACACTGGCGTGATCGACCCGCTTGGTGCCGCGCTGACACCGGGCAAGGATCTCTATGTTCAGTTGATCCGCAACATGGCCACAACGCTTGTTAACTGCTTGAAATAAAAAGAGTGCGTGGCGGGTGCGTCACCAACGTTAAGACAAAAAACAAGGCGCCCAAGGGCGCCTTGTTTTGGTTTTTGAGACTGGCATGATCAGACAAACGGATCGTCGACAACACCGACAATCTGTACGGTCAGATCTCCCGTACCGTCCGTTGCGGCCGCATCTGACGCGAACCCTTCGATCAGCTGCTGTGCCTGTGCCAGAGTGTTGGCCGCATCATCGCGATCGTAGATGCCCAGCACTTGTGCGGCGTCTTCCGCATCCGTCAGGCCTTCGGTCACGGCAAAGGCCACGGCCAGATCGGTCTTGTCCTGAATGGTGCGCACGTCATCCGGCGAGCCGGTGGGCGCTTTGGCCCCTTCGATGAGCTTGAGCATGAATTCCGGGCGGGAGACGTTGCCCGCGCTCAGCTGATCAACCCAGAATGCTCGGCCGGCGTCATCTGCGGCCCGGTCCCACAGATGGGCATAGGCCAGATCCACAAAGGCACCGACTTCGGATTCGGGTGGCATCTTTTCGCGCGCTTCATCTTGATCAAAGAAGAGGGCCGCGATGTCATGCAGGCTGACCCCTTCGGAAAGGGCGTTGGCCCAGAAAGACAGACCCAGCGCATCCGGGGCGCGGTTGAAATAGGCCACATAAAGCTCGACCAGCGATGTCAGTTCCGGCCCGGACACTGAGGCCGCACCGGACAGGACTGTCAGATCAATCGCGCCATCTGCCAGGAATTCAAACCCGTCGCCAAACTCAAGGAATTCGGTGTCCACCAGGAAATCGCGGTCCGTAGCCGCTGCCGAACGCAATGTCACAGCGATACCATCCTGAGACACTTCCAACGCATAGTCGGATGCGTCTGAGGTAACCACAGCCGTATCAATGCCGTCACCGCCGTCGATCACGTCATTCCCATCGTCACCTTGCACGGTGTCATTCCCGGCGCCTGCATCGATGAAATCATCGTCCGCGCCCAGCACGAAGCTGTCAGAGCTATCGTCCGAGATGATGAAATCCACATCGCGGTCGCCGTTGGTCGGCAACAACACCTGTGGAAACAGCACCCCGTCGAGCACGTGCACGATGCCGTTAGAGGCCGCAATATCTGTGTCGATGATGTTGGGGTTGGAGATGGTGGAATCCCCGTCGTTCAATTCGGTGCCGAGCACGTCGATGCTGACCCCTAGCAGGGTTTGCAGATCAGACGCGGCAAGCACGTCGCCGGCGTCCTGACGGCCGGGGGAGACGTGGTAGAGCAGGATATCCCGGATCAGCGGGATCGGGTCACCTCCATTGCTGAGCAGAGAGGCGGCTTGCACGATGTAGTTGAACGCGCCCGCCTCGTCGCTGCCCTGGAACCCCAAGGCTTGCGCCGCGCTGATAAACCCGGCGTCCGTGGGGGCGAACACGGTCACATCGGCGTCTGGGGCGTTCAACGTGTCTGCGAGATCTGCGGCGACGACCGCGTTGAGCAGGATGTCGAAATCGCCGTTGTTGTCATCGAATTCACCACCGCTGGCAGCTACGATTTCCGTGATCGTGGGCGGGGTATTGCCGGGAATGTCGAGCGGGATGAGCACGCGGTCGATGCCCTGGATCGTACCGTTGTCGGCGGCGATGTCTGGTGCCACGATCTGTGGATCGGCGATGTCTGGCTCGGCATCTTGCAGGGTGCTGCCATCGGGCGTGACGCTGGCGCCTTGCAGAAGCGTGGCGACCGTATCGGCGGCGGCAATCTCGGCGGCGCTCTGCGCGCCCGGGGCGACGTGGTAGAGCAGGATGTCGGTCAGGACAGGGATCGGGTCACCGCCGCCCAATTCTGTCAGCGCGGCAACAAGGAAGGTGAAGACAGCGTCTTCGTCAGCCGTGTCGCCGTCAAAGCCGAGATCTGTGGCCAGCTGTGTGAAGGCGGCGTCGGTTGGGGCAAAAACGGTGATGTCATCTGCGTCGCGCACGGTGCCGTCGAGGTTGGCGGTTTGCAGTGCACGGACGAGCAGGTTGAAGTCATCCGAGCCTGCGGCGATGTCGACGATGTTGGTGTTGCCAGGGATATCGAGCGGGATGAGCACGCGGTCAATGCCTTGGATCGTGCCGTTGGCGGCGGCGATGTCTGGTGCGACGATCTGTGGATCGGCGATGTCTGGCTCTGCGTCTTGCAACGTGCTTCCGTCCGGAGTGACGCTGGCGCCTTGCAGAAGCGTGGCGACCGTATCGGCGGCGGCAATCTCGGCGGCGCTCTGCGCGCCCGGGGCGACGTGGTAGAGCAAGATGTCGGTCAGGACAGGGATCGGGTCACCGCCGCCCAATTCTGTCAGCGCGGCAACAAGGAAGGTGAAGACAGCGTCTTCGTCAGCGGTGTCGCCGTCAAAGCCGAGATCTGTGGCCAGCTGTGTGAAAGCTGCGTCGGTTGGGGCGAAGACGGTGATGTCATCTGCGTCGCGCACGGTGCCGTCGAGATTGGCAGTTTGCAGCGCGCGGACGAGCAAGTTGAAGTCTTCCGAGCCTGCGGCGATGTCGACGATATTCATAAAGTAACTCCCTGATGTATTTCGTCGTTTACGGGTGCGCGCGCGTGGTGGATCAAAGTTGAAATTTGTCGCACATGCGCGTGAGGGTTATTGACCAATACGGTTCTCGCACTATGGGCCCGTATGGGGATGGCGCAGAGGCACGCGTCGTGGTTATGTCGCGCCATGCCTTCTGAGCCCACCTTGTCTCGCGACACCCTGCAATCCCCACGCGCGCTGGGCCTGTTGGCGGCGTTGGGCACGGTTACCATTTGGGCGGGGTTCATGTTGGTGACGCGCTTTGCGGTGCAATCGGACTTTACTGTGGAAGAATTGCTGGTGCTGCGACTGGTGCCGGGGTGTTTGGTGATGGCGCCGGTGATGTGGCGGCTGGGCGTGGTGCCGCGCGGGGTGTCGTGGGTGCATGGGGGGATGATCGCCTTGGGCGCGAGCGCGATTTTTCCGTATATCGTGTCATCGGGGCTTAGCTTTGCTCCCGCGTCTGATGGCGGGGCTTTGGCGCCCGGTATGTTGCCGTTCTGGACGGCTTTGGCGGCTTACGCGATGACCGGGGAGAAAACGGGCAAGCGGCGGAGCATTGGGTTGGGCATGATCCTGCTTGGCGCTTTGATCGTGAGCCTGTGGCAAATCCTGGCGGGCAGTGAGGCAGACGCCTGGAAAGGGCATCTGATGTTCTTGCTGGGGTCGGGGTGTTTTGCGATCTATTCGGTGATCTTTCGCCTGAGCGGGCTGACGCCCATGCACGCTTTGGTCATTGGCTTGTTTTGGGGGACAGTGCTTTTTGTGCCGGTCCTGCTGATGTCGGGCAAGGTGGCGTTGGGGGCGCATGACCCGGTCGATATTGCGGTCATGATTGTCTTGCAGAGCTTTATCATCGGCATCCTGGCGATGGTTCTTTTCGGCTATGCGGTGAATTCCCTTGGCGCAGCCCAAACGGCTGCGTTTGGCGCGCTGACGCCGATCCTGGCGTTAATTGGTGGGGTCGCGTTTTTGGGCGAAGAGGCGACGGTGACCAAGGCGATTGGCATTGTGCTGGTCGCAGCCGGGGTTTTTCTGGCTTCGGGGATTTTGAGCAAGTCCAAATGAGATGTGACTTGGTGGATCGTCTGGCCCTTTAAAGGCCCACAGGGAGGGGGATCAGGTGGTTGTCCCACGCAAGCGCGTGCTGTTGGTCGTGCCCCGACGTATTGCGGACCAACCCGGTGCCGGTTGTCACGACAAACCCGTCAGCGGTCGCCGCAACGCCGCAGACATCGGGCAAGGCGCGTTCGTCGATCAACGTCATATCTCGAAAGACCTGCATACGCCCGCGCCGGGGCGACGTTGTGGCCAGGGTGCGGCCGTCACCAGACAGCGCGACACTTCCCAGATAGCCGTTCATCTGACGCACATGCGCCTCGTGGGCCAAGTGTAGGGTGCCAGTGTCACGGTGGTGCAGACCCAAAAGAGGGAG
The DNA here is from genome assembly GCA_013214665.1 of Paracoccaceae bacterium. Classification (GTDB taxonomy): domain Bacteria; phylum Pseudomonadota; class Alphaproteobacteria; order Rhodobacterales; family Rhodobacteraceae. Next base: position 4,704 of record JABSSA010000049.1, read on the forward strand.
GTCATTTGTCAGGTCACCTTGCCATTGCATCGCAAATCCGACCGCACCGTTTCGGGCGACGCTGAGGTGGCGGATTGAGTTCTTTTGATGCTCTGGGGGGAGTGCAATCTGTTCACGGATGTGTCCTGCAAGCGCCAGATAGGTCAGGTTGGCACGCATCGTTGGCAGGTTGAGTTTCGTCCGCCCGGTTTCGGGATGGGTTTCTATGCCGCCGTTTGCCACGACGAGGCTGTCGCCGTCGGGCATGAGCTTGATATCGTGCGGGCCGATGCCACCGGATGAAAATTCCGCGACGCGCGTATAGCCTGCGCGTACATCCCAAACGCCGATCATGCCGCGCGCGCTGTCATAGGCGTTTTCCGTGGTGAAAAGCAGATCCCCGTCCGCCGAAAACGTGCCGTGCCCATAGAAATGCCGCCCCTGCGGTGCAGTAAGACGGGTCATTTCGGTGCCGGTCACACAGTCCAGAACAATGGCAAAGGTGCCGGGGCGGCGGGCGAAGGCGACGGCCTGTGCAAGGTGGGGATGCGCGGCGGCGGCATGGCCGCGCGCGGGCAGGGGCCGTTGAAAGGCGATCTTGCCTGTGCGGGTCAGACCGCAAAGGCAATAGTCTCCGTCAGGTGTTTTGGCCGCGGAGAGGAACGCCGGATTGCCGGCTTCGGCCCAGGTGCGGCGCGGCGCAAGGCCGGTGGCCAGCAAACCGGCAAGAAAAGCGCGGCGGTTGGGCATTAATCGCCGTCCAACGCGTTGAAGCCTGCCGCGATGCCAAGGCTTGGGCCGACCTCTTGGGTCAACAGCGTGCGAATGCCGTCAACGCTTTGCTGCAGCGCCTCCACGCGCAGGCGGCCCTGCGATGTAGCGACCCCGGCAAAGACAGGATCGTCCAGCGTTTCGGCGCGGGTGATGGCGCGGTCAAAGGCGCGTGTCACTGCGTCGGTATCGGGTGCCAAACGCAGCGCGAGATCTTGGGTGGCGCGCAGGGACAGGACGACATGGCGCAGCGACCGTTCGGAGCGGCGGGCCTCGGCGCGATTGGGGCGCGGGCGGTCAAAGCTGCCCATCGGGCGGGCAAGACGCTGTTGGGCGGTGAATTCCAAACCTGTCAACGCTGCCGTGAAAAGCTGTTGCGCGGCTTCGCTGGGGGTGCGGTAGATGTCGTTGCCTGGCTGGGCCATCAATGCGGCGTATCCGCCTTGCCAATCCGCAAGTATGGCGGCTGTATTGCTCGCAATGTCGCGGGTGACGGCGCGGCGCAAATCGCAGATGTAGGTTGTTTCCGCGTGTTGGGTGAACTGTGTGTCAAACAGAAGAAACTCCAGCGCATAAAACCCGCGCGCGGCGACGGAGACGGTGGTGAAAGCCTGCGGGTCATGCACCGCATCATCCAGATTGCGGACCAGTCCAGCCAGGGATTTCGGTGTTGAGCCCCGAGGATCAGGCCAGAACGCCAGTGCAAAGGCGCGCTCTTGTACTTCGGACGGTCCAAAGCGCAGATGGCTGACGCTGATCCATGCGTCAAACGCGCTGTGATAGGCCTGTTTCAGAGCTGGGGTGTTGGTGTCGCATTTGCCTTGCGCGGCTTCGGCCAGCGCAGCGGAGGTTTCGGCCAGCGTTTGGTAGCGCGGCAAGATATGGTCCGAGACGATCGTGCTGAGGTCAGGTGTTTCTGCCCACGCAGCAGGCGCAAGGAAGACCAAGAGGGCCGCTGCAAAAGCGCGCATCATAAGCTCTCCAAAAAGGTGATGAGGGCCGCGCGGTCGGCGGGCGGCATGGTGACAACCGCGTCACGTTGCGCTTGTGCTTCGCCGCCGTGCCACAGGATGGCTTCCAACAAAGAGCGTGCGCGCCCGTCGTGCAGGAAGTTTGTGTGGCCCGAGACCTGGCTTGTCAGGCCGATGCCCCAAAGCGGTGGGGTGCGCCATTCGCGCCCCGTGGCGCGGGCTTCGGGCCGGTTGTCGGCCAGACCCGGCCCCATGTCGTGCAGCAACATATCGGAATAGGGCCAGATGAGCTGGAAGCTTTGTTCTGGCTGATCTGGCAGACGATGCGTGACAAAGCTGGGTTGGTGGCAGGCGGCGCATCCGGTGGCGTGAAACACCTGTTTTCCGCGCAGCACATTGGGCGCGGCCACGTCGCGGCGGGCGGGCACACCAAGGTTGCGGCTGTAAAAGGTGACGAAATCCAGACCTTCGTCATCCAGTTCAAACCCACGTACATCGCCGTCGCCATGCGGCGCTGTGCGACAGCGGGTTTGAGATGACGTGCATTCACCCCATGCCGCGGGGAAAATGGGTGTCGATATGCCGATATCGGCCACCAGCGCCCCGGCGGATTGTTCGCGCATCGTGGGCGTGCCAGCCTTATGGCCGAACCGGCCCAACATCGGGCGGTCATATTTGGCGGACCACACGATATTTGCGCGCCCGGAGATGCCATCACCGTCGGCGTCGTTAGGATCGGCCAGCGCCAGAATGTCAGCCGCCGGAATTGCCTCAAGCAAGCCCATGCCGATCATCTGCGGTGCGACGCGCGGGCTGAACATCGTGTCGGGGTGCAGCGGCCCATAGCCCAGATTATCCACCCCATAGCGCGGCGCGCGCAGAGAGACAGTTTCACCGCCCGACAAAGCAACCGCAGTTTCAGTATAGTTGACCGTCAGATCATATTCGGCGGGGTGATTGGGTAGGCTGAGGTCTTGCAGTTGGCCGCCATAGGTGGGTTCGGGACGGGTGGCGATATAGTCTTTGATCTCGGCGATGGCGTCATCCGGGGTGCCGGGGATCGAGACGCGCAGCAGGAAGGATATCGCATTGTCATCCGCGCGCTCTGGCGGATGGCCACGTCCGTTCTTGATATGGCAGCGCATACAGGAGCGCGCGTTAAAGAGCGGCCCAAGCCCGTCGGAGGCCAAGGTGGACGACGGGGCAGAGACCCAAAGCTTGCGAAACAGCCCTTTGCCCACCTCAAAGTCGAGCTTTTGCTCAAAGGGGATGGTTTTGGACGGTTGCGAAAACACCTGATCGGTTGCGATGGCAGGTACGGTGGCGGCACCGCCTGCGTTGGCCTCAAAGGGTTGGGCGATGTCAAAGCGTGTCGGGGCGGCGGTGACCTTGGCGACCCGTGCCGCGTCTTCCGCGGTGCGCGGTGTGATGGTGAGATGCGGTTCGCTTTTGGGATCGGATAAAACCGGGCCTGCAGTTAACAGAGAGGCCAAACAGAAGGCTATCGCGCGTCGCTGGATCATGATCTTGGCTAGCACCTTGCGGGGGTGCTGGCGCGGCTACAGATTGCCGCGCCAGCGTTATCTCTTATTCAAAGACAGCGGTTGGGTTGTCGAGGCTGTCGGAGCCTTCAACTTCAATCGAAGTGCCAAGGGCTGCAACCACGCGTTCGATGCTGCGGGTTTGATCGACCAGACCGTTCACACCGCCCATGATCAAGGCTTCGCCTTGCGCGTTGCCGCGTTCCAGCATCATGTCATAGGTAAAGCCCGCTTCGGCGGCGGTTTTGATCCGGCCAAGGGCCAGAACAGCGGCGGAGAGTTTGGACTGCATCTCAACATCGAGGGCCGCGTCTTTGGCGGCAACAAGATCCGCAAGCGAGGCGCCTTCGACAATGCTGCCGTCGATGCGGGTGTAGCTGCCAAGGTAGACCGATTGAATGCCAACCCCGTTGTAATAGTGGTCGTTATGCGTGTTGTCGGCAAAGCAGGAATGCTCTTCTTCGGGGTCGTTCAGCATGACGCCCAGACGCATACGTTCGCCTGCGGTCTCACCGTATGACAAGGAGCCCATACCGGTCAGCATCGCGGCAATACCTGCGTCTGCATCTGCGGTTACCTCTGCACGCGCCGCACCGCCTTCGGCCCATTGCGCGACGATCCATTCCAGATCAGAGATCAGCAGATCGGTTGCCGCTTTCAGGTAATCGCCACGCCGGTCGCAATTGCCGCCTGTGCAGGCGTCGCCAGCGGCGTAATCCGTCCAGGGGCGTGCACCAGCGCCCGCGCCGTGGCCGTTCAGATCCTGACCCCACAGCAGAAATTCGATGGCGTGATAGCCTGTGGCTACGTTCGCCTCGACTCCGTCAGCTTCTTGCAGGGTGTCTTCGAGCAGGGCTGGTGTGATGACGGAGGCATCCACAGTTTCGCCTGAGAGCGTGAAGCTGGCGTTGGCCACAACGTTCAAAACCGCCGCTTCGTTTTCATCGGTTGGGCCGCCATAAGAGGCGTCGACATAGTCGATCAGACCTTCGTCGAGCGGCCATGCGTTCACTTTGCCTTCCCAGTCGTCAACGATAGCATTGCCAAAACGGAATACCTCGGATTGCTGATAAGGCACGCGGGCTGCGAGCCACGCGGTTTTGGCCGCTTCCAAAGCTTCGGCAGAGGGCGATGCGATCAATGTGTTCACCGCCGCTTGCAAGCGTAGCGCTGTGGTCAGGCTGTCGGCATAGTTTGCCTCAGCGATATTGGCATAGGTGTCCAGGACGGCCGCTTTGCTGGCGTGGCCGTCCGCCAACGCGGCGGAGCCAAAACCAATCGCCAGAACGCTTGCGGAAAGTGTGAGCTTCTTCATGTGAGAATTCCCTTTTGAAACGGACATGGTTCAAGGGCGAAGCCAGAGGTGATGCTGGAGAGCCGGGGCGTATCTTGCGCCAAGGATTCGCTTATAGTTTCTATCGGGAATTACGCTCGCGACGTCGATACGTCAATCTGACAATTTTAATCAGAATATGCGCTGGGCCAACAATTTGAGCTGGCTGAGCACAGAATCAAATTGCGGCACGACTTTCTCAAAACCGGAAACACTGCCGCATTCGCAGCCGGGACTGTCTCTCAGATCCTCGGAATTTCGCCCAAAAGTTAACAAAGTTTGACAAGATTGGGGCGTTTCGTGCGATCTCTGCCGCAATTGCTGCCGTGTGTGGGGTTTCGGCAGCTTGTTTGAGTAACAAGTTCTTGGAGCGTGTGCGACGATGGTCACTGCTATCCCATCCACTATTGATAACGAAGCCATTACCGGTGCGTTTGCGCTGGCTGTTGATGTGTCATTCACAGATCTGGCGGGCGGAAATTCGCAGAATGTGTTTGAGTTTTCGAACGAGGCCGGCACCAGCAAAATCTGGTTTTCTCAGGTCGGCAATACAGACTCGGTCGAGTTTGGCATCGAACAGAACGGAGAGACCTATACACTCGTTGCGGACAACGCGATTGACGAAGGGGAATACGCAACATTTCGACTGGGCGTTGACCCGGATGGCACCATGCGCATCGCCAAAAACTATGATCTCTTGGCCGAAGGTCAGGGGGTGGTGCCAGAGGATGTGCAACGCGACAGCCGGTTGATTGGCTCGTCCCAGGACCCCGATGACACCGATCTTTCGGGTGGGGTTCTGAACCTGAAGATTGCCAACTACGGAAACCTGACCGAACTTGATCCGGCCTATCAGGCCAGCCCTTGTGCGACTACGGGCGAGGTGCGCTGTTTTTGCGACAAGTTGCGCCCAACTGGTTTGGCCGAACCGGGTGTTGAGGGCGAAACCAACATCTCCACAACCGACATCGAAGGCGATGGCGAATGGAGTGACGTGCAATCGCTGGGCCTGATCCCGATCCACGCGATCGTTCTGCCAGATGGTAAGATCCTGAGCTTTGGCACCGATGAAAACGGTGTTCAGGGCGGCCAGTTTATCTACAGCCTTTATGACCCCGAAACGGGGGTCGATATCCTGCTGCCGAACACAACAGATACAGACATCTTCTGTTCGAACATGTCGATTGACCCGTTCACCGGCAATGTCCTGATCACGGGCGGCGATGCGCGTGGCGAAGGCGGCCCTGTGAACAGTGCGATCAACGACGTTGTTGTGTTTGACTATGAAACGCAGACCATCCGCGACGCGACCCAAGGCGAGATGGCCTATGATCGGTGGTATAACACGTCGGTGACCCTCTCTAACGGGGAGATCATGACGCTGGGTGGCACCGGCGGCGGCAAAGACAATCCCGAGATTTTCAATCCCAACACAGGGTGGCGCGAGCTGACCGGTGTCGATATTTCCATTGGCTATTACTATCCCAAGACTTGGGTCACGAGCGACGACAATGTCGTGGTGGTAGCCGGCAATGGTCAAATGTACCGCATTGATCCCACCGGCGATGGATCCTCTCAAGCTATTGGCACACCAGGGTTTTCCCATGCGGCGAACCGCCCGGGAATTATGTACGATGTTGACAAGGTCGCCATCATTGGCACGGACCGCAAAATCTGGGTCGCTGATCTGAGTGAAGAGAACCCGGACTTTGTTGCAGTGGCCGATCTGTCGTCGTCGCGTCAGGATGCCGGGATGAGCATGTTGCCCGACGGTCGGGTCATCATCACTGGCGGCACCGAAGGGTTCAACAACTTCGCCAATGCCGTTTACACCACGGAGATTTGGGATCCCGCGACGAACACAGTCGAAGAAGTGGCAGACCATGCCTTGGCGCGACTTTACCATTCGACGCACCTTTTGATGCCGAACGGCATGATCTGGGTCGGCGGCGGCGGGGCACCTGGCCCGCTGACCAATACCAACCTCGAAGTCTATGCGCCGTCGTATCTTTATGATGAGAACGGCAACGAAGCCGAGCGTCCGGAAATCACCGTTGCGCCGACCAATGTTGGTAACAACGATACCTTCCAGTTTGACGTAGATGACAGCAGCGACATCGCGCGCGTGACGTTGGTGCGCACCGGGGCCATTACGCACGCGGTGAATTCAGACACGCGCTTTGTCGAGCTCGATTTTACCGTGATCGACGGCAACACGATTGAGGTCACGACCTTGTCGGCAGGTGCAATGGTGCCGGGAGCGTGGATGCTGTTTGTGTTGGATGACAATGGTGTACCGTCCGTGGCGAGCATGCTGGGGGTCAGCATGGCCGAGCTGGTCGACACACCGAACCTGGTGCCCGCGGATACCGGTCTTGATGTCTATGGCATTGACGATGATGAGATCGTGGGGGCCTTTGAAATCACCGTAGAAGCCCGGTTTGATGATGTGGACGGCGGCTCTTACCAGCGGGTGTTTGACTTTGGTAACGGCGCTGGCCAGGACAATATCCTATTGGGCCAGGTCAATACGACCCCCGATATGATCTTTGCCGTCGTGGTGAATGGCGTGCAGTACCGGATCATTGCGCCAAACGCCATCGAAGAGGGCGTTGTCGCCAAATGGACCGCGGGGATCGACGACACCGGCTATATGCGCCTTTGGAAAGACGACGTGCTTGTGGCCGAAGGTCAAGGCGTTGTGCCGCCCGATGTGGACCGGGCCAACAAGCTGGTTGGTGAATCCAATTGGCCTGCGGATGACCGTTTGCTGGGCCTGGTGCGCTATCTTGAAACCGTGAACGATGGCGACGCACCGGAATATGTGCACATCGGTCTGCCTCTGATTTCCGTGGACGCGCCGGACGATGTTTTGGAAGGCGGCGAAGGCGATACCGGCACGCTGCGGTTCGAAGTTAACCTGGATCAGGCGGCGCCTGTGGTTGTCATTGCGGATGTTACGATCAGTGGTGGGCAGGGGCCAACGCAGGTGATCATCCCGGCTGGGCAAAGCTCTGCTTTCATTGATGTCACCTTTGACGGGAACGACACGATTGGCGCGGGCCAGACGGTAACGGTGACGCTAAGCAACGTGGCGCAAGCCCGTGCTGCCGGTGATCTGAGTGCCACCGCGCGCATTCTGGACGACGATGTTGTCGGCACGGCGTTGAAGGCGACATATTTCGCGACAAACGGCGCCACCGAATTGGCGGAAGTAGATTTTGGTGCAACGCCGATCTTTGAAGAGGCTGTGACCGAGATTTCCGAAAGCGCCGGTGGCGGGGCCTTCTATACTGGCGGACCGACCGACGATTTTGCCGTGCTTTACACTGGCGGTTTCTGGGCAGATGCCAGCGGCAGCTATACCTTCTATCTGGGGAGCGACGACGGATCGGTTCTGCTCATTGATGGCGAGGAAGTGATTGGCAACGACGGCGTTCATGCTTTCGTCACCGAAACAGCCACGATTGATCTGGCCGCAGGGCAGCATCACATCGAAGTTCGGTACTTTGAGCGCGGTGGTGCAGCGGCAGTGGATCTGGAATGGTCCGGTCCGGGGTTTGACCGCGCACAGATGGACTTTACAGCCGCTGAGCCACCGGTCGAGCCGGGCGGCACGGGGGTGTCGGGGGTATATTTTGTCGATCTTGACGGATCGCGCACCTATACGGATGGAGATGATGTTGTGGCCGGGGCCGAAGTGCGCCTGATCCGCAATGGCACAGACGTAGCTGAGACAACCACAGACAACGACGGTCGTTATATCTTTGATGATGTGGATGCGGGCGGTGGATACCGTGTGGCGTTTGAAAATCCTGAAAATGTATTGGGTCAAGCGCATGATTTCATTACCGATCTCATCGGGAATGATCCGACGATCGACAGTGATATCATTTGGGCCGATGGTCAGGGCGACGGCACAACTCTGAAATTCACAATTGTCGACGGGACGATCACCGAAGGCATCAATGGCGGCCTTGAAGGCTCTGCCGTTGGGCCGGACCCGGACCCAGATCCGGACCCCGATCCCGATCCAGAGCCCGGTGATACGGGAGTGACCGGGCGCTATTTCGTCGACAGCGACGGGTCCAACACGTATTCCACTGGCGATGCGGCTGTTGCGGGCGCGACTGTCTGGTTGCTGCGCAACGGAGCGCAAGTGGATACTGCCACTACGGCAGCGGATGGCCGGTTCAGCTTTGTGAATGTGGACGCAGGCGGCGGATACCGAGTGGCGTTTGAAGACCCAGCGGATGCTGTTGGTCAGGAGCTGGATTTCATCACCACAGCAACTGGTGGCGATCCATTGGCCGACAGCGATGTCATCTGGTCGGATGGCAGCGGCAACGGCACAACTTACAAATTCACAGTGAGTGACGGTGCCCTGTTTGAGGGTGTTAACGCCGGATTGGTCTCCAACGGCGTTGATCCTGACCCAGACCCGGATCCCGATCCGGACCCAGATCCAGATCCGCAACCTGGTGATACGGGCATTTCCGGGCGCTATTTCCTCGATCTGGATGGAACGGGCACCTATTCGCCAGGCGATTTCGACGTGGCAGGCGCAAATGTCTATCTCGTGCTGAACGGGTTGACGGTTGATCAGACCACCACCGCTTCGGACGGGACATACAGCTTTACCAACATCACGGCCTCCAGCGGATATCGCGTCGCGTTTGAAAGCCAGGAAGACAGCCAGGGCCAGACGGTGGACTACATCACCGATGCCATCGGCTCGGACGCTTTGGCCGACAGTGATGTGATTTGGACAAACGGGCAAGGCGACGGCACAACCCGCAAGATCACGGTGACCGATGGGTTCATTGAAACGGGTGTGAACGCGGGTTTGACCGGGTCGGATATCAATCCGAACCCTGACCCTGATCCCGATCCGGAACCCCCAACCGGCGACGCCTCTGTTTCGGGCGTTTACTTTCTCGACAGCGACGGCAGCGAAACGCTGTCTGCGGGAGATGAGCTGGTGGGTGGTGCGACAGCGTGGCTGGTGCGCAATGGCGTGAACATCGCCGAAACCACCACCGCAGCCGACGGCAGCTATACTTTTGACGGTGTCGAGGCGGGCGGCGGATACCGCGTGGCCTTTGAAGGGTTGGAGACCGGCGCAGGCGTGGCCGTGGACTACATCACCGATCAGGTGGGCGGTGCCGATGTGGACAGCGATATCGTCTGGGCCAACCAAGCCGGCCATGGGCACACGCGCAAGTTCTCGGTTGAGGGCGGTGAAACGCTGGATGGTATGAACGCAGGGTTGGACAATTCTGTGGTTGGTCAGGCCGGGTTGACGTTGGACGATCTGCAATTCGTTTAAGTCAGGCGCAATAGACAGCAAAAGGGCGGCTCAGGTTTTGAGCCGCCCTTCTTTTTTCTGCGATCTACCCTTAGCCTGGCGCGCGTTCAGCCCAGCCCGCAAAGATGCGTTCGAGGGCCACCACAACGTAGTAGAGAACGATCCCCAACAGCGCCAAGGCGATCAGCACCGCGAACATCAGCGGGTAATCGGAGTTTGTCTTGCCGCTGTCGAACAAGGCCCCCAGGCCACGACCGTGGGGGCTGACAATCTCCATCAGGTTGGTGCCGATGAAGGCCAGCGTGACCGCAACTTTCAAAGCGCCGAAAAACTCGGGCAGAGTTTTGGGCAAGGCGATTTTCCAGAAGATCGTGGTTTGGGATGCGCCGAGAGATCGCAAGATATCCCGGTATTCCGGCTCCAGCGTAGAAAGCCCGATGGCCACGGACACCGCGATCGGAAAGAACGAGATCATGAAGGCGATCAGCACCGTGTTGAAATCATGCGCGCCCACAAACATCAGCGCCACAATCGGCACCACTGTGGCCTTTGGGATGGCGTTAAAGCCAACAAGAAGCGGGTAAAGCGCATCGCGCATCGTGCGCGAAAAGCCCATGATCATGCCCACAGCCGTGCCCACGACGATGGCCAACAGCAATCCGACAACTGTCCGCCATAGGGTTTGCCAACCCATGACCAAAAACAGCTCCCAGTACCGCACATATGCGGGCCACAGATCGCTGGGTGAGGCCATTTTGTAGTTGGGCCAACCGTTGACCCAAACCAGCGCCTCCCACAGCACCAAGAACACCGCCATGGCCACAAGAGGCACCAGCACTTTGCGCAACGATCCTGTCATGTCGCGGCTCCTTCTTCGGGCGCGCGGCCTTGGGCAATCTCGATCTGGTGGCGCAGCGTGTTCAACCGCTCTGCGGCTTCGGGCGTATAAAGATCTTCGAGCGATGGTTTGGCCGTGCGTGCAGTGTTCATCACATATTGGGTGCGGGCAGGGCGGCCCGACAACACGACCACCTGATCCCCGAGAAAGATCGCTTCGCGCAGATCATGGGTGATCAACACGGCCGTGAATGGCTCCTGCGCCTTCACGTCGTGCATGGTTTGCCACAGGTCTTCCCGGGTGAACGCATCCAGCGCGCCGAACGGTTCATCAAGGATCAAAACATCGGGTTGATGCACCAAGGCGCGGCAGAGCGACGCCCGTTGCCGCATACCGCCAGACAGCTCGGAAGGGCGTTTGTCTTCGAACCCGTCAAGTCCGACCAGCGACAGAAGGTACCTGGCCCGATCTTCGGCAGCTTTGCCCTTCAACCCACCCGGTACGATTTCGAGCGGCAGCATCACGTTTTTCAGAATGGACCGCCATTCCAGCAGCACCGGGTTCTGAAACGCCAT
>JABSSA010000005.1:0-18720 GCA_013214665.1 Paracoccaceae bacterium
TGTCTTTGATGGTGCCCCTGACCCACGGATCGCTCTGGGCGCGGGCGGCAAATTTGCCCAAGGCACAGACTTTGCCGAACTCGCCTCAAACACCGGCGCGCAAACCTATTCGGTGCCGGCAAATATTGACGCCAGCCAGTTTACCGAAGTGCACATCTGGTGCCGTCGCTTCTCAGTCGGGTTGGCCATCGCGCCGGTATCCTGATCGCACATGTACACGGGGGATTCCTTTTTCACGCTTTCCCCGCTTGGACAGGCCGGATTGATCGGCCTGTCACTTTGCCTGACAAGTCTCGTGTTGTTGGTCGCGCGCCGGATGAGCCGCAACAGGGCATGGCCGATGCGACTTGCGATTGCCTTTGTCGTCATCTGGGCCTTCGAATGGCTCTCACCGCAGGTCTACTATCTTTACTACATCTTTCTTTTTGATCTGCCGCTTCAACTGGTGGTGCAAACGCCACCCACACCGGGTGATGTTGTGCGTCTTCTCACCTTTACCGCAGGGTTCGACCTGTCACACCACGGGCGCGGCGCGCTGTCGTGGCTGATCCTGCTGGCCTGCGTCGCGCCCCACCGACAAAGCCAGCGCGCGCAGGTTCAGACCGGGTAAGCCCCGGCCACAACGGCCAAAGCCTTGGCCACAATCTCGTCATCCGTTTCCCGCGCCAGATCGTAGGCCGGTGGGCCACCGTTAAACGCCAAAAGGATCGGCGCGCCGGTATATTTGTGGATGTTGAACCATTGATTGAACTGTCCAGGCGGCAACCCTGTTTCTGGCGTGATGATCCACGTCACCGGGTCCCAGAACGGCTCTTCAAACTGCAGATACACCTTGTCTAACAGGCCCATCCCCAGCTTTTCAATCGCGTGTCTCTTGGCCTTTGGTAACGCAGGTTCAAACGCCAGATCCCCGCGCTTCAAAACGCCAAGCGGCACAGTGACAATGACTGCATCAAAAGCGTGGGACCGGCCGGATGCATCCACCAATGAGACCCCTCCCGCATCATGACTGCCCTCGCGAATGATGCTGTTCCACCGCACGTCATACCCGCCAGCAAGCTGATCGAAAATGGCGGCATACCCTCCGGGAAAGACCACGTCAGCACCCGAGTAATCTCGCTGCAGCAGATAGGCCAATTCATTGATCTGGTCAGATGCCGCACCGCTCGAATGCTGCACCTCGATCACCTCGTCCAGCCAATCTGGCGCGTCTTGGTCGCGCAGCCTACGGCCACCCTTCGCGCGCATGATATAGGTCGGATCGGTGACAACCCGCGCCAGCCCCCCAGTGTTGGCCATCGCGGTCAACGGATTTCCGTCCGGTCCGTGGATCCAACTTGCGCCCAAATCGAGCGGAGCCTTCAGGCTGTCGCGCTCCGTCCAAATTCGGCCTCCGATACGGTCGCGGGCTTCAAAGACGGTCACATCTACCCCTGCCTCAGCCAGACGATGCGCGGCACTTAGACCTGACATGCCTGCACCAATGACCGCGACCCGACCATGCCCGGCATCGCGCACCATATCTGCGGTGCGCAAGCCGGATTCGTGCGCCGCATGGACCGTGCTGTTGTATTTCGGATAAACCGCCTCTCCTGCGAAAAAGGCGCGATTGTTGATCGGATCTTCCAAATGCCGGCGGTCGCGCTGGCGGCTGCCTTTGGCGACGTAGGAATACGCACCATAGGCAAAAGGATCCTGGCTCCAATTCGTGCGCAGATATCCTAACGCCGGGCGTTCGCTTGCCTGCGCACAGCTCAGAGGTGTCATCGCAGCCGCCAGTGTTGCGCCCATCCCGCTCAGAACGTCTCTGCGCCTCATCACCCTGCTCCCTTTTGATGATACAGTGCCACAGACCCCATATGTGTTGTGTAGGCTTGTGTGCCAAGGCGCTGTGGCGCCGTAAGGTTGACAGCAGCGCCTATCCCGCCTATCTGCCCCGCAATCCCGGAAGCATTGTGCTTTCCGGTCCCTTGGCTCAAGCCGGGATCGCCCCCCACCAGCGTGTTACGCCCGTGGGGGCGCTTGTCGTTTGGGTTTGGGGAATGCGCCGTTCCGCCTTATGTCGGAGCTAACGTCAACGGTCCGAAAAGGAGAGACCCATGTTTGAAAATCTGTCCGAACGTCTTTCTGGCGTCTTCGACCGGCTGACCAAGCAAGGTGCGCTGTCCGAAGACGATGTGAAAACCGCCCTACGCGAAGTGCGCGTGGCCCTGCTGGAGGCCGACGTCTCGCTGCCTGTGGCCCGCGATTTCGTCAAGCGGGTGCAGGAAGAGGCAACAGGCCAGGCCGTCACCAAATCGGTCACGCCGGGCCAGCAGGTTGTCAAAATCGTGCATGATGCGCTTGTCGCCACGCTGACAGGCGAAGGCGAACCCGGCGCGCTCAAGATCGACAGCCCGCCAGCCCCGATCCTGATGGTCGGCCTGCAAGGCGGCGGTAAAACAACGACCACGGCCAAGCTGGCCAAACGCCTGACCGAGAAAGAAGGCAAGCGCGTGCTGATGGCCTCGCTTGACGTGAACCGCCCCGCCGCGATGGAACAGCTGGCCATTCTGGGTGTGCAGATCGGCGTTGACACTTTGCCCATCGTCAAAGGCGAAGACCCTGTGTCCATCGCCAAACGCGCCAAGACCCAGGCGGGTCTGGGCGGTTACGATGTCTATATGCTCGACACCGCTGGCCGCCTTTCGATTGACGAAGAGCTTATGGCGCAGGTTGAAGCGGTGCGTGACGTGGCCAACCCACGCGAAACACTGCTGGTGGTCGATGGCCTGACAGGCCAGGACGCGGTGCACACCGCCGAAAACTTTGACGAACGCATCGGCATCTCCGGCGTGGTCCTGACCCGGATGGATGGCGACGGGCGCGGCGGTGCAGCGTTGTCGATGCGCGCTGTAACAGGCAAGCCGATCAAATTCGTTGGCCTTGGCGAAAAGATGGACGCGCTCGAAACTTTCGAGCCGGACCGGATCGCAGGCCGCATCTTGGGCATGGGCGATATCGTCTCCCTCGTCGAAAAGGCGCAGGAAACCATCGAGGCTGAACAAGCCGAACGCATGATGAAGCGCATGGCCAAAGGTCAGTTCAATATGAACGACCTGCGGATGCAGCTGGACCAGATGCTCAAGATGGGCGGTATGGAAGGCATGATGGGCATGATGCCCGGCATGGGCAAAATGGCCAAACAGGTGCAAGACGCGGGCTTTGACGACAAGATCCTGCGCCAGCAGATCGCCATGATCCAGTCGATGACCAAGAAAGAACGCGCCGCACCCCAGATCCTGCAAGCCTCGCGCAAGAAACGGATCGCAGCTGGCTCCGGCATGGAAGTCTCGGACCTCAACAAACTGCTCAAGATGCACCGGCAAATGTCGGACATGATGAAAAAGCTGGGCAAGGGCAAAGGCGGCATGCTGAAACAGGCCATGCGCGCCATGTCCGGCAAAGGGATGCCCGACATGGCCGGGATGGACCCGAAACAGCTGGAAGCTGCGGCCAAGGCCATGGGCGGCAAAATGCCTGGCGGCGGTGGCCTGCCCGGTCTGGGCGGGGGCGGTATGGCGCTGCCTCCGGGATTGTCAGGGTTCGGGAAAAAGAAATGACCCAAGCCCTCACCTCTGCACCGTTGCTTACAACGGAACGGCTGGTCTTGCGTGGACCAGAACGCGGCGATTTGCCCGCGTTCACACGCTTTATAACCAGCCATCCGGCGATGGTGGCACAAGGGGAAACAGGCAGCGAATCTGACGCCTGGTTTGGGTTCATTGCTGGGATCGGGCACTGGCAGTGGCACGGGTTTGGGTTCTTTATCCTCACACGCCATGACAGCAACGCGCCATTGGGGCGGGTCGGATTGCTACACCACAGCGCATGGCCACAGACAGAGCTGGCTTGGCATTTGTTTGAAGGGGCCGAAGGTCACGGCTATGCCACCGAGGCGGCAATCGCCGTGCGCCGCTGGGCCTATGAGCAACACGGCATCGCCCAGTTGGTCAGCTATATCGACCACACCAATACCGCATCCCAGAATGTCGCCCGCCGTTTGGGCGCAACAACCGATGGCACGCGCGCCGTGCACGAACCGGACGCCGAAGTCTGGCAACATATGTCGGAGGCCGCATGATCGAGCCTATCGGACATACCACGCTTCAGATCCCAACCTTTCGTCTGGATGATCTGACCCTACGCGCACCCGCCATGTCGGATCTTGACGCCTATGCCGAATTCCGCGCCTCTGACCGCGCCAAAGGCGTGGGCGGGCCAAATACCCGCGTGCAAGCGGAACAAAAGCTCGAAGCGCTGATCGGGCATTGGCATTTGCACGGCTTCGGGCGTTGGATGGTCACCGAAACCCACAGCGATACGCCCTTGGGCGTGGTTGGTCTGATGGCGCCCTGCGATTGGCCCGAGCCTGAAATCGCATGGAGCGTTTTTGCCGGCGCCGAAGGCAAATCCGTGGCCTACCGTGCGGCAATTTTTGCCCGGCGCTATGCTTATGAGGTTCTCGGCTGGTCCACGGTGATCAGCTGTACCACACCCGACAATCACCGGTCGCAAGCGCTGGCCCAGCGGATGGGTGCAACGCGCGATGGCGAATGCCACGTGGACGACGTCGGTCGCTTGCTGATCTGGCGCCACCTATCTGCGGAGGCCGTATAATGACCGCCGCACCCACATTGCACACCGATCGCCTCACGCTCCGCCATCACCGGCTGGAAGATTTCGAACCGATGGCGACCCATTTCGCCACCGACTGGGCGCAATATATGGGCGGCCCTCTGGGCCAGGAAAAGATGTGGCTGTGGCTGGCCGCAGAGGTGGGCAGCTGGTCGCTCTTGGGACATGGCTCCTGGGCGGTTGATCTGACCGCAACCGGGGAAACCATCGGACAGGTTGGTATCAACAAGCCCGTTCATTTCCCCGAGGTTGAAATCGGCTGGCTGCTCTATCCCGGCTTCGAAGGCCACGGCTATGCGTTTGAAGCCGCAACCGCGGCACGCGCCTGGGCCTTTGAAAATGGTCACGACACATTGGTCAGCTATATCGACCCGCCCAACGCACGCTCCATCGCGCTGGCCGAACGGCTGGGGGCTGTTTTGGACAAAGACGCCGACAAACCTGATCCCGACGATCTCGTCTACCGCCATAACCGGAGGGCCGCATGACCGTTACGTTTTCCGCACCACGGCTAGAAACAGAGCGCCTGATCCTGCGCGCGCCAGAGATTGGCGATCAGGATGTGCACGCGGCGTTTTTCATGTCCGAACGCGCCAAGTTTGTGGGTGGTCCAACCACCGCCGAACGCGCCTGGCGCTTGCTGGCGCTTGAGGTCGGCCATTGGGTGCTGCGCGGCTTTGGCCGCTGGGCGCTGGAAGAAAAAGCCACCGGCAAATTCGTCGGTATCGTCGGCAATTATCACCCGGTGGGCTTCCCCGAAGATGAATTGGGCTGGGATCTCTTTGATGGCGCCACCGGCAAAGGCTATGCAACTGAGGCCGCTTTGGCCGCACGCGCCTATGCCTATGACACGCTGGGCTGGACCACGCTGACCTCGATGATTGATCCGGCCAACACGGCCTCCGCTGCGGTCGCGACGCGGCTGGGCGCGGCCTATGATTACGACTTTACCCACGAGCATTTCGGGCCTGTCCAAATCTGGCGCCATCCGGGGCCGGACACCGCCCAAAGACCCACCTACTACAGGAGCCTTCCATGACCGATCCTGTCCAGAAAGCCGCCGAGGTGCTGAAAGAACATCGCGCCTCCATCGACCGGTTGGATGCCGTCTTGATCTACACGCTGGGTGAACGGTTTCACCACACGCAGGCTGTGGGCAAGCTCAAGGCCGCATATGATCTTCCCCCGTCCGATCCCACGCGCGAAGCGAAACAGATCGCACGGCTTGAAGAATTGGCCAAAGAGGCCGACCTCGACCCCGATTTCGCCAAGAAATTCCTCCGCTTCGTGATTGATGAGGTGATCCGTCATCACGAGCAACACCAAACGTAGCCGGACCTGATCCGGCACCCCGCCATTCAAAGGAGATACACACAATGGCAATGAAAATCCGACTGGCCCGCGGCGGCTCCAAAAAGCGTCCGTTCTACCGCATCGTTGCGGCAGACAGCCGTATGCCACGCGATGGCCGTTTCATTGAGAAACTGGGCACCTACAACCCGCTTCTGCCGAAAGACAGCGAAGAGCGCGTGAAAATGAACATGGAGCGCGTGCAGTACTGGCTGAGCCAGGGCGCACAGCCAACAGACCGTATTTCCCGTTTCCTCGAAGCGGCCGGCGTTGTTGACAAGAAAGAGCGCGCCAACCTCAAGAAGGGCGAGCCTGGCCAGAAAGCCAAGGACCGCGCGGAAGAGAAAGCAGCCAAAGCCGCAGAAGCTGCCGAAGCCGCAGCGGCCCCTGCAGAAGAAGCGCCTGCAGAAGAATAAATATCGTACCTTGCCCCGGTCGGACCCTCTGGCCGGGGCAAGGATGTTCGAAAATCCTTGCCAAAGCGTTTTTCAGAACGCTTTTACATGCTCATGTCTGATCCGAACCGCATCATTGTTGGCAGCATCAGCGGCGCCTACGGCGTGCGCGGCGAAGTGCGCGTGAAATCCTTTACCGCCGCCCCGGAAGACATCGAAACCTACAGCCCGCTGACCTCAGCGGACGGCACACAGCAATTTACGCTGGCCTTGCTGAACCCTATCAAAAACGGATTTGTGGCCCGCATCGCAGAGATCGCCACAAAAGAAGAGGCCGATGCGCTGAAAGGCACAGAGCTTTTCGCCCGCCGTGATCAGCTCCCCTCTTTGCCCGATGACGAATTTTACCACACCGATCTGATCGGTCTCAGCGTCTATGACACCGGCGGCACGCTTTTGGGCCGTGTCAAAGCGGTGCAAAACCACGGCGCGGACGATCTGTTGGAGATTATGCAATCCGGCGCCTCGCAAACCGTGTTGCTGCCCTTCACCCGCGCCGCTGTGCCCACCGTGGATCTGGCCGCGCGCAAGATCGTGGCAGACCCGCCCGACGGCCTTTTGTGACCGATGGCCGACGACAAGAGCAGCCCCCAGAAATCCTATGGGCGTAAGGCGATCCGGCCCACGCTCAAACCCTCCTCCCTGATGGACGAAGCGCCCGATCTTGTCGGCGTTTGGCAAGCGCGGGTTGTCACCCTGTTTCCCGAAAGCTTTCCCGGCACGCTTGGCCTGTCTCTGACGGGCAAGGCGCTGCAGGAAGGGCGCTGGCAATTGCACACCCATGATCTGCGCGGCTTTGGCGTGGGCAAGCATCGCAACGTGGATGACACGCCTGCGGGCGGTGGCGCCGGGATGGTGTTGCGCGCCGATGTTGTGGGCGCCGCGCTGGAAGAGGCGCAATCCCACGCGCGCGGGCAATGGCCGATCCTTTACATGTCGCCACGTGGGCGGCGCTTTGATCAACCCATGGCGCGTTCGCTGGCGCGCTGCAGCGGTGTGACGATCCTCTGTGGCCGGTTCGAAGGCGTGGATGAGCGCGTGCTGGAACATTTCGGCGTGCAAGAGGTCTCGCTTGGGGATTTCGTCATGACCGGCGGGGAAATTGCGGCCCAAGCCATGATCGACGCCACCGTGCGGCTCTTGCCCGGCGTCTTGGGCAATGCGGCCTCCACCGAAGAAGAAAGCCATTCCGACGGGCTTCTGGAGCATCCGCAATACACCCGCCCCGCCGAATGGGCAGGGCGCAGCATCCCCGACGTGCTGACCTCTGGCGATCACGGCAAGGTCGCCACATGGCGGCGCGAGATGTCAGAAAAGCTGACCCAGGAGCGCCGCCCCGATCTGTGGGACAAGCGCAAAGACCGCGATTAAAACGCGGAAAAGCCCCAGCCGGATGGCCGGGGCATGTACTCTTCACCAGACAATCTTTTTGAGGTCAGTTGACGGCCTTCGCGTCCACCACATCTGTTTCAATCGCCGCCTGACCGGCAATCTGAATGCGGCGCGGTTTCAGCGCGTCGGGCACTTCTTTCACCAGATCGATGTGCAACATGCCATCGGTGTGGCTGGCCGCTGTGACGACAACATGGTCGGCCAGATGAAAGCGGCGTTCGAACGCGCGTGTGGCAATCCCACGATGCAGGTATTTGCGGTCGGCCTCATCAGCCTTCTTGGCCGAAACGATCAGCGCGTTTTCCCGCACTTCCACGTTCAGATCGGCATCGGAAAACCCGGCCACAGCGATCGAGATGCGGTACGCATCATCATCTGTTTTTTCGATATTGTAGGGCGGATAGCTGGACCCTGTGTTTTCGGTCGCAAGCACGCGATCCATCAGGTCAGCGATTTGGTCAAATCCAACGGTTGCACGGTAAAGCGGTGCAAAATCAAAGCTACGCATGTGTCATCCTCATAAACGAGCGATTTCAGATCGAACCCTCCTGCAGCGGACGGGCCCATTTCAATGTGCCAAGGCCCAATTGGCGCCCTGACAGGGATGACGTGGGTATTCAAATTCGGATGTTCAAGACCCTGAGCAGGACTTAAGGCCGCACGAACTTCGCGCCGCTTCCGCTGCGATTGCCGCCCACGGTGATGCGCTTGATCGTGGCTTTCGGGGCCACGCGGTTCACACGCAGCTGTTTTTTCACCTCTTCAACCCGCTCCGGCAGCTGCATCCCCAGCGCGACGCGTTTGCTTTGGTAGCTGGCCATGCCGGAAATCACCGACATAATCTGCCCACGCCCGTTGAGGTGGGTAAAGACCGGCGCGCCGGAGGAGCCAAACGTCACATCGCAATCAAACAGCAGCACATCGCCCAATTGGCGGAACATCTGGCACTGATCCTGCCGCGATTGCACGTTGGACCGGCCCCGCCCATAAGACACGACGCTCACCGGCCCTTGCCGTACCGCGTCGCGCGACACGTAGAATGGCGGGATGTCAAACGTGGAAATCGGCTGATCAAGCTGGATCAGCGCCACATCCACAGAGACGTTTTGATCCGTCAAAGGCGCGCGCGGGTCAAAACCGCTGTGGGGCTCAGCTGCGATTGCACGGCGTTCGGTGACGGCCTTACCGTTTCGAAATCCAGCCTGAAAGGTAATCTCTGTTGGGGCATAGGTGGCACCGGAGTTGCCTTTGTAAAGGCAATGGGCCGCTGTCAGCACCAGATCAGCGGCGATCAATGTGCCGGAACAAAAACCTGATGTTCCCAGCTGAATGCGCCCAACGGCCTTCCAGACGCTGGCGGAATTGGCCGTGTCCAGCTTGCGCAAGGTGGTTGTTTGCGCCGCCAAGGGCGTCGCAAACAACACTGCAACAAAGAGAACCCAACGCAAAATCATGGCTTTACAAACTTCGCTCCAGATTCGGATTTTTGCCCCACGCGCACACGGCGGGTTTGGCTGCCCGAAAGATATTTGCCCTTGGTTGCGACCAGCTCGGCTTGCAATTCCGCCAGGGGCATACTCAACGCTGTGCCAAGCGCGACCGGATTGCCATCGGTTTCCGCTTTGGCCGAAACGACCGAGACGATTTTGGGTTTTCCATCTTCTGCAAAGCTAAAGATCGGCGCGCCGGAGGACCCGAAATCAACATCGCAAGACGTCACCAGGATCCCATCTTGCTGCGCCATCACGTTGCACACTTCTTGCAGCGATGGCGCGTCAGAGCGATCTTTTGCATAACTTACAACGCCCACGTTATCGCCACGGCGGGGTTGCGCCGCCGTTTCAAATGGCGTGATGCGCCCGGTACGAATTGGCATATCCAATTCCAGCAAAGCCAGATCGTTGCGCACCCCGAAAGACGACGCTTGCCCGTCGTACACATAAGCTTTGTGAACCATCGCGCGTTTGACATTGCGATAGGCCGACGCGCGCCCGTTGCGCCACCCCGCCAGGAAAGAGACCCGGGTCTCGTCAATGCGGTTGTGCGTTTCGGTGTCATAAAGACAATGCGCAGCGGTCAAAACCACATCTGGCGCGATCAACGCGCCCGTGCAAAAACCTTTACCGTCAATATCCAGGCGGCCCACAGCTTCCCAGCCGCGCGCATCTTCCCCAGACTCAAGCCGGCGAAGCTTTTCTTCTTGCGCCAAGGCCGTGGTGGTAATCACAAACGAAAGTACAAAGGTAACGAGCCAGCGCCCCAAGAACCTGCTCCATTTTTTAGGTGTTATGTGGCGGATTATCGGCCAATCGCGGCAAAAATGGGGCATATTGTTCCTGGCAAAGCAAAGATGCGCTTGAGTTTCGTAAACAATCCCATGCCAAAGTGGCAAAGTGACGTGATATCTGTGTTTTCTGTGTGTAAAAGCCCCTCATGACTTGGTTTGACCGCGCGGCTCTGTTCACTGAATTTGACCTTGCAGCAGTGGTTTTTGTGATCACAGCTTGGCTGCTCATGGGCTGGTGGGTTGAAAACCCTTCGGCAAAAACACCGTCAACCACCAAGCTGATGGCGCAGTATCGCCGGTTGTGGATGCAAGAAATGATCACCCGGCAACCGCGGATTTTTGATGCGCAAATCGTCGCCAGCTTGCGGCAAGGCACGGCATTTTTCGCCTCCACTTCCATTCTTGCTTTGGGAGGCATGTTGGCCGTTTTGGGAAATGCCGAACGGCTGACTCTGGTGGCCGGAGATCTTGTTCAAACGGATGCACCGACATTTGTGTGGGAGGTCAAGATTCTGCTTGTGATCTTGTTACTCACCAATGCGTTTCTCAAGTTCGTCTGGGCCAACCGGCTGTTTGGCTATGTATCCGTTGTCATGGCAACAGTACCAAATGACCTGGACGACCTATTAGTCGAACACAGGTCAAAACAAGCCGGTGAAATCAATGTATTGGCCGCACAATCCTTTAACCGCGGCCTGCGCGCGGTGTATTTTGCGCTCGCGTCCACCGCGTGGCTGGCAGGACCGGCTGCTTTGACCCTTGCCACATGTTTTACCATTGGCGTGATCTGGCGCAGAGAGTTCAACTCCAAATCCCGCCAGGTGCTGCTGGACACGCGGATGTGACAGGAGATTTTCCGATCAAAATGGTAGAGAGCCCTATGAAACACCGAATTATCTGTGCCATTCTCGCCTGTCTTGCCACTCCGCTCTCCGCGGGTGAGCCTGTGATCGAAGACGTCAAAGCCACGCAATCCTCGGACGGCTCCTGGCGTTTTGACGTCACCATACGGCATCCCGACACCGGCTGGGACCATTACGCCGACGGATGGCGCGTGCTGGACCCGGACGGGAACGAATTGGGCCTGCGCGTGCTCTATCACCCCCATGTACAAGAACAGCCGTTCACGCGATCATTGTCTGGCGTGGTAATCCCCGCCGAGCTGGATCATGTACTGGTTCAGGCACGGGATTTGCCCGAAGGTTGGAACACCGGCACGACCCGCGTCGACCTCAAGTGATCACACCCGGTGATAGGGTGACCCCGCCAGTATAGACGCCGCCCGGTAAAGCTGTTCGGCCAACATCACCCGCGCCAGCATATGCGGCCAAACCATCGCCCCGAAACTGAGCGCGTGATCCGCCTCGGCGCGCAGATCCGGCGCAAGTCCATCCGCGCCGCCAATTGCAAACGTCAGGTGGCGATGGCCGTCATCACGCCAACGGGCAATCCGGTTGGCAAATTGCGGCGATGTTTCCACCCGCCCCCGTTCGTCCAGGATGCACAGGACACTCGGCTGCGGCATCGCCTTGCGCAACAAAGGCGCCTCGGCCGACATACCGCCACCCTTACGATCTTCGACTTCGCGCAAATCTATCGGCCCCAGGCCCAGCGCTTTGCCGGACTTGGCGAACCGATCGGAATAATCGTCAAACAAATCGCGCTCAGGGCCAGCGCGCAGCCGGCCCACGGCACAAATCGAAATGCGCATGAACCTGTGTCTACGTCAAAGCCGAATTGGGGCTGACAGGCACCCACATCTTTTCGAGCTGGTAGAATTCGCGCACTTCTGGGCGGAACACGTGAATGATCACGTCACCCGTATCAATCAAAACCCAATCGCCGGTGTCCTTGCCTTCAACGCGGGCCGTACGGCCAAATTGAGATTTGAATTTCTCGACAAGCTTTTCCGACATTGCGGTCACCTGGCGGGTGGAGCGACCAGAGGCCACAACCATGTAATCGCCCATAGCCGATTTGCCGCGCAAATCAATTTGCACGATGTCTTCTGCTTTGTCGCTATTAAGGGAAGCAAGAATGGCCTCAAGCTGCTCTTCGCTTGAGGCAACGGTTGCGGCGCCACCCATCGGGCCCGACCGCTCATCCGCGGAATGCACCGCTTCAGCTTGAAATGTCAGGACGTCGTCCTCCTTTTCTATGGCGTTGGATCCGCCAACGCCTCGTAAGTTAAAAATAGCAGTGGCAACGTGACAGTTCAATGAAACCTGTGTCGCGGGCCGCTTTTGGCTAAAACTTGCGTGCAATTATGTCGCTCATCTAGAGTGTAAGGAGAGTTTTGGCGGGTTTTGCCATGATAACGATGCGTCAGATGCTAAAAACACTCGGGGTTTGTGCAGCTTTGCTCAGCCCAAATAACCTGCTGTCGGCCGAGCAAGTTGGCCGCTGGGAAGTCCTTTCGCCAGATCATACGCTGTGGGATGACGGGCTGGAAGGTGCTGCGTTGGTGCTGGATGACGACAGCTATGCAATGATGCTTCTGCGGCCAGATGGGCAAGATGCACTGATTTCCATCGCTTACCCTGGTACGCCCGGACAATCCCAACTGAAATCCAGCCTTGAGATGCCCGACGGCACCGTGCGGCAACTTACGGTGAACGGTGACAATCTGATCTCGCTGCCGTCTCCATACGATGGGTTTGCGGCTTATGCCTTCATCCTAGACAAGGTGGATTTCGAACTGGTGCAAGCCGGGCTGCGCTGGCGGCTGACCACGGCAACCGAACAGGTGGTGTTCCCGCTTAAAGGCTCGCGCATCGCGATCGAAAAAGCGCTCGCACTTCGCACCGAAGACAACGCCGCTGACAGTTGAAATTTGGGCATGTGCCCCGGCCTTGCCGTAGATTGCCCGACGGGATAGACATCCCTCGTGATCAGAGTCTTTGACATAAATGACCGGGATCGCCTGATGGAGCGGTTCTATGGTGCCACCTTTACGGTGCGCGCCTGTCTATGATCTGGTAAATCACCGCTCACCACCTACCGATTTTGCACATATGGGAGAGGACCAATGTCCCCCAAAACGCTCTATGATAAAATTTGGGATGCGCATGTGGCGCATGAGGCAGATGACGGAACATGCTTGTTGTATGTTGACCGCCACCTTGTTCACGAAGTGACAAGCCCGCAAGCTTTCGAAGGTCTGCGCATGGCAGGCCGTCCGGTACACGCGCCTGACAAGACAATCGCCGTGCCCGACCACAACGTGCCCACAACACCGGGCCGCGAAGATCCCGCAAACATGACCGAAGACAGCGCCATTCAGGTGGCCGCGCTGGACAAGAACGCCAAGGATTTTGGCATTCACTACTACCCGGTCAGCGATATCCGTCAGGGCATCGTGCACATCGTCGGCCCAGAGCAAGGTTGGACCCTGCCGGGCATGACCGTTGTTTGTGGTGACAGCCACACCGCGACCCACGGCGCCTTTGGCGCGCTGGCGCATGGTATTGGCACATCCGAAGTGGAGCATGTTCTGGCGACGCAAACGCTGATTCAGAAGAAATCCAAGAACATGAAGGTGGAAATCACCGGCAAGCTGCGCCCCGGCGTGACGGCCAAGGATATCACCCTCTCGGTGATCGGCAAAACCGGCACCGCAGGCGGCACCGGCTTTGTCATCGAATATTGCGGCGAAGCGATCCGCGATCTGTCGATGGAAGGCCGCATGACCGTGTGCAACATGGCTATCGAAGGCGGCGCACGCGCAGGTCTGATTGCCCCGGATGAAACCACCTATGAATATGTCAAAGGCCGCCCCCACGCCCCGAAAGGCGCACAGTGGGAAGCCGCGCTGGAATGGTGGAAGACGCTGTATTCCGATGACGATGCGCATTGGGATGAGATCGTGACCATCAAGGGCGAAGACATCGCACCCGTGGCCACGTGGGGCACATCGCCCGAAGACGTGCTGCCAATCACAGCCGTGGTGCCCGCGCCCGAGGATTTCGAAGGCGGCAAGGTCGATGCGGCCCGGCGTTCGCTGGAATACATGGGACTGACACCCGGCCAGAAGCTGACCGACATCGAAATCGACACCGTCTTTATCGGTTCCTGCACCAACGGTCGGATCGAAGACCTGCGCGCTGCCGCCGATATCGTGCGCGGCAAAAAGATCAAAGACGGGATGCGCGCCATGGTCGTGCCCGGCTCTGGCCTTGTCCGCCTTCAAGCCGAAGAAGAAGGCTTGGCCGATGTGTTCAAAGAGGCTGGATTTGAATGGCGGCTTGCGGGCTGTTCCATGTGTCTGGCGATGAACCCCGATCAGCTGAGCGAACATGAACGCTGCGCCGCGACCTCGAACCGGAACTTTGAGGGCCGTCAGGGCTACAAAGGGCGCACGCATCTTGTGTCACCCGCGATGGCGGCAGCGGCGGCGATCACCGGCAAGCTCACCGACGTACGGGACATGATGTGACACGTTTTCCAAACGTGCCACGGAAAGGATTTTACCATGGATAAATTCGAAACCATCACCGGCATCGCAGCGCCCATGCCGCTTGTGAATATCGACACTGACATGATCATTCCCAAGGTCTTTCTGAAGACCATCAAGCGGTCTGGTCTGGGTGTGAACCTGTTTGACGAAATGCGGTACGACCGCGAAGGCAACGAGATCGAAGATTTCGTGCTGAACCAGCCTCAATACCGCGAAACCGAGATCCTCGTTGCGGGTGACAACTTTGGCTGCGGTTCGTCTCGGGAACATGCGCCTTGGGCGATCAAAGATTTCGGCATCCGCTGCGTTATCGCACCAAGCTTTGCAGACATCTTCTTTAACAACTGCTTCAAGAACGGCATCCTGCCGATCCCTCTGCCGCAAGAGCAGGTGGATATCTTGATGAAGGATGCCGAGAAGGGCGCCAACGCGCGGATGACCGTCGATCTCGAAAAGCAAGAGATCACGACATCTGATGGCGAGGTTTTCCCGTTTGAGGTCGATCCGTTCCGCAAGCATTGCCTTTTGGAAGGTCTCGATGACATCGGTTTGACGATGGAAAAATCTGACGCAATTGCGTCGTTCGAAACAAAGGCCGCTCAGGCACGACCCTGGGTCTAATACAGCCTATGATTGTTGGCGCGGCGGAAACAGCCGCGCCAGCCCCATTGATGTTGATTTTCCAATCAACACAATATGTTGCGTTGCGCCACATTTCGGCCTTCGAAATGATGCACAAACGCACCACCCCAACCCTGAAATTGTCGCAACATTAAGCAATGATTAACCAAATCGCTTGAGCCAATGGGTCAATCAGGGCATTTCTAAGGCAAAATTGAGGCACCGCCAGACCCGGCGGCACAAGTTGGGACAAGTCCGCGGCACGTATCGTGGCTGACCAGTTTGAAGGGAAAGAGATGTGATTGCGCGAATGACAGGCGCAGCAACACGGGGGCTATTGGTGGCTCTTGTGATTGCGACACCAGCATTGCTGCTGCCGGGCGTTGGTCCGGACAGCACACAGGTGACTGTGCTTATGGCGCTTCTCGCGGCATTTCTGACCTTTGTCGAATACAATGCCGACAGCCCCAGCATTGTCGAATTCCGAGACGCGCCCCCCTTCAACCGTCTTCGGTTTGTCGCTTTGTTTGCCACGATCTTTCTGATCACCGTGGCCTGCCGCGGATTGTCTGAGCCTACGAACCTGACGAATGCGGTTTGGTCCGTCGGTACTTTGGTCGGGCAAAGCATGGATTTCCCATATTCGCCTGTGCGGCTCGTCGTATTGATGTTCCCTGGCGAAACAAACGCGGAAACACTGGCTTTGGTGCGAGTGGCTGCGGGTATCGCCTATCTGGCCGCCATCTTTGCGATGTTTGCCTTCCTCGTGATGGTCCGCATCTTCGGTTGGCCCGCCCGGGGCAAAGCCTTTAACGTCTGGATCAATCTGCCCCTCTTTGACCCCACCACCGGCGGCGACGTGTTGCAGCGGCTCAACCGGGATGCACGGGTGAACATCGCCCTTGGCTTCCTGTTGCCATTTGTCATCCCAGCACTGGTTAAAGTGGCGTCCCACGTGATTGATCCGCTGACATTAACCAATCATCAAACTTTGATCTGGACGATTACGGCATGGGCGTTTTTGCCAGCCAGTATGATCATGCGCGGGATCGCGATGCAGCGGATTGCAGAGATGATTGCCGAACAGCGCCGCCGCGCCTTTGTTGGCAACGAAGAGTCCGAATTGCAGCCGGCCTGATTTTTGCCGCTGGCCTTTGGGCCAGCGCCGCTCAGGCCGAAGTGCTTCGCCTAGCCACTTGGACAACAGAACTATCGCGGCGCGGGCCGGGTGTTTTGCTGCGCGACATGCTGCGCGGGCAAGATCCACAGATTAAGGCCAGTCTCGCGGTATTGGCTCATGCAAACGCTGATGTCGTGGCGCTTTACGGCTTGGATTGGGACGCGGATTTGCGGGCCTTGGGTTGGCTTGCGCAACAAGCCGGGTACTCACATTTCTTCGCATTGCCGCCCAACAGGGGATTGATGACGGATCGCGATCTTGACGGAGATGGCCGTTTCGGGCGCGCAGGTGATGCGCAAGGTTGGGGCCTGTTTCATGGCGACGGTGCAATGGCGCTCATATCCCGACATCCCATTCTCACAGAAAAGGCACAGGATTTTTCCGCCACCCTTTGGCAGGATTTGCCTTGGGCCACCCTGCCCCAAACAGACGGCCACCTGTTTCCAAGTGCTGCAGCGCTGGACGTGCAACGGCTGTCGTCGGCCGGGCATTGGGCTGTGCCCATACAGCCTCCTGATGGGCCACCGGTAACGCTCCTCCTATTTCATGCCACCCCGCCAGTGTTTGATGGGCAGGAGGATCGCAATGGCCTGCGCAACCATGACGAAATCCTGTTTGCTGCGAAGATTCTTGATGATCTCAGAGACATCGCACATGGGCCGCTGGTCATTCTCGCCAACACCAACCTTGACCCCAACGGCGGCGAGGGGCGCCATGTGGCCATGCGTGCCTTGCTGGCGCATGAACGATTGCAAGATCCCCAGCCCAAAGGTGCCCGACAAACCAAGACAGTTGATTGGAGCGATCTTACGCCTGGAGACCTTCGGGTCAGCTATGTCTTGCCAGACGCCAGCCTCAAGGATTTGGCCTCCGAAGTTTTGTGGCCTCAACCTGATGATCCTTTGTTGGAAACGGCGGAAACCGCATCGCGCCATCGAATGGTTTGGGTGGATGTGGATTGGCCGCCAGCCCCTTAAATCACAGACAAAAAGCCGCGAATCCGGCCGATTGCTTGACGCCTGCACAGCACCTGTTTAGGCCGACCACAACAAAGCAATGGAGGGCCGATATGGCAGACGCATCCCTTTTGATTTTGCCCGGCGACGGTATTGGCCCGGAAGTGATGGCCGAAGTGCGCCGCGTCATCGCGTGGTTTGGCGATAAGCGTGGTCTCAAGATCGACGTGAGCGAAGATTTGGTCGGCGGTGCCGCCTATGACAAGCACGGCGTTCCGTTGGCGGATGAGACAATGGCCAAAGCCCAAGAGGTGGATGCGGTTCTTTTGGGCGCTGTTGGCGGCCCGGCCTATGACAACCTTGATTTCAGCCTTAAGCCGGAACGCGGCCTGCTGCGGTTGCGCAAGGAAATGGATCTGTATTCAAACCTGCGCCCGGCGCAGTGCTTTGACGCGCTGGCGGATTTTTCATCGCTGAAACGCGATGTGGTCGCGGGCCTCGATATCATGATCGTGCGCGAGCTGACCTCGGGTGTGTATTTCGGTGAGCCGCGCGGCATCTTTGAAGAAGGCAACGAGCGGGTTGGTATCAACACCCAGCGCTACACCGAAAGCGAAATTGATCGCGCGGCCCGGTCGGCCTTTGAACTGGCGCGGCGGCGGAACAACAAAGTCTGTTCCATGGAAAAGGCCAACGTGATGGAATCAGGCGTTCTGTGGCGTGAAGTGGTGCAAAAGGTGCACGACGAAGATTACCCGGATGTGGAACTGAGCCACATGTACGCGGATGCCGGCGCGATGCAGCTGACCCGCTGGCCAAAGCAGTTCGATGTGATCGTAACCGACAACCTCTTTGGCGATTTGCTGTCGGATATCGCGGCGATGCTGACCGGTTCGCTGGGCATGTTGCCTTCTGCATCGCTCGGTGCGCCGATGGCCAATGGCCGGCCAAAGGCGATGTACGAACCGGTGCACGGTTCCGCCCCGGATATCGCGGGCCAGGGCAAGGCCAACCCAATTGCCTGTATCCTCAGCTTTGCGATGGCGCTGCGTTATTCGTTTGACGCCGGTGCCGAAGCTGACCGTTTGGAAGCTGCGGTTGAGACGGTTCTGGCGCAAGGTCTGCGCACGCCTGATCTCTTGGGCGAAGATGGTGTAAGCCCCGTTACAACGACCGAGATGGGCGATGGCATTCTGGCGGCTTTGGACGCCAGCCTGTAAGTTTCGATCACCTGAACGATTGCGACCGGCGTCCTTGTGGCGCCGGTGTGCGTTCAGCGTCATGGATGCAGGACATGCAACCCCATTTTGCGAAATCGGAGTGTAGCTCAGCCTGGTAGAGCACTG